>JBEIQG010000248.1:0-4935 GCA_040376625.1 Nitrospira sp. | reverse complement strand
GTTAGTTTGTAAGGCGAATCCGCAACCCAGACGCAACCTGTGTCTGAACTCGTTGGAGTGGAGGGAACTAAATGATGGAAATATTTGGTGGCGGTGACCCGGATTGAACGGGTGACCCGCGGCTTATGAGTCCGCTGCTCTACCAACTGAGCTACACCGCCACTGGAGGATGTGTGACCGGTCGAAGTGAACCGCAATAATAGCCGAAGAGGAGTTGAAGTGTCTACCGACTCTGTGAGGAAAACTGCGCGACAGATGACAGGCATCGTTTCGACGAGGGAAAGCAAGACTACCTTTCGGGTCTCCACCTGGTGCTTATCTGGAGCCTGACCGAATGGACCGGTACGTATCGTCGGAGTTCTGACACTCATGGTAGAACAAGTACAACAGAATCCGTAGACTGTTCGAAACGTTCGAGGGGAAATCTATTCAATCGATTCTCAATGACGGGCTCCAGGCCGTGGAGCGTGGTGATTTGGAGGGTACGGAAGGCAACGTGATGGCCTGTGTGAGCCGGCAGCACTGTCCAGACCGAAGGGGTGGTCGGAGTTGAAACCAAGAAGCAAACGATCACCCGCTCCCATCGTGCTCCCGATCGACTTCCAGCAGCCCGCGCGCCGGGCCCGTTGCAAATGTCGGCCAAGGTAGGAATCTTGTGTGCATCAACGGTCGCAGGTATCGTAGGGTGGGCCTGGTTGCGGAGCATCAGGGAGGACGCGGGGAGGGATTGAAATCTTGCGGCCGGGAGGAAGGGTATGCTGACTAAAGGCATCGCAGTCGTAGGCCTGTTCTTGTTGGCGTTATTCGCGCTTCAGAATATGGAAGCTGTCAGTATCCGGCTTCTGCTTTGGAGCCATGAAACCACTCTCGTCCCGGTCATATTAGGGTCTGCGGCGCTCGGAGCCTGTCTCGTGGCGATTGTCTCGCTGGGCGCGCAGTTGCGGCGGGCCCGTGAGGTCACTCGCCTGGCCGAGACCGTGCATGCTCAAGCCGAGCGCATCCGCCGATTGGAGAGTAACGAACGGGAGGCATCGCAGCCGGCAGGCCGTCTCCTGTTGGAGCGTGGGACCGACAAGGTGAAAGGAGAGCAGGCATCATGACAGGAATCTCGTTCGAGACCGCCTGGCCCTGGCTATTCGGCATGGGCACGACCGCAGGCGTAGCTCTGCTACGAGTCGGATTGGTTTGTGCGATCGGTTATGTAGCCATCCGGTTCTCCCGCGTGGGACTGCAACAATTGGAACGCGTGATGGTGGCCACGAGTGATGCGGTGGATCAACAGTCGGGTACGGCTCACAAGCGCGCCGCCACATTGACCGGCATCCTCAGCACCATCGCGCTCACGGCAATTTGGGCGATCGTCATCATCGAATCGTTGCAGGTCGTCGGACTGGACGTGGCACCGATTCTGGCCGGCGCCGGCATTATCGGGCTGGCTGTGGGCTTCGGGGCGCAGAATCTGGTCCGTGACCTCATCAGCGGGTTCTTCATCATCCTCGAAGATCAGATCCGGCTGGGAGATGTGGCCGTGATCAACGGGACCGGCGGGCTCGTCGAGACCATTACGTTCAGAACCATCGCATTGCGCGACTTTTCCGGTGTGGTGCACATTTTTCCCAACGGAGGCATCAACACGCTGTCCAATATGAGCAAGGATTGGTCGGCCTTCGTGCTGGACATGGGCGTGGCTTACAAAGAGGATACGGATCGGGTCGTGGCGGTGATGCAGGCAGTCGGGGAAGAATTGCGTCACGATCCGGTACTGGGCTCGCTGATGATCGAACCGATCGAAGTGGTGGGCATCGAGAATTTTGCCGATAGTGCCGTGACGATTCGCGCGCGCATCAAAACAAAGCCGCTCGAACAGTGGAAGGTCGGACGCGAGTATCGGCGCCGGCTCAAGAAGGCCTTCGACGCGCAAGGTATCGAGATTCCGTTCCCGCATCATACGTTGTACATGGGAGAGGCGAGCCCTCCGTTCAAGGTAGAGATGGTGGCAGGCCTGGGGGATCATCGGAAGGTCTAACGGGAATTGATAAAAGATGGCCCGTTGAGTCCCGCTGCCTTCAAGGCCGAATATCAGGGGCATGAGCGGCGACCTGCTCGCTTTTTATGCCGATGGAAAAAGCGTCCTCAACGTATTCTTCGCGCGCTCCGGTCTTGAGCCGGTCGCGTCGATAATCTTCCAGCCCTCGACGAATGATTCCTTCCGACAGGGTGGGATAGAATCCCTTGAGGGCTTGCCGCCCGGTGGTCGCGGCAGTGGTGTCCCGGTGATGCCGGAACTCTCTCAGCCGTTGGTCGATCCGCTGTTTTGCCGCGGCACAGAACCCCTCTGCCAATTCCCACACGGTAGTATGTTCCTCAAGTCTGGCCTGTCGTCCGGCATGGAGCACGGTGGCCAACATGGCAAGGAGATCTTCACCGACGGCTTCGATTTTGTTCTGCAATCGCTGTTCGTCTCGAAACGAGGCCTGGAAACGCAGCATGGCATAGAGAATTTCTCTCGCCAACCTCCGGCTGGTTCGTTCGATATAGCGAGCCACCGGCCGTACTTGGGTATGGGTGAGTTCCGGGTGAACAGGCAGCGACCCTGTTCGCCATTGGCGCAGGTACCAGGGCAGGTAGAAGCGCATCAACTTCACGGCCTGCCGTGCTTGTTCGAGTACGGAAAGTCCGTCCGCATAGAAACCTTTGGCGCGATCCAGATGAGGGCTTAACCCTTCGCGGACAACGAAGGGCCGCAAGATATCGGTGGCGCCTTCGCCGATCCGATACATCTCCGCATCACGAACGAGCTGCTCGATGCCGAAGGCGGCTTCCCCGCGCGCGTGCTTGGAGTCGGCCGTTTCGTATCCCATCCCTCCGAATATGGTCTGCGCGTCGCGAATGAAACGGATCGTGTGTTCCGAACAGAAGATCTTGGCGACAGCGGCTTCAATGCGAATGTCGTATCGGTGTTGGTCGGCGAGACGCCAGACCAGCAGGGATAGTGCCTCCATCGCAAAGAGATGGCCTGCCATGTCACCGATCCGGATCTGCTGTGTCTGCCGTTCCGCCAAGGGTTTTTGAAATGTCATCCGGGTATTGGCGCGATCCAAGGTCGGTTGCCAGGCCTGCTTGGCCATGCCCAGGCAGATGGCGGGAATGCTGATGCCCCGTCCCACGTTCAGAATCGTCAGGGCATACTTCAACCCCTTGCCGATGTCGCCGATCACCTGTTCGACCGGCACCCGCACGTTCTTCAAGGTTATGTGGGCATTTTCAATCCCGCGGCAGCCTTCGAACTGGCAGCGTTGGCGCACCAGCACACCCGGCGCCGTCATGTCGAGGATGAAGGCCGTGTGAACGTGATCGTCTGCCCGCTGTCCCTGCGGCGCCGGAATCCATTCGACCGTTCCTTCGCAGTCCACCCGCAGAGCCGGAACACGAGCGATGAGGGTGAGGTACCGGGCAATCGGCCCGTTGGTGCACCAGAGTTTTTCGCCGTTGACCAGGAAATGGGTGCCGGATGAATCCAGGACCGCCTCGGTCCTGACATTGGCTGCATCCGACCCGGTCATCGGTTCTGTGAGGGCAAAGGCTGAAATGGCCTCCTTCGCGACGACCGGGAGATATTTTCTCTTCTGGTCTGCGTTCCCGAAGAGGAGGATCGGCATGGCGATACCGATGGACTGCGGCACCGCCACCGTCAGAGCGAGAATGTTGCTCCAACCGGCGATCAGGGTCAGGACGCGGCCGTAGTTCGTATAGGACAAGCCGAGTCCGCCATATTCCTTGGGAATCTTCATGCCGAAGGCTCCAAGCCGGAACAGCCCTTGGATGACGCGTTCGGGAATTTTGGCCTCGCGTTCGATTTCGTCCGGATCCACCTCGTGGATCAGAAAGTGTTCGACCTGTTTGCAGAAGGCCTTGCCGGCGGCCTTCTCTTCCGGCGGTTCGGGAGGCGTCACCAGAAGGTCGAAGTCAGGCCGCCCGTCGTAGAGACCGGCCAAAAAACTTTTTCCCGTGAATCGCTCGCGGGCTTCCTCGAGCCGTTCGAAACCTGTCAAGAGGTTGCTCATCTGATACCTCCACCGATTTGATCAACCAGGATCTTTGAATTGCCTGTCACGGTATTGGGCCAGAGTGCCCGCCAGCCGGGATCTCAAGTCCAAGCGCTTGGGTTTGCCGGTGGAGGTGTAGGGCACCTCCGTACCCATCACCAGCACTTTCGGTTGTTTGGCAAACGGCAACCGTCCGCGGCAATGGGAGATAATGTCGGCCTCTGTCGGGGGCGATGCCGGGTCTTTCGGCACGATATAGGCGGCGATTTCCTCGCCGTAGTAGCGATTCTCGAAGGGGAGGGCCATGGCGAATTGCACGGCCGGGTGTCCCTTCAACACGTCGTCGATTTCCAACGGGGAAATATTGACGCCGCCGCGGACGATGAGTTCTTTCAACCGGCCTATAATGAAAAGAAACGGGCGTCCCCGGTCGTCAGCGATGTAAAAGCCTTCGTCGCCTGAACGGAACCAACCCCATTGGAAGGCGGCTTCGTCGGCGTCGTCCCGTTTGAAATAGCCGGCGCAGACTGTGCGCCCCCGGATGCAGATTTCCCCGCGTGCCTGCTCAGCAACCGGCTTCCCGGACTCGTCGAGTATGGCCATCTCGTTATGACGCAGGGCCGTTCCAATCGAGGGGAAATCACAATCTGTGAGCCAGTGACGATGTTCTGCCCGTGTGAGGTCGTTCGGCAGGAAACAGGAATAGCAGGTCGTTTCAGACAGACCGTAACCATGGCGGATCGGAAAGCCAGAACGATCTTCGAAGCGCAAGGCCGTGTCCGTCAGCAGCGGCCCGGCGCCGCAGATCACACTGCCGAAGCGATCCAGGCGATAGGGTGCTAGGTCTTCGTCGGCGTCCAGAAGAAACTCAAGCAAGGTGGGGACGACG
>JBEIQG010000239.1:0-5210 GCA_040376625.1 Nitrospira sp. | reverse complement strand
GTGACACGCTCATCGGCGGGACCGGAAACGATACGCTCTATGGGGAGTCAGATTTTACTCAGACTCTTGCTGGGGATGATTGGTTGGAGGGCGGCGAGGGCAATGACCGGTTATTTGGCGGTGCAGGGGCTGATTCTCTTTCCGGTGGGGATGGCGACGATCTTTTGGTCGGAGACTTTTCAGAGGATCTCGGGTCCAAAGATATTCTCGATGGAGGCGCCGGGGCCGACGAACTTCAAGGTGGAGGGGGCGACGATATTCTCTACGGTGGCACCGGTATGGATCGGCTCGCTGGGTTCGCCGGGAACGATGTTCTCGATGGTGGGGCGGACAGCGACGAGCTACAGGGAGGGGCCGGCGACGACTCATTGTGGGGCGGGCTTGGTCATGATCTTATGACCGGGCAGGAGGGAGATGACGAGCTTTTCGGGGATGATGGAAACGACCAGCTGCATGGGGAGAATGGCAACGATACGCTTGTCGGTGGCGTCGGCAATGATGCGCTCTTTGGTCAGGATGATGACGACTTCCTTTCCGGCGATGCCGGTGATGATTTACTGAATGGTGGACTCGGTGATGATCAGCTTGATGGTGGCGATGGGATCGACGATGTACAGGGTCGAGAGGGAGACGATCTCGTCGCTGGCGGCACCGGCGACGATTTCCTCTACGGTGATGGCAATGACCCCACAGTCCTGAATCTTCTCGGCGGTAACGATACTCTGGATGGCGATGAGGGGGATGACCAGTTGTGGGGTGGTGCGGGGCACGACCAGCTGTTTGGTGGCGAGGGAACCGACCAGTTGGTGGGCGATGTGGGAAATGATGCCTTGTTCGGGGACGCCGGTGATGACGCTCTCTTTGGAGACTCGCCGCTATTTGCCGGACAGGCAGGCAATGATGTGCTCGATGGTGGTGATGGCGATGACGTCCTTCAGGCCGGTGGCGGGGAAGACGATCTGCACGGCGGGGCGGGAAATGATCGCCTGGTCGGCGGGTCCGGGAGTGACACGTATCGATTTAACCTGGGGGGCGGTGTTGACTCTATCGAGGATAATGCAACGCAGAGTAATCGATTGGTCTTTGGCGCTGGTATTACCGCTGCATCCCTGAGTTTGGATGTGGCATCCGGTGATTCCCTTGTCGTACGTGTCGGCAGCAGTGGCGACGCGGTACAGATCTTCGGCTTTGGGCTGAATTCACCCTCCGAGTTTCACACCATTAACCGGTTCGAGTTTGCCGATGGCACGGTGCTAACGGATGCCGGATTACTCGCCCGAGGGTTTAACTTGTCCGCACCAGTGGACGGGGGAACGATGATCGGTACCTCCTTTGCCGACCATATGCAAGGCAGTCAGGCTGCTGATTGGCTCCACGGACGCGATGGAAACGATGTCCTCATTGGCGGCGAGGGCGCTGATGTGTTGGAGGGTGAGGAGGGCGACGATCTATTGGAAGGCGGCGCCGGAAATGACCGACTGTATGGAGGCGCGGGGGTGAACGCATTACGCGGAGGCGAAGGAAGTGACCTGTTGGTGTCGAACGCGGCCGACGATCAGTTAATCGGTGGGGCCGGTGACGATATCTATCAGCTTGTGTCAGGACTTGCCACCGTGTCAGAGGATGCGAACGCGGGCGTTGATACCATCCACCTGGCGCCTAGTACTTCTCTTGTATTTCAAGCGCCTGACCAGGTTGAAATTGTTCAGATTCTAGAAGATTTTTACCTGGATCCGACTCAGCGAGTGGACTTGGTAGGGAATGGTTTGGATAACCACCTGTTTGGCCCAAATCGGCTTGATGGCCAAGGAGGAAATGACATTCTTGTCGGGGTGGGCGACAATGCGTTCGTGTTTGGCCGTGGGTATGGACAAGACATCGTGCGGATGGGCATGCAGACGTATGCTCACACAGGGCTCGACCAGGTACTGTTCGGAGCGGATATCGCGCCGGACGATCTCCTGCTGGAAAATCATGTCAACGATCTGGTCGTTAAGGTCAATGGGAGCACAGACCAATTGACGGTGGAGTCATTTTTTGTCTCGCCGAGTAATAAGGTGGATCAATTTGTCTTTGCCGATGGAACGGTGTGGGACTCGAACGATATCGAAAGGCAAGCGCGCATTTTCGTCGGCAGTGACGCCGATGACTCGTTCTATGGCACGGACGGGGACAATATTATTCGTGGATTAGGGGGAAACGATCAACTCCGGGCTTCCCTGGGCGACGATACGCTCGATGGTGGCGCCGGAAACGATTTTCTGGAGGGATATTGGGGCAATGATATCTATCTGTTTGGTCGCGGATATGGGCAGGACTACATCGACGACCAAGGCGATTCATCGGATGTCGACACGCTGCAACTCATAGAAGGAATTATTCCTGCTGATGTCACGTTGCGTGCGACCCCGGATTTCGGCACCGATGCAATTCTGACTATAAACAATAACGGCGATCAACTGACTCTTGGCGGATTTTTCGCGTTTCAATCGCTCCGTGTTGACCTGATCAAATTCGCAGACGGCACTATCTGGGATTACGACGCGATGCTGGCGCACACTGAAGGCGTGAATCTCGTCGGCATGGAGGAAGCCGATTACCTCTATGGCAATGTCACGAACGACATTCTCTCAGGATTGAGGGGAGATGACAGCCTCTACGGTGGGGCCGGCAACGACCTATTGGATGGGGGAATTGGTGCGGATGCCATGATCGGCGGGTCAGGAAGCGATCTGTATATAGTCGATGATGTTGGCGATGCAGTGACGGAGCAGGCAGGACAAGGAGTGGATACGGTCCAGAGCAGCATCACGTATACCCTGGGTGCGAACATAGAAAATCTTACGCTTGCGGGCACTGCGGCCGTCAATGGAACCGGAAATTCTCTTAACAATGTCTTGACCGGTAATGGCGCCGTCAATATTCTCACCGGCGGCGCAGGAAATGATACGTATGTAGTCGGGGCGGGGGATACGATTGTCGAGGTCGCAGGCGCAGGAACTGACGTCGTCCGATCCGACATCAGCTGGACATTGGGAACCAACATTGAAAACCTTGTATTGACGGGAACCGCCGGAGTCAATGGAAGTGGCAACAGCCTCGCCAATACTCTGACGGGCAACAATGCCGCTAATATCCTCAATGGAGGAACTGGAGCAGACAGGTTGATCGGCGGGCAAGGCGACGACACCTATATTGTGGATAACGCGGGCGATCAGATCACTGAGTTGTCGAATGAAGGCCTAGACACCGTTCAGAGTTCGGTGACGTACACCCTGACCTCCAATGTGGAGAACCTCACGCTGACGGGGAGCGGTTCCGTCAATGGGATCGGAAACGGGTTGGATAATATTCTGGTTGGTAACAGTGCCGCCAATCGACTCACCGGTGGTGCCGGGAATGACACCTATGTGATCGGGGCCGGTGATAGTATCGTCGAATCTTTGAATGCCGGTATCGACTTAGTCCAGAGTAATGTCACGCACACGCTTGCCGCGAATGTCGAGAATCTGACGCTTACCGGAAGTGCTACCATCAACGGCACTGGGAACGGGCTCAATAACATCTTGATCGGCAATAGTGCAGTCAACACGTTGACTGGTGGGGCGGGGAACGACACATATATTGTGGGAGCAGGAGATACTGTGGTGGAGGCGTCGAATGCCGGCACCGACACGGTCCAGAGCGCCATAACCTGGAGTTTAGGAGCCAACGTGGAAAATCTGGCGCTGGTCGGATCTGCGGCGGTCAACGGGACGGGTAATACTCTGGCCAATGTGCTGACCGGTAATGCCGGTAATAACGCACTAGTTGGCGGTGACGGCAACGATACCATTGCAGGCGGACAAGGAAATGATGTGCTCAATGGCGGCACTGGAAACGATGTCTTTCAATTCGCTCGCGGGGATGCTCAGGACACTGTGACTGACACGAGTGGGAGCAGCGATCGGCTCAACTTCGGGGCCGGGATCAATCCTTTGGACATCATGTTGAGTCAAAGTGCCAATGATTTGCGCATCGCGCTCTATGGTTCGACCGATCAGGTGACGATTTCAAACTGGTACGTGGGCGCTACCAATCAGATTGAAACAGTCCAAGCCGGGAATGGTCAACAATTGATGAGCACTCAAGTGAACCAATTGATCCAGGCGATGGCGGGATTCACGCAACAGACCGGGTTGAATTGGGAGCAAGCCGTGGCCCAGCGCCCTCAGGAGGTGCAGCAAATTTTGGCCGCAAACTGGCACTAGAACTCGGTTCCGTCGCCCCGCCTTTCTGTCGGGGCGATCGCCTGCCCCATCCGAACGCCGCCCTCTTCCTATTCTGCGCGACTGTGGCTTAGTCCGATCCTCATCCTTTTCGTACACATCGTGCGTTCATGAACCACAGCTTGCCGCGAGCGCTTAGAGAGTCTCATGGGCCAGTACCGAAGAGGTACAGCCACCGTGGAATGGCCGGAGCCGGTTTGGGTGGTACAGTAAGGACATCATCGTAAGGCATGAAACCCAAGTCAATACGGGACACCAATCTTTCCCCGGCTGCTAGGAGGTCAACGATGTCGCACCGAACAGTTCTTTCTTTCGCCCTATTGGCATTTTTCGTCGGTGGCATTCAAGGGTGTACTGCCATTCAGGCCGGGTCTTCCAACACATTACCAAGCAGCGCATTCTTTCCGGTTGATGCGACTGAGTTAAAGTCGCTTCAAGCCATCGCTCATGCGCAGGACTCCCGCATGAAGAATTGTCACAAAGGTCCTGCCTGTGAAGATGCCTACTACACGCGCGGTTTGGTCGCACTCTTTGAGAACCGGGCCGATGCGATAACGGTGTTTCAGGAGTTGCACACGGCTATGCCGAATAGCCGCTATGAGGCGGCGACGACGGGCTGGCTGAATCTCTTACAGGATACCGCTCCATCCTCCAAGCATCATCAGGCGTTAATGGTTCAGTTGAGACAGGAAGTGCTGCATAATCTCATGGAGCATTCTGATTTGACGGTGCTGCGAACTGGGAAGGATCACGACCGACGGGTTGCAGAGCTCAAGTAATGAATCGTTTCTAGTTATAAGCCCGGGTGTCCCGTGCGGCCGGCCTGCGGCGCATGCCGGCCGAATCTACTTCCGCATCTATCCACCCCCCAGGTGTTTCACGCACCGTCGGGCCGGGATGGAGGGCGTTGCGCGTCGCTGCCGGGTAGTAGCGCCCGCACCC
>JBEIQG010000040.1:0-20195 GCA_040376625.1 Nitrospira sp. | reverse complement strand
GCTGTCCTCCGGCGTAGCGGGAACTATGGCGGCCAATCGGTCGGGCTTGCAGTGGCAGACAGTCCGGCATCTCGCACTGGCATGGGTCCTGACTCTCCCTGCGTCCATCGTACTAGCAGGAACCCTATTTTGGTTTTTTCGCCATTTTGCATGACCCGCGCGGCGGTTTGTGGACCAAGCATTTGACTCAGGCGCTCCTCGAGGAACATAGCGCCCACAGGCCCTTCGATCTTCGACAGCTGAGGGATCGATCAGAAAGCGGGAAGCGCCTTCAGCAGTCGTTCGGCTTCGGGACGAAATCTGCGCTTCCAGGCATAGGGATAATGGGGGTGCTCGATATGGAGTACGGCGTCGAGATGCGCGCGTGCCTCGCCGGATCGGCCCTGCTTGATGAGGAGCCGCGCCAGGATGAGATGGGCGTTGGTATACCGTCCGTCCGCCGCAATCGCGCGCCGCAAATACGATTCGGCCTCTTTCTCGTTTCCTCCCAACAACCAGGGCAACTCCGCGTAGAGGCCACCCATCATTTGCAGCGCCTGCGCGTGGGTCGGATCGATCTCGATGGCTCGACGGATATGTTCCTTGATTTCACCCAGGGCCAGACCGGCATTGGCGATGCCCTTCAATCGCTCCCCGCTGCCGCGAGCCGCCGCATAGAGGAAATGCGCCTGGGCGTTCCGCTCCTCCAGCTGTAGAGCACGCATTGCCATCGCCGCAGCCGCCTCATAGCCCGGACGCTTCTGCGCGTCGTCCTTGAACAGGTCATCGGCAATGTCCAGATATAGCTCAGCCCCTGCTATCAGCCGGTCGAGCCTGGCACCCTCAGTGGCAATCTTCGCTTGCAGGGCGGCCAGCTCACGTTCCAGCGAGTCCGGATAGTCCGGCGGCAGGGATTCGTGCTCCGCTCGCGCCAAAACGGTCAGCAACAGGCATGCCAAGCCCATACTCGCGACCAGGCAAGAGATGTACGGGCGCGGCGCCATCAAATTCGATCCGGCACCACGTGCAAGGAGAGGGTTGCCATCGTCACCCGGCTCCGGCCGGTAAAGAAGAAGATGCAGAGCCAGAGTCCTTGTAGCCATAGAATCACGCCCGGTTGCCACAGGAGTCGGATCCCCCGCAACGCGTCCGGTGGCACGGACGGCACGTCCGTCAGCCAGAAGGCCAGGAACGCAGCGTAAGCTATCCCGGTGAGCGACAGGACCTGGTACCACGACACGGTTCCCCTGCCCCGATAATCGGCTCGCAAATATTCAGACCCGATACGCCACAGCTGCGTAAGCACGACCGTAACCACAAATGCCGCCACTATCCGGCCATGAAAGAACAACCAGAGACCGACCATACCTGCGGCGATCGAAACCACCGCCGTCATCGCCTGGATGGGAACCAGCGGAACCGATTCCAAGCCGCTTTCATACGCGGCCTTCCTGGTCTCACCCGCAAATGCCGTGTGATGATGCGCAAACAGTCTGATAATCCACGGATGACTCCGGTTCAGCGGAGCCCCGTAACAACAGCCAAAACTGAGACAAGCCAACCGCCCCGTCCCCTCTCCGAATGCATAGGCAATCGAGACGGTCGCCAGGACGGCGGTCAGCGGCAACAAGGCCGCTCCCATCAGTTGAAATCCGCCATTCATGATTGCGACCATCCAGGGCAACAGAAACAGGCCCAGCATAGAGGCGCCGCCGATCGTGAAGGTATTGGTCTTTCCCTCGATAAGCCGGGCCAGAATTTTGGCCGCCGGTACACAGGCGCCCAGCATCAACCCGGACAGGCACAGGATGGCCTCTAACGTCACCGCGACACTCCCCAGGAGCACAATGACGAACGCAACCGCGATCAGCACCGCACTGGCCGTGAAGGCTCCATAATACGTCAGATTGAGACCTGTCCATTGGCCGTCCAGCCGTCGGGTTTGCGGGATCGTCGCCAGAAACTGCCATCCTTCGCGAGGCAAGACGCGAAAGGCCCACCCGAACAATCCCGCATACAGCACGATCAAAAGAGTGGCAACCACATCATTGACGGTCATCCCATACTCCCTCACGTCTCCAACCGATGGTGGAGCGCACCCGCACATCCGTCTCGACCAGCGCCCGACCGAATCCTTGGGAAAACCGGCTCTGCACCCCGGAACGAAACCGATTCCGGACAAGATCTTCGCAAAATGTCACCCGGCCCGGCTCGAATAGCAGCACGTCGGTTGAACTTCCCGGACGATAGAGACTTTTCGGGCGCCCTTTCTCAAGCATCATCCCGGCCTGGATGGGCCTGGCATCATCATAGGCGACGGCGGAGTAACACTGATCGATGTGGCCGATCATGAGGGCGACGATTTCTATCATCGCGACAACCCCCACCTGCGAGCCGCCGGACACGTCCGTGTCGATGATCGTCACCACACGTCTGTTTTTTGAGTAGGGGGTGGCCGCCACCACGACCGGGCCCGGATTGCAGGAATGGTAGCGCCCGGAGATTTCATAGCAGTCCAGCACCAGCCCCGACACCGGGCTGTGGTTGTAATGATACTTGTCGGGGGTCAGCCGGAAGATCGCCCAGTCCCCCTGCCGAAACAGGCGCAGCCATCGGGACCGGTCGATGCCGAGCAGTTCGTCATAGTCGAAAAATTTCCCTTTGAGGAAGAGTGCAGAATTCTCGGTAAACGAACCGAGCAACAATCGGGCATCGGCCGGAGACACAACGGCGCGCGGATCCTCCTCCATCGGCCGTACCTGCCAGTAGCGCAACCGCCGCTGGAACAGTCGTCGCAACGTATTCAATCGATCATGAGAATCCAGGCATTCTGAGAGGTCGATCTCCAGTGCCCGGGCGCATCTCGCGACCGTCTCCCGGTTGGCGGCAAACGGCCGGTCGTATTTGAAGAACCCCAATACCCGTGTCGTACGTTGAGAGGTCAAGGCTTTCATCAACCATCCCGCATCCTCCCAGAGCGCGCGATAGGCCCAATTGAGCCATCGATCGCCGCAGAGTCGCTCGGTTCTCACCAAACTGGTCTCGCGCTCGATATATTGGTGCGGCGTGATCATGAGGCCAGCGATCGGCCGTCCTCCTGTCCCGCCGATGCCGCAGCGCGGGTGATGCTGAGAACGCACAGGGCCAGGCAGCGGCGAAGGGTGGCACCATCCGCGGTTTCAGCCAACACGGATTCTTCCGCATCCATCAGCACTGCGGCCGCCGGCCGGGAGCCGATCACGGCCGCCGCAGTACCTCGATATCGTCGGTCTGTCTCGGACCGGCCCTCATCGATCGCCTGCAGGTCTTCGCGGACACAGCCGAGCGCCTCTCGAACATATTGCACGCGCAGCTGCCGCCGATAGTATCCCTCGGCCGCCTGGGCAAACTCCTCACCGGACAACTGCATGGGATTTTCCGCACCGATAGCATCCAAAATGCCCCGGGTCAGCTTTCCGGCAGTGCTATGGCTCTCGGGCGCGAGCAGCCGTTCGCGCAAGCGTCCCAGGTGTCCAGAAAGCCGAAGCTCCTCGATCAACCCCGCACCATCCTGTTCCAGCATCGCCAGCAGCGCCAGGCGATAGTCCTCGATGCGGACCCGCAGGTGCCCGCGGTAACGGCGGCTCATTCTGGTCTTCTGCGTTCGTGCCAGGATACGCGACAGAAACCGGTTCGGTCCCCCGTCACGCACATTCACCGTACTTACGCCGATGGCTGAAGCAAAGATACACTGCCGCCGCTCGCTTTCAGTGAACGGATCGTCGGGAATGTCGTCATGCGTCACCGCACCGGTCGCGATGTAGCGAAAGGCCAGGGCCGTCACCAGCGCCTGAAGGCTTGCCGCGTCGGCAAAGTCGTCCAGATGATTCGAGAAGAGACTGTACTGGCGTCCCTCGAATCCGGAAAATCCCATCACCGACTCCGCTCGAAGCTTGTAAAACAGATACAACGACATGCGCTCGTCGAACACTCCGAGCTGTCCGAGATCCCGCTTCAGACGGAGGTCGTTCCCCTGCGTTCCGTCGAGAGCCGGGCTCTGATCGGTCGATAACAGACACACGAGGTAGTCGATCAACCTGAAATCGGGCAGGAAATCCCCGCGCAACCGAAAGATCGCACTAATGGCCCGATCCGCCCATAAGGGGCCGACCGGAGTCATCGGGCGACCGAACACCGAGAGGCCCGCCTTCTTCTTCCAACGGCGCCACAACATGCCCAAATGGGTGAAATCCAATTCATGCGGCAAAAAGCCTAAAGCCGTTTCAGGATGGAAATCGCGGAAATTCATGCGATAGGGCGCCGCGCTGTACGTGCCTGCGAACAGCGGCAGAAAATGTTCCACAATTTTGATCACCAAATCTCCGACGACTTTCTCGTGCGCAGCCGAAAAACCCTTTCCGCCGGATTGCAGCGCCTGCGTGAGAATACGACTCCCCACACTGAGATGCGTGCCGTTGTTGGCAAGACTGATATTCGAGGTCGATGGCAGGACGACGAGATTACGCGTGATGATGCCGGCGTCCTTCAGCCGGACGACGGCGTTCAGTTGACTGCGTGACAACACCTCGTGGCACAGCCCCATGTACCGGGACTTCTCTTCACCTCGCTCCCAGCCGGACAAGCAGGGGTTCATAAACAATTCGCGATAGAACGAATCGGACACCAGCTCATTCAGGCGACGCTGCCGGAGCGGCGGATGGGGGGAGGCATAGACCAGGACATGCTGTCCGCTCTCCTGCAAGCCGAATTGCCGATTGGCATACAACACCAACAGATGGGCAAGGAGAAACCGGACCGCCGTTTCCCGAGCGATCCCGGCCCCTAATCCCTGGGTCGCATCCATCCGGCACACATAGAAGGAGAATGTCTCGGGCGAACTGTTGTCGTTCAAGAAGTGGCTCAGCAAGCGTCGTCCCTCGGACGCCAGAAGCGGCACCTCCCGTTCGAACGTTTCGATCACCTGTGCCAGCGTAAGCTTCAACAGGTAACTGATCGGAAGTCGAATCCACTCCTCGCCCTGCTCCGTCAGTAGATACCGCTGCGCATCGGCGCGAAGCGGCCCTGCAGCGTTTCGCTTGTCGGCTGCGAGATCGCTCTCGAAGAGTTGATCGGCAGTTCGATTCAGCAGCCGCCTCGGGAAGCGCACCCAGCTATTTTCCCAGACGGTCGCATCCGGCGAATTAAGGAAGTCCTGCAACTGCCTGATGACGATTCTGGGACTCTCGCCGGCCGCCGTCCGTTCGCGGATATTCTTCAGATAGTTGGAGGCATGAATGGCGCGCGCCAAATCGACATCTTCCGGGGCGCCGCAGACCGCCGCCTGCAACTCACTCTCGGAACCGGCCGTGATGTCATCTTCTGTAAAGGGCAACGCGGGAAGACCGGCAAGAAACCGTACCGCCTCTCCTTCGATCACATGGCGAGGCTCGGTCGGGCGCAGAGGGGGATTCGAGGAGATGGCAGCCGTTCGACTCATGCGACGCCTCGCGGTGATCGCCGACAGAAATCATTAGCCGATACGGGCTGACCCTACCCTCGATCTGTTACGTTCGCGTCACGCTCACAGAAATGTTGTGTAACAATGCAGCGGCTGTGAGGAAATCTGTTACAGGCAGAGAGAAAGTTCCTCGAGCACCTGTTCGAAGGCCAATGCGTCGAGCGACGGGACAACAAGATCAGCCTGCACCAGACGGCTCGCGGGCAATGTCGTGGCCACCCCGACACAGCGCATCCCGGCTTTCCTGGCGGCCTCGATCCCATGCGGCGTATCTTCGAAGGCCACGCATTCGCCGGCACTCAGCGGAGCCCGGCGATTCAGAACGTCGAGCGCATGCAGATACAGGACCGGGTCAGGCTTGCCCTGGCGAGCATCTTGCGCCGCCGAGACATGCTCGAACATCGGCGTCATCCCTGCCAGTTCCAAACACAAGTCAATTTCCTGGCGCAATGCGCCCGACGCAATCGCCGTGCGGTAGGTCTTTGTCACCTTTCCAACAAATTCCCTGACTCCGGGCAGCACAGGCAAGGCCTTGCGTAGCGCATTCTGTATGAGATCGGTTTTGCATTGCACAAGACGGTCAACAGTCTCGGCCGAGACTACGGATCCACCATGGTCGGTTAAGACCGCGCGAAAGCAGGCCTGATCCGTCAACCCGACATAGCATGCATGGTATCGGTCAGGATCGAGCACCACACCTTCCATTCGAAGCACCTGCCGGAACATTTCGAAATGCAGCGGCTCGGTGTCGAACAACACCCCGTCGAAATCGAACATCACTGCTTTGATCGTGGCCATGGGTCCCCATTCATACCTGTCTCCGGCCGACCGATACAACGGGCCGGCGCCCGGTTCATAGCAACTTAATCGTCTCCTGACCTGGTTGTAATGGCGTGCCCGTAGGATGGTCCGACTGAGACTTTCGACCCGGCGCCTGGCCGCCGCATGACCGGCCATGCAGTCCGCTTGCAGTCTGCGCCTACATCGCCCATCATCGCAGATAGTCTCCCTGGAGAAACTCCATGGCACCGCTCGATGCGCCTCCGCTTTCGATCGAACAGGGGACCTGTTATGCCCTGTTCGCCTATGACATTGGATTGGCGATCAATCTCGATGAGGCGGAACGGCATGTCACCGCAATCAAGGAACGGGGGCGTATTCGCCATAAGGCGCGGGCACCGCACTATTTTGAATATCGTCCGGCGCCGCTTCGACTGACACAGGAGACCGTCTCCCTGGCTTTCGGCGACTACCGGTCGAGCGAAGCTGTGGAAGTGATGCTGTACGACTTCGGCGCGGTCACCGTCATCTACCGCATTCCGATCAACGGTCCCTTTGAAGGCCTATTAAGCTTAAGCGAGTCGCTCTACGAGAACGAGACGCTGTTAGCGGAGTCGCGCCACCGCCTGGATCAGCTGGTGCGCGACATCTATCCGGCCATCGATCGGCCGTCCACGTCAAAGGAGGTCGAGGACTATCTGATTTTTTCCATGGAGCGTTGCATACCCTCGGCCATCCAAACCTTCGGGGTTCCTTATGATGCGTTGTTCGCCCACGTGCTTCGCAGCGAGCGCACGCGACTCTCCGACCAGGAAATCCATGAAGCCACCTCCTGCCGGATTTCATTCAGCCGCGATGACACTGCCCTGATCGACTGGAATGCCGCCCTCGTCTTCGGACAGGACATGGATGACGTGAGGGCCGTACTGGAGTTTGTGAACGTCGAGCTGCTCGAAATGCGCGTCCTGGACGAGCAACTGGATACGGCGCTCGATCAGGGATATGACGCGCTTACGCGGAAGACCGGCCTGACATCCTGGCTACCCGGTTCGCACGAAGTCGCATTGACACACATCGGACAATTGCAGGTCGACAGCGCCCTGCTCTTCGAACGCGTAGCCAACACCCTGAAGCTGCTCGGGGATCAATACCTGGCCCGCGTCTACCGATTGGCATCCCAACGCTTTCACCTGGAAGCCTGGGACGCCGGCATCATCAGAAAACTCCAGACCCTGGAAAGCATTTACGGGAAAATGACCGACCGGGCCACGACTCAGCGGATGGAAGTGCTCGAATGGATCATCATCGTGCTCATCACGATCTCCATCGCCGTCTCGTTCCTTCCCATCGGAGGCCACTAGCAGTCACGCCCCCAGCCGGGACTAGGCTCCGTTGAGAAGATATGGTAGAACCGCTCCCGATGAAGTACACGCGCCAACCTGGTTTGGCAGGCGAAACGTCTCGCCCCGGATGGGCCTCCTCCTTCACCGGTCTTCTTGCCGTCCTGAGCCTGGCAGGTTGCCTGTCGCCTCCGACCCTCAACCGCGCCGTCCTCGCTTACGACGAGGCCATTACCGACGCGATCTCCAAACAGCTCCTCATCAATATCGCGCGGGCGCACCATCATGAGCCGATCCACTTCACGGGCGTCGCCAACGTGGCGGCGACCTTCGATTTCCGCATCAATGCGGGAGCCACACCGGCGCTCACCGGTGAACACGGCCGCACCCTGGTTCCCTTATTCGGAGGGTCGATCGCGGAGAATCCCACCATCAGTATCACCCCGATCGAAGGAGAAGAATTCACGAAGCGCCTGCTGTCCCCATTTCAAGAAAGCAAACTTACGCTCCTGCTCCGGCAAGGCGTCGACATCGACCTCCTGCTGCGGCTCATGGCCAAGGAACTCCGGCTGAAACACAAAGGTGAAGAAGTCGCGTACCGCAACAGTCCCTCCGACAAAGACGGTTACCACATGTTCCGCAAAGTCGTCCTGCACTTGTCGGCGATTCAAGATGCCAACCGTCTCTATGCGGAGGCCTTGACGTTCGAGCGCACCTGGACCATTCCGGCCGAATCCGTGACCGCCGAAGGATTTGCCGCTCTGGAACAGCAATACCTCATCACCTATCAGAGCGAGACCCGGACCTACACCCTGCGCAAGCCGGTCTCCGGACGCATTCTCATTACGAATTATGATCCAGCCACGCTTCCGCCGGCTGAACGGGTCCGATTGCACGAAACCGCGGACCAGCGCCCCGTCAACGATGTCTCCTTTGACATTCGGGCTGGACATGTCGGAGGAGAGTGGTCTTTGCAGGGCGATTTCAGGCTGCGGAGCTTTAATGCGATGTTGAACTTTTTGGGGCAGGCCGTGGACGAAGAGCGCGAGTATGCCGTGGAAAAGGATCCGCGTACGCCGCCTGTGGCCGAAAATCCCGTGCACACGATGGACCTGCTCATCCTCGACCAGGCACCGGACGAACCGGACCTGGCCGCAAAATCCCACGGACGTTATTACGCGATTAATGCAACAGGGGGCCAGGGACGCTGGAACCGCGAAGCGTTCAAATTGCTCTCCCAACTCTTTCAGATGACCGTCACCGACGTCCCACGGACCGGCGTGCCCGGTATCACCATCGCAAAATAGGCCTCTGTCCGCCCTTCTCCGCACACCATTTTTCTATTCCCTCTCTCTTGCAACTCCGATAGCTCTCCAGTAGGGTTGGGCATCGACGGAACGCGGGCCATCCGACTCTCGCCAAGAGTGACGTACTCGTCCGCCCCTATTCACACCCATGCATCACAAGGTCATCAGTCTCTCCCTGCTGCGGCGGTGGACATTCCTCCTTATGAGCTTGTGCCTCGTCATGCCCTCCTGGGCCGACGAGGTACACCTACAGAATGGCGATCGACTGACCGGCACGATTCTCAAAATGGAAGAGCGCGTGCTCACCTTGCAGACCGACTACGGGGGGGAGGTGAAAATCGATTGGGGCAAAGTCGAGAGCCTGAAATCCGACGGCCCCCTGAAGATTCTGGTGCCGGGCGAGTCGCAGGATGTACTTCGTGATTTTCTGTACGGCGCACAAGCCCTGCGTGAGACCAGGGAACTGGGGCCCGAGAGTCCCGTGCCCCTGGCCGACATCACCGGCATCAATCTCGAGCCGCTCAGACTGACAGGGACGGTCACGATCGGCGGGAACAGCACCTCAGGCAACAGCAGTACGAAAGCTTTCAACAGCGCCGCCCGCTTGACGATTCAAGCGTACCGCCAGCGACTATTACTCGAAGGGAAATACAACTATGGGCAGGCCGGCGATCTCGTCACGGCCAGAAACTCCCTGGCCAGCGTCAAACACAACTACTTTCTGAACAAGCAGATCTTCATCGAAACTTTCGGCATGCTTGAAAAGGATACGCTGCAGAACCTCCAACTCCGCTCCACGATCGGTAGCGGTTTGGGATATCAGTTTTACGAGACTGCCCGAACCACCCTCTCGCTCTCTCTGGGCCTTGCACATGTGAGCGAACACTTCACCAATAGTCCGAATACGCAAACGCCATCTGGCCGCTGGAGTCTACGCTGGGAACATGCTCTCTGGCCGGACCGCGTCAAGGTCTTCCACCGCCATGAAGGCTTCTACGATGTTACTGCGGGTAACGCCTTCCGCATCAATGCCGACCAGGGAGTCCGGATTACCGTGTACAAGAATCTCTTCTTCAATGTGGAGTACGACCTTCGATTGAACACGCAACCGGCGCCGGGACGGGAGAAAATCGACAAATCGCTTATCTTCGGGGTGGGTTACGAGTTCAAGTAGCGGACGAAGCTGCAGCCAGCCAGATTCCTCCCTGCCCGTGCCTGCTCGCCCTCTCCGCCCTGTCGCCGGCCTTCACCTCACCGCTGCCGCGCGACCAGCCAGTCGGCCGGTCGCCCAGGCCCACTGAAAATTGAATCCTCCGATCCGACCGTCGCAATCGAGTACCTCTCCGACCAGATGCAGACCCGGCACCAGCTTCGACTCCATCGTGCGGAAGTTGATCTCTTCGAGCGGAATCCCCCCGGCGGTCACTTCGGCGAAATTCCATCCGCGATCGCGAAGGACGGGAAAACGGAAACGGGTGAGGGCCGACAGAAGACGATCCCGAACGGTACGGGGGACTTGGGCGCAGGCCTGTTGCGGATCGCCTCCCGCGTAACGACAGAGGGCCTCGGCGCATCGCTCCGGGACGGACTCCGTCAGCAGTTTCACCAGCGACCGCCGCGGATGCCCGGCGGCGTGCTGCAGAAACCACTCCTTCGCCTGTTCGGTCGTTCGCCCCGGCACAAAGTTCCCGTAGAGTTCGACCGCCTCACCTCGTTCCCGGGCCAAGCACCAGAATCGACTGGCATCCATCACCACCGGCCCGCTGATCCCGAAATGTGTCCACAGCAGACTGCCGGTCCGCCGATCAACCGGCCGCCCCTGCACCGCCGTCTGGATCTCGACCTCCTGCGACAGCCCAGACAGCCCCTTGTGAAAACAGCAGTCGTCGAGGACCAGAGCCACCAGTGCCGGGACCGTCGGCGTCACCCGGTGGCCCAAGCGTCGCGCGATTCCGTAGCCCGACCCGTCGCTCCCCGTACGTGGCAATGACCGCCCGCCGGTGGCCAGGATGACACACCGCGCAACGGTCTCCCCTTCCTGGTGTCGAATCACAAACCGATCAGGCTCCGTGGTGCCCGCGACTGCTGCGCCGCCCAAGCAGGCAATATCGGCGACTCGATGACCGGGACGAAGGACCACTCCGAGCGCCCGGCTGCGAGTGAGGAGCGCCTCCAACACGGTTCTCGCCTTGTCGGTCACCGGAAACAGTTTGCCTGTGTCCTCGCGCTTGAGTGCCACACCAAGCGAAGCAAACCACTGGATCGTGTCCTGAACGGGGAACGCCGCAAGCACATTGCGAACCAGGTGGCGGGTACCGAAAAAATCGTCCGGTGTCACCACATCATGGGTGACGTTGCAGCGGCCGCCGCCGGAAACCAGAATCTTCGCGCCGATGGTCTTCGCGCCGTCCAGCAATTCGATCGTTAGGTGCGGATTCCGCTCGGCGGCAAAGATGCCGGCCGCCAACCCCGCCGCCCCTGCCCCCACGATACAGAGATCGATCGATGCCACTGCCATTCCCCCCTTGCAAATGCCCGGTCGGCACAGGGCATGATGCCCGTTGCGCTATGCGCTCGCAATCACAAACTCCGACATGGAAAAAGAGCGTTTCACTATGCCAAGATCGACGCACCGTGCGCACTCATCACCTGAATACCGGAAGCCCTATGCCTCTTTTTCACTCGCTGCTCTATCTGTTGCTGCTCTCGTGGCTGACTGCCGGATGCCTGTTGCCCGTCGGCACACCACCCCCTGATGCCCCGAAAGATACTGTGATTACTCAGCAGGTGGAAACACAGCTGGCGGAGGATCGCTCAGGCGGTCTCGATGGTATCGTCGTAGCCACGGAAGGTGGAACCGTCACCCTGACGGGGACAGTACCCAAGGCTGAGCGAAAGGCGAGAGCAGCCGAATTGGCTCGACAGGTCAAAGGGGTGAAGCGGGTCAAGAACGATCTCGAGATTCGCCCCGACGTTTCCCGTTAAGACTCCGGCACCCTGTCGCCGGGTCAAAACTCCTCATCTTCTTCTCCGGTGATTCCCTCTTCGATCATCGAATAGGCTTTTTGCGGCAGGGTCACCGCATTGACGAGAATGTCAAAGGCCAATTGAGCCGTCCCCTTCACGCCCGTAATCAGGGACTCCGTGGGCAGATACCGCAGCTCCGGATTGTTCGCCGAGCCCTTGAGTTCAAAGATGGCCGTATCGAATCCCTGTCGATCCCCTGCCAGAAGATGCCCGAACAATGGAATGCGTTGTAACATCGCGGAATAGGACCCGAGAGGGCTGGTGGCCAGCACTACGTCGAATTGGTCCGCCAGGATGTCATACCGCCCCGTCCCGCTGATCTTCAGGATGGGGCTGTCGAGCAGGAATTCCTTCACATGCACCGCGCCGTTACTGATGGAAAACACCATCTTGAGCCGGTCAAGCCGTAAGCCGTCCTTATCGAAATCCACCTGCCCCTGAAGCAACGCCGGAAGGTTGAGGACCGAGAGCAATGCGGAAATCACGGGGACGTGATACAGCCGCCCATCTTCGATGAGTACCTGAATCGGCTGACGGCTGGTCAAGGCATCCGGTGTGAAGCCCGTGCGCTCGAAATCCGCCTGCAGTTTGCCCGACGTCGTAAGCCACCCCGACAGCGTGGGTTCCGACTGGACGAGAGATAAGATGCGCTCGACCGGAATGCCACTCGCACGAAACGTGCTCCTGGCCTGCTCAACCCTGGGTCCCGCCGACCGGACCTTGATCTGGCCGCCGACATGCCCCTCATTTGTATCGCCGCTGATCCGTTCGATCACCAACACACCGCGATCCCAGACTATCCGACTGGAAAGGTCCGTGACCAAAAACTGCGTGTAATAGAAGTGGTCGACGAAGAGAAACGCCTCGAACCTACCCTCAGACCACCGGGACTTCCCGCTCGAACGGTCCATGCCTGAACCGGATGATTTCCGCGGAGAGGGGATAAACGCGGCTAGGTCGATTTGAGATGATTCAACCACCAGACGGGCCTTCGGCGATTCCGCCCAATGCGCAATGGAGCCGGAGATCCGGAGGTTGCTTTCACCCACATGAAACGCCATGCGCGGGATCTGAATCTTGTCTTGATCGAACCGGAGGGTCACAAAGGCTTCCTGAATCGGATCTCGCATGGCTTCCAGCACAATCGTGCCACGATCGAATCGAACTTCTCCGGACGTCCGCCAGGACGCCCGGTCCTGCATCTGACCTTCCATATGCAGTTTCGTGCTGATCGTCCCGCCCTTCATCGGCCCGAGCGTAATACCGGCGGGCAATGAATCCAGAGCGATCGCACCGGACGAGACGTTCGCATTAAAGGTCATGCCCTCCGAGAGTCTGAGGGTTCCGTCGCCGATGATTTGCACAGGCGGCAACACGAGCCCGACGTGCCGGATCGTCAGGAGGCTGCCGCCGGACAGTCGGGTATCGAACTCGATGGACGCGGGTGCGTGCAATGGCTTGGTGAGGAGGGTGGGAATGCGCAATCCGGCGGACTTGAGTTGAATTGTGCCCGCGAAACGCGGTTCATCGACCTTCCCGGTTACGGTCGCCTGCATACGGACGGTCCCCTCCACCTCCGGCTTGGGGCCGACCTCGACCGCGTCCTCGATCCACGACCAGACCTTGGCGGCGTCGGCGTTCATACTCACTTTCACATCGGAGTAGACGTCGCGTTCCGTCCACGTCATGTCCCCACTGGCATCGAAGGCGGCGGGCCCTACGCGGCCCTCCAGACGTTCGAGGCTCACCAAAGCCGGCGACGCATGGATGTGCGCCTGGACCTCCCGGACATCGAACGGAAGCAAGGCACTGCGAAAACCGGCGTGGTGGAGTCTGAGATCGACGTCGACCAGCGAAAGGCCTGTCTCCTCATCCGGATTCCCGACTACGTGGGCAACCCCTTCAATATCGCCTGTCGCCCCCTGCACACGGGACAATAGGGTGCGCAGAATCGGCACGTCTTCGATTTGCCGTGCGACCTCCACCAACCCTGCCAGGGAACCGGCTCCGGCAATCTTGAGGTCCACATGCGGATCGCTCCGCCATTGAGTGATGAGCAGATCCTCCCCCGTCAGGCGTAGCGGCCCCCAGGTTGCGTGAAGAGCCGTGACGCGGACCTGGGAGCCGTCGAATACAAGCCCGGCTGACAGGTCTTCAAGGGACGGATACCGGGAATGGAGCGTCATGCGGCCGTTTCGTAAACCGATACTCCCACTCAAATCCGGTCGCGCACCGGATCCGGCTTCGCCGGAGACAGATAGGGTCTGCATCGTCACCAGTCCATCGATACCATGCTCCACAAGCCGATCCCGAATCCCTGCAGGAATCCAAGCAGAGGGGAGCTGACTCAACAAACGCGTGACCATGACCGGCGCGACGGACAGGGTTGCCGAATAACGGGGCCGCATCCCTTCCTGCCCGACTACTGTCGCGCTTCCGTGCAGGGACAGATCCGCGAGTTCAGCCCTCCAGTCGGTCAGAGCCAACTCGTAGCCGCTGTTCCCGAGGGTCAGTCGCACCTGTGCGTTGAATTGCGCCGCGCCGCTCAATCCGTCCGATATCGATTCCTGACCGGCCAGAACGGACAGCGCCTGTGGGATATTGATCTCGTGGACTCGAAGTCTTCCTTCCGCCTGTAGCCCGCCGCCCTCATGCTGCCTGGTCAGCGATCCATCGAAGTTGAAGGCTGCCCGATTTCCCGTTTGCGGAATGTCTCCGGAAACCTGCAGCTTCGCGTGGCGCCCCATCATCTCACTCGACAGCGTCCCCTGTGTCAGCAGGATTTGAACGGGACTACGCGGCGTGAGGCCGGACTCATCGAACAGGGTGACCACTCCGTCGACCACGAGTAGATTCCGCACCACCTGTAGGAACTGGCCGGGAGGGGCCGAACCACCGGATGAAGCCATGCCTGCAGAGTCCCCGAGAAACCAGGCACCGCTCTTCGCCCGGCCGACGGTAAGCCGGGGCTTATCGACAACGAGATCGTTGACGGCGACCCGCCCTTCCAGCAACGGCAGCCATCCAAGCGTAATCGCCAAACGGTCGGCACTCAATAACGGCGTGGTAGAACCTGGCCCGTGAAGCTGAGCTTGCAGCAATTCAACCCGGACGGAGGGAAAGATTCGAACATGCCAGGCCTCGACCGACAACGCCTGTCCCGTCACCGCTGCAAACTGCTGCAGTACCGCCTCCCCGATTGCGGGACGATTGAGTATCCAGGGTAACGTGACTACGAGCGCCACCGCAGACACAAGAAACACCAACGCGGCGCGGCCCTTCGACTTTCTCGGGGATGGAGTGAGCGTGGATTGATCCATGACCTGAACGTGTCCTTTTCCTTACTGTACGCAACAGACCGGGCAGGGACAAGCTGCGGAAATGAGCCGGTCGATATCACCGGCTTGCTATGCTACAGTCCGGCTCGATCAGGACAACCAGGCACGCGCATGCCTTACATGTGACCGATGGCCAACGTCCCATTACGAATCGCGTTTCTGCATCTGGCTCCGATCCCCGGCGCCTTGGCGAAAAACCGGCACCTGATCGCACATGCAATCACGAAAGCCGCATGCCTGGGGGCCAAATGGATCATCACGCCGGAACTCGTAGTGAGCGGCTATACCTTTGCCGACACACTCGGTACGGACTGGATTGCACCACAGCCCGATTCCTGGGTAAATAAAGTCCGGCAGTTCGCCGCCCAACAGCGCGTGGCCATCTTTCTGTCACATCCCGAGCGCGACCCACAATCAGGACGACTTTATAACACCGTCTTCGCCATTACTCCCGACGGACGCCTGGCAGGATCACACCGGAAGATCAATGCGCTGCGCGTCGGGTCTGAGGCCTGGTCGACACCCGGCACTGAGACGACGGTGTTTCCCGTGCCGCCGCTCGGGAACGTGGGGATGCTCATCTGCGCCGATGCATTTTCCCCGGGAATTGCCAACAGCTTGAAGGCGAAAGGCGCACGGGTGCTGGTTTCCTCGGCCGCCTGGGCCCCGGGACTGCACGGGCCGAACGGCGAGTGGGAACGGTGCACCAGAGATACCGGCCTGCCCCTCTTCGTGTGCAACCGCACCGGCGCCGATCGCACCCTCGATTTCAGGAAGGCCGACAGCGTGGTGGCTCAGGATGGACGGCGGCTCCTCTCGATGTCCTCGGAATGGTCCGCCATGTTCCTCGTCGACTGGGACCTGCAGGCAGGAACACTCGCCGCGACCGAATACCAATGTATCCCGATCTAGCGACGCAGGGCAGCGCCTCGCTCAAGACATGGGTGGATATGGCTGGGGGTTCCATGGATTGAAAAATCGAACCTGAGCAGTCACTGGTCCGGACCATGCGCCGCCAGCTATTTATGCCTGCTTCTCTCAATCGACGTAGGGCGGTAGCGGGTCATGATGACTTCAGCAGCCTTTCCAACAGCTCGAGTCCCAACGGCCATTCATCAATATTGCTGTCGGCATTAATGTGGCCGACGGCACCAACCTCCGCAAAAGTGCTGCCCCAATCGTCCGCACAACGCCGCGCATAGGCGACGGAACCGAATGGGTCGTCGCTGCTGGCCACCACCAGACTGGGAAACGACAGTTTGCCGGCAGGAACCGGTTGAAAGCCTTGTGCCGCAGGCGGAAACACGGGGCTGGCCGGATCCGGCACGGCGACCAGAAAGGCTGCACGAACAGGACTCGAGGACCGTTTCGCCCAGTGCGCGACCAACAGACAACCCATGCTATGCGCGATCAGGACGGGCGGAACGGTAAGACGAGCCATGGCGGCATCGAGCCCGCGCAGCCATTCTTCACAGAGCGGACGATCCCAGTCACGCTGCTGCACGCGCTGCCAGCCGGGATACCGATGCTCCCACAAGGTTTGCCAATGATTCGGTCCTGAATTGCCGATGCCCGGGACTACGAGGCCCACGACATGATTGCTGTTATGCCTTGGCACGTCCCGCGCGCTCCTTGAGCCAGGCGACCGCACCGGCACCGGCCGTGCGCCCGCTCGCAAAACAGGCCGTGAGCAGATATCCACCCGTCGGCGCTTCCCAATCCACCATTTCTCCCGCGCAAAACACGCCCGGCAGCGCTTTCAGCATCAGCTGCTTGTCGAGCGCCTCACAGGTGACCCCGCCGGCCGTGCTGATTGCTTCCGCCAGGGGACGCGGCGCCGTCACTGTGAGGGGCAAACCTTTGATCGCGGCCGCCAGGCGAGTCGGGTCCGAAAAATCTTCCTTGGAGACGATCTCCCGAAGCAGCCCGCCCTTGACGCCGTCGATATGCGCGCGCCGCTGCAGATGCGTGGCCATCGTTTTTTTTCCGCGCGGCAGAGAGAGATCCTTGATGAGGCGCGGCAATTCCCGGTCCGGTGCCAGATCCAACCGGAGCGTGCCACGGCCGGTCGCCTCGATTTCATCGCGCAGGAACGGGGCGACCGCATAAATCACGCCGCCTTCGAGGCCGGTCTCAGTGATCACGAATTCTCCCATCCGACGCATCACTGCGCCGGTCGGTGATTTCGCCACCACGCCCACCGTTTTCACCGGATGCCCCGCGAATTTACTTCGGAAATGCTCGGTCCACCCCACATCGAACCCGCAGTTCGCCGGTCGCAACGGGGCGATAGAGATCGAACGCGATCCAAGGATCGACACCCAGGCGCCATCCGAGCCGAGCTTGGGCCAACTACCTCCACCCAGCGCGAGAATGACGGCCTCTGCCCGCACGGATGTCGTGCCTTGTGGCGTCTCGAAGCGCAGGGCTTTGGTTTCGTCCCATCCGCACCAGCGATGCCGCACGTGAATGGTCAAACCGGCCTGCCGCAGCCGCCGCAACCAGACGCGCAGCAACGGGGCGGCCTTCATATCCCTGGGGAACACACGGCCCGACGACCCGACGTAGGTCTCGATCCCAAGCCCCTGAGCCCAGGCGCGAACCGCATCGGCCCCGAAATCGGCCAACCACGGCGCGACCTGCGCCCGGCGTTCGCCATACCTGGCGAGAAACAGGTCGGCTGGATCGGAATGAGTGAGATTCAAACCACCCTTTCCGGCGAGGAGAAATTTTCGGCCCAGGGACGGCATGGAATCGTAGAGCGCAACCTGCGCGCCCCCGGCCAGCGCCGCCTCCGCCGCCATGAGCCCGGCCGGTCCGCCGCCGATAATCGCAATCTTCACCCGTTACCTCTTCATCGTCACAGACAGAAACCACACCGGCCTCATCCGCCCGAAGTCGGTCCGAAGGGGAGCCTTCAATGTCGGATTGGAATCTACCACGTACGCCCGGTCCTTCTCTCGTACGAACACCACCCAGTGCCAGAACGGACGACCAGACTTCACATGCCATTTGATGGCCAACAATGCACGACTCGGCAAATCCTCCCATGAGAGGAATGGCTTACTCGTCCGTGAGGCACGGAGCCCGAATTGCATCAGCAGACGCCGCACGTATGCCGTCTCGGACCAGAGCCTGCGGTCTTGAGCGGAAATGCCCAGGGACGCCGCCACGGTCTTGGCCCTGGCATAGGACACACCAGCCAGCGCGGCCGTTGACGCAATACCACAACCGGTTCGTTCTTCTTGAGCAACGGGCCTGATCACAGGGACAATTTCATTTTTCTTCCACCGGAGATGCTGAATCCCTGTCGTTCATAAAATGCGAGGGTCCGATCGAACTGCGGAAGCGGAGGTGTCGTCACCTCCAGCCTGGTCCATCCTTTCGACCGGGCAACCTGCTTCGCCCCTGCCATGAGCATCGTGCCCGCCTTGCGAGACCGAAATGCCGGGCGCACATACAACTCCGGAATGATGCCTAATGACCCCTCTGCATAAAGCGCTCGACACTCAGACAAGGCCAGAAAACCCGCTGCTGTCTCGTCCTCATGGGCCAGGAGCACGGCATAGCTCCCATCAGTCAACCAGCCGCGAGCCCGAGTCTCCGTATCGGCCAAAGAAAATTCAAACGCCTTCGCTCCGACGACCGCCATGATCTCCTGCAGCAACTCTCCGACCAGTTCGGCAACGAGCGGCGCATCGGACGGCCGGGCCTGGGTGATACGAATCGACATGGCCCGACCCTACCCGCAGCAGGCTCCCGCGTCAAGCCGTGGGGCTCCCGCTGTCGGTAGGGCGAACCAACCGCCAGCGGAAGTCGCCGGAGAGAATCGGAGGAAGGACAACAGAGGCAGGCGGGACAACCACGTCCGGCATTCCTGCCGAACCATCACGGCACAAGCGTTAGAACATGTACCGAATGCCGACCAATCCGAGGACCGACGTGGCATCGAACCGGCCGGTCATACCCATTTGTGTCCAGTCTCCCTTATTGAGCCGCCAGGCCACTTCCGTATTGAGACTCCAGTGAGGCGTCAATGGGATGTCGAGTCCACCTGCGATTCGCGCCGCAAACGTATTGCCGTAGTCGAGCGGAAGCACCCGCGTGGCCGTTGAGAACATGTTGAAATTCATGCCGAGGCCGACTGAGAGATAAGGAATCGCGGCGGTGGTTTGAAACGGACGCATTTCAATCGTCGGCATCACTGCGACGGTCAGCAGATCACCGAACGTGCCCGTACCATTCTTCACATCGACTGTTTGTTGCTGACCATCAACGGTCAGACCAAAACGAAAGTATGGAGAAAATTGATAGAGTAATTGGAGGCTGCCCGCGCCGCCTAAGGATGCGACCGCATTAGACACGTGATCCTGCGTCGCTTGGGCCACACCTCCTCGAATCGAAATCACCCAATGTGGTGCTTTCTCTATGACAGGAGGATTGGGACCGCCTTCATCGGCACCAACTGGGCCCGACCCCATTCCACACAACACACCAAACAGGAACACACCAATCACGATTTTCGAACGTCTCGCGTCAGCCATCCTCCCACTCCTTACTCGCCATGCCCGGTTCATACCCGGGCACGGTACATGTATTCAATGAACCCTCCGATTATGCTGAGGGCGCACTATCCATTAGGCGCTGGAACGGAGGAAAGCCCACTGAAGTGTTACCGCCAAGGAGGGAAGGGAAGTGGCCGTCACGCAACAAGACTATGAATGAAGAAGCAACGGGTCGAAGCCGACGACGAACAAGGTGCTACCTCCGGGTTTTTCCGAGGCGACGTTCACCGACACCCAGATGGAGCGCCGCCACATCGAGTTCCTGCTCCAAGCGATGCAGGACTTCGTCACTGATCGTGCCGTTATCCCGAAGACCGATCAAAGCCATTCGCTCAGCCGTGAGTGCTTCATGCTGCAGGCGC
>JBEIQG010000094.1:0-12806 GCA_040376625.1 Nitrospira sp. | reverse complement strand
GTTTCAGGCCCTCAACCGCCGCATGACGGAACGGGGCGAGGAGGCCTTTTCGAATCCGCGCAACGCCGCAGCAGGATCGTTGCGGCAGTTGGACAGCCGCATCACCGCGTCGCGCCCGTTGACCCTGACCTGTTACGACATCATGGCCATATCCGGAACGGCCCCCCCCACCCATTGGGAGGAATTGGACGCATTGGCTTCTTGGGGTCTTCCGGTTCCCGAACACCGGCAGCAGTGCCGCACGATCGAGGAAGTTTTGTCGTTTCACTCCGGCATCGATTCGATACGCGATTCGCTGCCGTTCGAAATCGACGGCATCGTGGTCAAACTCGACCGCCGGACCTGGCAAGACCAGCTTGGCAGCAAATCACGCAGCCCCCGTTGGGCCATTGCCTACAAGTTTGCGCCACGAAAGGAAATCACGGTGATTCAAGACATCGCCGTCTCGGTCGGTCGTACCGGCACCCTGACACCGTTGGCCCTGCTCAAACCGGTGGAGGTCGGAGGCGTGACGATCAGCCGTGCCACCCTCCACAATGCAGATGAGGTCGCGCGAAAAGACGTGCGTGTGGGCGATACGGTGAAGGTGGAGCGGGCCGGCGACGTGATTCCCGCCATTGCTGAGCGGGTCCCGGTTCCCGGAGAAACGAGACAGGCTCCGTTCGTCATGCCGGACCATTGCCCGGTGTGCGGATCGGCTGTAGCACGCGAAGGGGCCTACTTCTACTGCACCGGTCAGACCGTCTGCGTTGCCCAGCTGAAGGGTGCCCTCGAACACTTCGCCTCCAAGAGCGCGCTGGATATCGACGGGATGGGAAAGAAGACCATCGCCCAATTGGTCGATGTTGGATTCGTCCGCAACCTGGCCGATCTCTACAGCCTGACCAAAGCACAGGTACTCACGCTGGATGGATTTGCCGACCGATCAGCGACGCTCCTGCTGGAATCGATCGAACGGAGTAAATCCGTCACTCTCGACCGGCTCTTGATGGGTCTGGGCATCAGGCAGGTGGGGCAGCACATCGCCCGCGTCCTCGCGAAACAGTTCGGCACGCTGCAGAAGCTGATGTCGGCGACACAGGAGGAATTGCTGCAGGTGCGCGAAATCGGCCCGGAGATCTCGGCCAGCCTCACGTCGTTCTTCAGCGAGGAGCGGAACCGGGCGGTGATTGCCCGCCTGATTGAACAGGGTCTGACCATCGCTCCCCCGTCGACTGAAAACGCAGCCGGCAGCCAGAGCCTGGCCGGCAAGACCTTCGTCTTCACAGGAGGGCTCGCAGGCTATAGCCGCGACCAGGCGAAACAGCTGGTGGAACGACAAGGGGGACAGGTCTCGTCGAGCGTCAGCAAAAAAACGTCGTTTGTGGTGGCGGGAACCGATCCGGGCTCGAAACTCGACCAGGCACAGAAACTAGGGGTCCGGATTCTCACGGAAACCGAGTTTACCGCTCTAGTGACGCCTGCGTGACCGGCACATGCTCGTCAACGATGGGCTCGTGCGTGATGGGGTGTTTTTCTTCCTTGTAAATATGGACGCTCTTGATGACCCGTGGATCCGCTTCATGAATCACCAGTCGGCAGTTTGCGATATGTACTTCCTCACCGACCTTCGGGATTCTCCCCAATTCATGCTGCACCAGACCGCTGATCGTCACGGCGTCGTCGCCTAAATCCACCTTGAGGAAATCGTTGACCTTCCGGACCTCGGTGCGTCCATGCACCAGGATCTGGTTCTTGCCGATACGTTTGATCAACTCTTCGGTAATATCCGTCTCATCGACGATCTCGCCGACCACCTCTTCCAGCAGGTCTTCCAACGTGACCAGGCCCATCACACCGCCGAATTCGTTGACCACAATCGCCATGTGGCGTTTGTCCAACTGAAACTGCTTCATGAGGTCGTCCGCGGATTTCGTATGCGGGATGAACAGAGCCGGCTGCGCGATGTCGCGGAGCTTCATCTCGGTATGACCTTGGGCCAACGCCGTCAATGCCTTGGTCTTATAGAGAATCCCGATAATGTTATCCAACGTCCCTTCATACAGGGGAATACGGGAGTACTTGGATTTGAACAGCAGTTCCTTCGCTTCACGCAGATACTGATTGCAGTCGAGCGAGAACATATAGATACGCGGGGTCATGCAGTCTTCGGCCGTGATGTCCTTCAACTGGAACACGTTCTTGATCATCTTCACTTCCTGCGCCTCGATGGCCCCACTCTTGCTGCTCTGATCCAGCATGATCTTCAGTTCTTCTTCCGTGACGAAGGGGACATTGAGCCCTTTGCCGCCGGTCAACTTATAGATGAGCGGCACCACGAAGAACATGATCGGCGTCAGCACCTGCTGGGCCGCATAGGCCGGATAGGCCATGTTCAGCACCACAGGAACCGAGTACTTGGCAGCCAGGGTCTTGGGCACGAGATCCGCAAACACCAATAGAACAAAGGTCAGAATACCGACCAGCACCGCGAAGGCCTCACCCAGCACACCTTCCAGTCCCTGCCCTCCGAATCGGTTCAGCGCAATGATCGTAGCCAGCGATGCAGTGGCGGTGTCGATCAGTCGATCTCCGACCAGGATGGTCAACAGGAGCCGTTGAGGGTCGGTTCGAAGATGGAGGGCCATTTCGGCCCGTTTACTGCCCGTATCGGCCAGAGCCCTGAGCTTCGTATCGTTGACGGAGTAGAAACCTACCTCGACGACAGAAATCACCGCAGACAATAGAATGAGGACTATTAGAACGATAATGTCCATAAGACCTATCGAAGTTAGAGGTGCAGACTCAAATTGAAGGTGTGAATGATGGAACCTTGGATCAGTCCGAAGCCTTTGGTTCGAACTGCAAGACTTACCCTATGTTGTGAGAAGACGACCAGACCGGGTCCTCTCGGGTCACTTTCATCCATCGCGTATTACAATTAGCACAGGCAGACAGGCGCATCAAGCATTACGACACTTCCATGCCGAGCACAATTATTCAGCATATCAGTCATTTAGACTATTTGCCATGCTCCCGCACCCTCAAGGATTCCCCGTAGTCGCCCCCGGCGCATCGTCGCGCACGATGAATGGATCTGTCTCCAGTGCCCGTTTCAGATGCGCGGCGGCCTGCTCGGCGGCGACTTCCGTTTGAAATTGACCCGCATACACCCGATACCGGCGGCCATCCGCAAGATCCACCCCGACGATCTTTGAACCCGGATAGGCGCTCCTCAACCGTTCGACCAAGGCTCGCGCGTTCGCCGGATCGGCAAAGGAACCCACCTGCACGCGCAACACCCCCATTCCCCCGGCCCGTCCCTCGTAACTGATCACCCGGAGTTCGATCTCATCGGTGCCGCGCCCGACCATCCCGACAGCCTGGGCTCCGGCCAGGGACAGGTCCAGAATTCTCCCGCGCGCGAACGGTCCCCGATCGTTGATCCGCACGGTCACCTGCCGGCCGGTGCTTAGCGATCGCACGACCGCCACCGACCCCAGCGGCAAGGTCCGATGCGCCGCGGTCAACTTGTGCATGTCGTAGACTTCCCCGTTCGCTGTGCGGTTGCCGTGGAAACCGGGCCCATACCAGGACGCACTGCCCCGTTCGACAAACCCTAAGGGATAACCGGGTGAATACGACGGACGCGCCGGACTCCAGCCGGAGCAGCCGCTGAGCCATGTGGTGAGGAGAAAAGCGAACAGGGGGAGAAGAAGACGGCTGGTGCTTGTCCTCTTCTCTCCCCGCATGAGACGGATTAGAATTCGTCGAGTGAATGGGTGCGCAGCACCCCGAGGGCTTTGGTCGTGTTCGAGACGGTCAGAACCACGATTGCGCGTTTGCCTTCCCGCGACGGGGTGCAATAGCCGCACTTCACGTTAATGCGGGCCCTGGTCAACGAATCGGCCACCTGCTTCAAGGCGCCGGGCTTATTTTCCAGACTCAGAATCAGCGCGGTCTCTTCACGGAACTTGATCTTCGATTTTCTCAGCGCAATACGAGCCGCATCCACATCCGCGACAATCAGGCGCAGCTTGCCCGGTCCGGTGACTTCAGGCGCAGAGAAGGCCTTGATGTTGACTCCCGCAGCCCCGAGCACGGCCGCTACTTCAGCCAGCACTCCAGGCTTACTCTGTCCACTCACCACAAATTGCGTCGTTGTCGGCATGGGCTCCTCTCCCTCCACTGAGTCTGTTCGTCTCGGATGTCAGCGACTGTATTCATACAGCCACTTTACACTAGTACCGCCGATGTTTCTCACGGTATGGGCCAATCCTGCCGGAATGAGGATTTCCTCGCCCGGTTCGGGCCTGACACACTGGCCCCCGAACTCTAGTTCCAACAGCCCTACAATCGGCATCACCAGTTCATCGGTCGCGTGGCGGTAATCCTCCCACACTTGCCCGGGCGGATCAACCCAAAGATCACAACTGAAGCCTCTCGCCCGCCAGTCTTTAGCCACCCGGGTCACGATTAACCACCATCATTCTGCCTCATATCAACCCTTCGGCGATGCCCTGTTTCCAGACTTTCTCTCAACATTTTTATATCATACGGCAGATCATCGAACATGTCGCGACGCTCAATCAGCCGTCCCTCCGCCAATTGAAATTCCGCATAAGCTATGTTCTGCGGACTACCGAACCTGTTCGACCTTCTCGCCTTGTGTTTTCATAAATCAAGTGGCTTGGTCTGGAACGCAGCCAAGCCCCTCCATAATCGGTCTATCGACGTTGTGCGTGCATGTCGGCGCTTAGCCTATGGCAGCGCAGCTCAGACCAACCCCAGATGAGCGCGCCGAGCAGCATCACCACGCCCACTCCGACATCATTGTGCATCGCTGGTTCTGTCTGCGCATACCCGAGCACGAAGGGTGCCGCGATGAGCCAGATCGCGATGATGGCCAGAATCCATGGTAGTATTTCATCGTCTGCTCACCTCCTTTCATATACATCCTCTTGCCGGTTTCGAACAGGTGCTTGTCTGATCCTTCTTGCCAGCCCAATATTGGGTCACAAGGCGTCATCCATTTGAGTGACGCTGTGTGCCCTTAAGAGAAGGTTTCCCCGCCCGCTGCTCCTGTGTCGCCTGTTCGGACAGCGGAATGGGAATACGGAGCTCTTGTTCGCGACGGCGACGCTCTTGATCCTGTTCGTAGACTTGCTGCAGAGCAAGATCCGACAACGTCAAAACCACGTCATAAGCTTCCTGATCTTCCCGGATCTTACGGACCTCACTCAGAACAGCCATCGTCGCATGATCTTTCCAAACCGTTTTCTTCACTGAGAAAACATCAGGTCTCGGGTCATATTCCTCCATATTCTCTGTCATAGGTTGGCCGTAAGCCTCTTTCAGCCTCGCGAGGAGCCCTTCATAACCACGAGGAATATGGTCATGGTTGTAGTAGATCGCCAGTTCCCTGAGCACGCCGCGAGAGAACCTGTATTCGACGTGGTGGAGATAGCGATCTTTGGAGAGTACGATGAGGGGCCTCTGGAGGGAGCCATTCGTACCGTGCATGGTACGCTTTAGTTCCGGAGTAATCGCCATGAGGTCATACTGCCCCATCCCCAGCCGCACTCCCTGAAACGAACGCGGAAGTGTGACAGCGCCTCCTTGGATCTGTTCGGCATGTCCCGGCATGAGCCCATCTCCTAGAACCACCCACATGATGAGCAAGATGGCAAGCTGCTTCACTGTTCGACGATTCATGAGGAATAGCGTCACCTCCTCCCGATCTTTTCGAATGACGGGGTCCTCCACCCGGAAGGTCTCCGCAAAATCCTCCGTGCAAAATAAGCGTTGCATCATCTCTGTCCGACCTGAACCGGCTCAGGCTGCCTCCTGAAGATCCCAGGGCTCGGTGTGTTCGGACTGTGATGTGGACACGGTGCTGGACTCAGAGGGCAACTTCGCAGCCCCCATCAAGACCACCGCAAGCCCCCAGGCAAACACCAAGCTCGCATCAATAACAGAGCTCGGGTCCATCATCGTGTTCACCCCCCCTTTCCTCTTCGTGAGAGCAGGACTCATTAGAACCGGCTCGACCTCGTCCGAATCACAGTGGCCTCGCGTGACGGCCCGCTGCATGGAGTCCGCCAGCAGTGCCATATCGGATCGTTCACGAACAATCCACATTGCCTTATTTCCTGCCTGAGTACCCGCACAGGGCGCACCTCAATCCGACACGCCGACGAGCAGTCACATTGATCTCTATTGACTCTCGATCAGGATCTGACGCGGCTTCGCCTCTTCAAGTTCGGGAAAGGTGATCGTCAACATTCCCTGCTTAAGCGAGGCCGTCGATCTTTCATGATCGACAGAGGCAGGAAGCCTGAACGGGCAGGAGAACGTCCCTTCCGCAATGTCACGCACGTACCAGGTCCCTACCCTCTGAAGCATCATGCTTCCACTCGCCCTTTACGCGGAGCTGGCCATGTTCCACCTCAACGTTGATCTGGTCGGCCGCTAACCCCGGGAGCGCCATCTGAATCGTGAAACCAGATTCATCTTCGAACACGGTGCAGGCCGGCTCACAAACCTGAGACCACGCAGTTGCGTTTTGAATCGCGTCCTCCGAGGAGATGATCGATCGCCCTGTCAATGGACCCATTCCCGAACACCACAGGCAGTTGATTCAGAATCACCATAGCAATACCCCTCTTTCACTCCATGCTGAACATGCTGGTAACGGTTGTATGGGACTGGAGCGGATGAAATGGGTGAGAGGGCCGAGCGGACAATCCGTGAGTTTTGCCGCTATTCCAGATAGTGGGCCCTCCCCCAAGTCCATCCAGTCCAGCGGTTCAACGATGCTTGTAAATAACACCAGATATGAGTGGGTCAAGGGGAGGGGCTATTGCAAATGACCACGGCCCGTCCCTTCAGAAAGGACGGGCCGTGGTCATCCGGATCGCAATGCCTGCCGAAGTTCGGCCGTTAGACCACCTTGACTTCAATGGCTCTGGGTTTGGCCTTTTCTATTTTTGGCAGGTGGAGATGGAGCACCCCGTTCCCGACCTCGGCCTTCACCTTCGTATCATCGACCAGATCGGGAAGCGTGAAGCTCCGAACAAACCGGCCATACGATCGCTCAATTCGATGGACCTTACGATCTTTCCCTTCTTCCGTTCTCCTTGCAGCGTGAGCACTCCATTGTCCAGAATCAGCCTCACGTCTTCTCTGTTGACCTCGGGTAATTCCGCCTCAATGTGAAAATCCTCGTCGGTTGCGCTGACGTCCACGGGCGGAACCCAATCCGCCATGGTCATCATTTCCTTGCCGTTTGACCGCTGAGAATCCTGACGAGCAAAGAAACTGTTGAGTCGATCGGACAGCTCTTCCAGCTCATGCAATGGGTTCCAACGTACCAGATCCTCTCTGGTCGTGAGAGGCTTTTCACCGACACCACTGTCGGTGCAGATGGCGTTTAAGTAATTCCTGTTCGAGTCTTGGTCAGGCGCCAGGGAGTCAAAAGGGGTGGTGAGGGGTCTTGACTGTTTTTCAGGGGGAATTATTTACCGTCCCGTTAGGCGGAGTCGTCATGTTTACATTGATGATGAAACCGCATGACGACCCCCCGTGATCCGTTACACACATCCATAACCCAAGGAGGGACATATGAAAGTGTCAACCGTTTTGTTCACGCTGTCCCTGCTGATCGGCGGGGTGGCGTTGATGCCGACACCAGTTCACGCGGCCGAATGGATCTCCGGAGCCGACGCCTATGTGGCACCGTGGGTCCAGGATATTGAGCAGGAACTCCTCAAGAAGGATTACCGGTACGTGTACACAAACGATCCCCGCGCTCCGCAGGTGGTCGTGCTGCGAAAGTTGAACGAAGCGGCCAAGGCCCTAGAAGCCAAAGACAGCGCATTGGCGCAGCAACTCGTACGCGATGCGCTGGAGGTGTTCGAAGAAGGAGTGCGCAAACACTATTATTCATCGTCGGACATTGAACCAATCAAGACCTTTATTCGACAACACGCGCCCATCAAGATCAGCTGACGTAACCGGTTGCAAGGGGCCGCGACGCGAAGACAGTCGCGGCCCTCAATCGGACGGGTAAAACGGCAGCAGGAAACGAATACCGTTCACAATGGCTGCTGCTCGATCGACCCGATCGCTGAAAGGAGGTGATGACGATGACATGTGAACGTTGTGGCGGCTTCGCCATCGACGTGTCCTTCTCGGGCGGCATGACCGCAATAGGAGCGTGGAAATATGAAGGGTCGAAATGCCTGAATTGTGGTTGGGTCATGGATCCGTTAATTCTGAGAAACAGGGTCGCTCAATTCCGGCCGAGGGGTCGGCGAGCGTCTGCCTTGCCCTCAAGACGACGGACTCGGACCGGGGCGGAATTTGTGGCATAAGCGCGGCACGGTGTGCCGAAGACCCTGCGCAATGATTCATGCTGCATATGGAGTGTGAGCCATGAGCCGATTCGTTCAATCGATTCGCTGGCGTTTGTCAGTTCCATTCGTCTGTGGAACATTTCTACTTGTCGCCGGAACAGCGACCTGTTCACCGCCATCGGACGGGACCCTCCATCAACCGACGGCGGTGGCGGCTCCCCTGGTCCCCCAACCGGCGGGAGACCCGGCGATCTCAGCCCAGCCCTTTGTCGCCGTTGCTAAACAGGCGAAGGCCTCCGTCGTCAACGTCTCCTCGGTCAAGAAGAACACCCGCCGGACGGAACAGGGTCCGCTTCCCTTTTTCGACGACCCCTTATTCCGCCGCTTCTTCGGCGAGGAATTCGAACGGCGCATGCCGCGCTCTCAGCAGCAACCCGAGCAGGGTCTCGGGTCGGGCGTCATCGTATCTCGGGATGGTTACATCATAACCAACAACCATGTAGTCGAAGGGACGGATGAGCTCATGGTTTCGCTGCCAGACAAACGCACCTTGAAGGCGAAGATCATCGGGACCGATCCACGAACCGACGTGGCCGTGATAAAAATCGATGCCTCGGATCTTCCGGTTCTTCCATGGGGAGACGCCGGCCGACTTCAAGTCGGTGAAATGGTGCTGGCGGTCGGCAACCCTTTTGGGCTGAGCCAGACAGTGACCATGGGCATCATCAGCGCGGTCGGCCGTGCCAATATGGGCATCGTGGATTATGAAGACTTCATACAAACCGATGCGGCCATCAATCCCGGCAACTCCGGCGGAGCACTCGTCAATCTCAAAGGCGAGCTGATCGGCATCAACACCGCCATTTTTTCGCGCAGCGGAGGATATATGGGCATCGGGTTTGCCATACCCAGCAACATGGCAAAGAGCGTCATGCAACAGCTTATCCAGCATGGAAAAGTGGTCAGGGGTTGGCTGGGTGCCTCAATCCAAGAAGTCACGCCGGATCTGGCCAGGGAATTCGGCGCGACGGATTCACGAGGTGCATTGGTGGCCGAGGTCGTTGAGGACAGCCCCGCCTCCAAAGCAAACCTGGAGCGAGGAGATATCATTACCGACTATAACGGCACGAGCATCAACGACCCCAACCACCTTCGGACGCTGGTCGCGGATACGCCACCAGGAACTCGGGTGAAGCTTTCGATTTGGAGGGAGAAGAACTCCAAGGAACTCAGCCTGACCGTCGGCGAACAACCGAAAGAAGTAGCCTCAACCAGCGGATCGGAAACCGGAAAGGGCGAACATGCCTTGGCCGGAATCACCGTCGAAGAACTCAACAGCCCGCTCTCCGGCCGCTCGAAGCCTCGCAGCGGCGTGGTCGTGACGGAAGTAGAACCCGGTAGTCCGGCGGAGCGCGCAGGACTGCGCCGAGAAGACATCATCCGGGAAATCAATCGCAAGCCGGTGAAACACATGCGGGATTTTGAAAAGCTGACAAAAGAGCTCGAGCCGCGTCGTCCCGTTTTGCTCCTGCTGATGCGCGGAAACGCCACCATTTATCTCTCCATCACACCGCAGGGCTAATTCTAGAAAGAGAACGGGGGATACAGCATCAGCTGTATCCCCCTTGCTTCAGGCCCACGTGACTTTGATTGTCTTAGGATATTACGAGCACCCGCTCGTTTCTCCGCAGCTCATACACTTGAGACAGGTCCCGTTCCGCACCAGCGTGAACTGTTTGCAATTCTGGCAAGGATCGCCTTCGTAGCCTTTTTCTTTGGCTTCCTGGCGCACCGACGTCACGGTGACGGTCTCGCGTTTGAGTTCCACCTTGTGCGCGACGCTGCCGTTGCCCGGTCTGTGACTATGGCCGTTGCCGCCGTTCATGCCGTTCCGCCGCACGGGCAGATGTTCGGTGAGGATCGACGACTTGGCGAGCGCGGTCATATCCGCTTCTTCATCCACGCATTCCGGATCCTGCTCATCCTTCTTCATCGAATCCATGCGCAGGTCCTCTTCACGCACCTGTGACAGATCGGTCCGCTCCAGATAGGTGATCGCGAGTTCGCGGAAGATGTAGTCGATGATCGACGTGGCCATCTTGATGCGATCGTTCAGTTTCACCGGCCCATTCGGCTCGAAGCGAGTGAACACGAACGCTTCAACGAACTCCTCCAGCGGAACGCCATGCTGCAAGCCGAGTGAAATGGCGATGGCGAAGTTATGCATCAAACTACGGAAGGCGGCGCCTTCCTTGTGCCTATCCAGGAAAAGTTCGCCGAGTGTCGCGTCTTCATCTTCGCCGGTGCGAAGATAGAGCTTGTGGCCGCCGATGATGGCCTTCTGCGTGTACCCGCTACGCCGCGCCGGGAGCGACCGCCGTTTATGGAGGTACCGAACCAGCACGCGCTCGGCAACCTTCTCAGCCACGGTCATGACGCTGGGCGTCGCTTCCGCGCCCTTGCCGCTGTCGGACGAGGCATTCAGCGGTTGGCTCAGCTTCGACCCGTCGCGATACAGCGCCACGGCCTTGACCATGCTCTTCCACGCAAACAGATACGCCGCCTTCACATCTTCCAAGGTGGCATCGGCCGGCATGTTGATGGTTTTGCTGATCGCGCCGCTGATGAAGGGTTGCGCCGCCGCCATCATGCGGATATGCGCATCGACGGCGATATAGCGCTGGCCGATCCGGCCGCAACGATTGGCGCAATCGAAGATCGGCAGGTGCTCGAGCTTGAGGTGGGGCGCGCCCTCGACCGTCATGGTGCCGCAGCAATAATCGTTCGCGGCCGCCACATCTTCCTGGGTAAAGCCCAGGTACTTGAGCATGTTGAAGGTCGGGTCCGCGAGCTGCGCATCACTGATGCCGAGTTTCTGCCGGCAGAAGTCTTCACCCAGCGTGTACTTATTAAAAACGAACTGGATTTCGAACGCCTGCGCCAACGACCCTTCCAGCCGTTCCAGCGTCGCATCGTCGAACCCTTTTTGACGCAACACTTCGTGATTGATGAAAGGTGCGCCTTTTAAGGTTTGATGTCCCGCACAATAGGCCCCGATGTCCCTGATCTGGGCCTCGGTGTACCCGAGCGCTTGCAAGGCCGGCGGCAGACTCTGGTTGATGATCTTGAAGTACCCGCCGCCCGCCAGTTTCTTGAACTTGACCAGGGCGAAATCCGGCTCGATGCCGGTCGTGTCGCAATCCATGACCAGTCCGATCGTGCCGGTCGGGGCGATGACGGTCACCTGCGCATTGCGGAATCCATAGGCCGTGCCCAATTCCAAGGCTCGATCCCAGGCGCGTCGCGCCGCCAGCAACATGGCCGGTGGACAATGCTCCGGTTGAATCGACGTCGGCAGAATCGTGAGACCTTCATACTCTTCATGCGGTGCGCTGTATGCCGCGCGCCGGTGGTTCCGGATGACGCGCAACATCGCTTCGCGGTTCCGGTTGTAGCCCGGGAACGGCCCGATCTCCGCCGCCATTTCCGCCGAGGTCGCGTATGACTCACCGGTCATGATCGCCGTGATGGCGCCGCAGATCGCCGTCGCCTTCGGTGAATCGTAGGGAATGCTCTGCTTCATGAGGATGGTGCCGAGGTTAGCGTACCCCAAGCCCAGCGTCCGGTACTCATAACTCTTCTGCGCGATCGCGCGGCTGGGGAACGAGGCCATCAACACACTGATTTCCAGCGCCACGGTCCAGAGACGCACCGCATGGCGGAACGAATCCAGGTCGAACTCCCCTTCCACATTAAAAAACTTGGACAGGTTCAAGGAGGCCAGGTTGCAGGCCGTGTCGTCCAGGAACATGTATTCGGAACAGGGATTGGAGGCGTTGATCCGCCCGTCTTCCGGACAGGTGTGCCACTCGTTGATCGTCGTATCGTACTGGGTTCCGGGATCGGCGCAGATCCAGGCCGCCCAGGCAATCTTGTCCCAGAGGTCGCGGGCCTTGACCGTTTTGCTGATCTTGCCGTCGATGCGGCGGCGCAATTCCCAGTCGCCGTCCCGTTCCAACGCGTCGAAGAACCCGTTCGGAATGCGCACGCTGTTGTTGGAGTTCTGCCCCGAGACCGTCTGGTAGGCCTTGCCGTCCCAGTTGGTGTCGTACTCGTGAAAAACAAAATGCGTATAGCCCTGTTTCGCGTAGTCGAACATGCGATGGATATAGGCTTCCGGCACCATGTCGCGCCGGGCCGCCGTCACGGCATCACGCAGTACCTGGTTCTTCTTCATGTCCAGTTCGACTTGACCCAAACCCTGCGCATCCACCAACAGGCAGGCCTTGAGCACGGCATTCAGCCGTTGCGCGCAAATCTTGGAGCCGGTGACCATGGCGGCCACCTTCTGCTCTTCGACGACTTTCCAATCGATGAATTCTTCGATATCCGGATGGTCGAGATCCAGGCAGACCATCTTGGCCGCGCGCCTGGTCGTTCCGCCAGACTTGATCGCCCCGGCGGCGCGAT
>JBEIQG010000159.1:0-8743 GCA_040376625.1 Nitrospira sp. | reverse complement strand
GGGGGGCTGGTCGGCGGCAGAGGCGAAGACTTGCAGTTCATCGAATTTATGGCCGGCAGCGAGGTGCTGGAGGGCTCGGAACAACGAAAGATCGAATCGATTGCCAAGGCGCTCCAGGAACGACCGGCGTTGCGAGTGGATGTGGGCGGTGCGGCTGATCCTGCGCGAGACCGCGAGGCCCTGGCGTTGCAGAAAATAGCGACCGAGGTACAGCGACGGTTTACCCACGGGGGGACGAAAAATCTGCAAGCGGTGCCCTCGCCTTCCCGTGAGTTTGAGCTCCTGAGCGATCTCTATGCGGAGAAATTGGGAACGCAACCGATGAAGCGCGAAGAACTTGCAGGCGGAAAATTCGTCGAACGGGTGTTGACGGTCGACGAATTGCGACAACGGCTGTTTCCGGCGATGACGGTGGAGGAGTCGGAATTACGCCAGCTGGCGCAAGGCCGTGCGAGAGCCATTCGTGAACACCTGATCGAACAGGGCCAGCTGCCCGAGGATCGCGTGTTCCTGATTGACGCAGAGCTGACGCCTTCAGAGGGAAAGCAGGTGCGGGTGAAACTGAATTTGACGGGAAGGTGAGCAAACGGAGCAGGGTCAGGGCTTCTTCTGATACCGCATTCGCGTACCGTGCAGCAGTGAGAGCTCGATTTCACTCGCGCTCAATTCAGTCGGAAAGTAGGCGCCGGAAACCTTGGCCGCGTTGATGCTGGCTCCTTCGAGTTTCGCGTTGCGAAAATCGATGCCACGAAGATCGGCCTGCCGGAGATAACATTCGCTGAAGTCCAACCCATCCGCCTCCAGCCCGCGAAGATCCAGGCCCCGTAGGTCGCAGCGGGTCAAGTCGACCAGTTCCCCTCCGGCGCGTTTGACGTTGAACTCCTTGATGCACCCCTCGCGAAGCAAGCGATACATGGGATCGTTGGAGATCCGGAGTCCGGTGGCGGGTGGTTTCGTGTTCTCCATGCGCTCTCCTGTGGCACCTGCATGTCTTATCGGATACGTGAGTAAAAACTTGAGGGGGCAGGCGGTTTCTCCCGCCACCTGTTTTGCGGTATCCCTCGCGCAAGCTTCTGCTTGCACCGGGTCGAGGAGAAACGGTAGTCTAATTCTTTCTTTCTGCTCCCTTACGGAGTGCCACCATCAGATCAGACCGGAATTTGAAGGAGGAAATCATGGGACTACGACTGGGTGACGATGCCCCAAACTTCACAGCTGAGACGACGGAAGGGACGATCAACTTTCATGAGTGGCTGGGCGGCGGGTGGGGAATTCTGTTTTCACACCCCAAGGATTATACGCCTGTCTGCACGACGGAATTGGGTTATATGGCGAAGATCAAAGGGGAGTTCGATAAGCGTGGCGTGAAAATTCTCGCCATCAGCGTGGACCCCTTGGATTCGCATCGGGGCTGGACGAAGGATATCAACGAAACCCAGAACTGTACGGTCAGCTACCCCATTATCGCCGACCCGGAGAAGAAGGTCGCCAACCTCTACGATATGATTCATCCGAACTCGCTGGACAGCATGACGGTGCGATCCGTGTTCGTGATCGGGCCGGATAAAAAGATCAAGTTGATGCTGACCTATCCGGCTTCCTGCGGGAGAAATTTCGACGAACTGCTGCGAGTGGTGGACTCCCTGCAGCTCACCGCAAAGTACAAGGTGGCGACTCCGGTCAATTGGAAGGACGGGCAGGACTGCATCATCACGCCGGCCGTGAACGATGACGAAGCCAAGACACTCTTTCCGAAGGGGTTCAAAGCGATTAAGCCCTATCTGCGATTGACTCCGCAGCCCAATAAGTAGCGCAAGAACAACGATCAGCCCTAGGACAAGGGGGAGGCAGCTGTGAGGCTGCCTCCCCCTTTCTTTTACCGGGTCCGTTGTGTCCAGACGGTTCGCTTGATCGGCCCGGGTCATCTAAGAAGCGAGCAGCCTCTATACCAGGAGGAGGCCGGCTTCGCGGATCGACTGCCAGGCGGCGCTCCTGCTGAATCGATCGAACCCGCGCGCGCCGGCGGCGGGAAAGCGATCACGGACTTCGGCGAGGCGGGGGTAGTCGAGATTCCTCCGGCGGGGCGTAGGCATCGATTCGTCTAACAAGCGGAGCAACCATGCGGTGTGCGGCGACGCCAGGCTGATCGTAAAATCTTCCGTACGAGTCGGAAGAATGACCCTGGTCCGCGTACGTCCGGATGCCGCGATCACAGGCCTGCCGCCGATCCAGACGCACCGCCGTTCGGCAGTCAGTGGCACGTCTGAGGAAGCCGCCAGCGCCTGCGTAAGCCAAGTCTTCGCCACCCGAGGCGGGTTGACCCGATGTGAGAACCAGCGTTGTGAGGGGATATCGAATCCGGATTGTTCCATGTAGTTGAGCAAAGCGGTGCGCAGGCCTTCGCCGAGCCAGGGCGGGCAATTCGCATTGGGGTCCGCGTGGCGGAGATCGTTTTCGGCAAACCCTTCAAAGGTCGGGCCGAGGATCGTGAGGCCTTCCGTAGCCGGATTGAGCCCGATGGGACTGTGGGCGGTGGCCGTAAATTTGTGCCAGAAAGCGGACTGCAGGAGATGATGCGCAAACAGCTGCCGCACACGTTCCAATGAATCCACCGTGTCGGCGATCGTCTCACCGGGGCATCCGTACATAAGATAGGCATGCACCAGGATGCCGGCCCGGCGAAATGCCGCCGCGACCCGTGCCGTTTGGTCCACCGTAATGCCTTTTTTCATCCGTTCCAATAAGCGATCGGACGCGGCTTCAAGCCCGGCGGTCAGGGCGATGCAGCCGGACGCAGCCAGCAGTCTTGCCAGATCGGGGGAGAACGCCTCCTCGAACCGGATGTTGCCCCACCAGGAAATGGTCTGCCCGGTTTCGAGCAGGCGAAGAGCCAGGGCCTTAAGCGCCGCCGGCGGCGCGGCTTCATCCACAAAATGAAAACCCCGCTGCCCGGTTTCTTGAATCAACGCCTCGATCTGTTCGAGCAGGACGTCGGTCGGCGTGATCTCGTAACGCGAGATATAGTTCAACCCGACATCGCAAAAGGTGCATTGCTTCCAATAACAACCGTGCGCAACGGTCAACTTGTTCCAATGGCCCTCGGACCAGAGTCGATGCATGGGATTCAGGCTGTCGAGGATCGAGAGGTAGTCGGTCAGCCGGAGTCCGGCATAGGTCGGTCGGCCGAGTTCATGCATCGGAATGTCCGGTTCGTTGCCGCCGTCTCGAAATATGACGCGGCTGTTTCTGCAGAGAAACGTCCGCCGGAGGAGCGGCTCCGGCCGCTCGCCTGCCAGGTGCTCCAGGAGACAGAGGAAGGGACGTTCCCCGTCGTCGAGCGTCACGTAGTCCACGTACTGGAACAGGCGTGGGTCTTCGAGTCGTCTCAGCTCGGTGTTGACATATCCCCCGCCCATGACAAGCACGGTCCGTGGCGATTGAGCCTTAATTGCCTGCGCGATCCGCAAGGCTCCGAACAGGTTGCCGGGAAAGGGGACTGTCAGGCCCACGACATCGGGTGTGGTTTGGTGTACGTGTGTCCAGAGCGCCTCAAGCAGCAATTCGTCCGTGAGGCTCGGTGGTTGAGCCAGGGCCTCCTCGATCCGGTCGAACGACGAGGTGGCCTGCATGATTTGCTCGGCGTAACGATTTAGGAACAGGTGGGGAGCCACGGTGTTCTGGAGGAGATCCGTGAGGTCCTCAATGTACAGTGTGGCGCGGTGGCGTGCGCTGTCCGACGGCGATGCTGCGAGCGTTTCTGCTCCGGGCCGTCGATCGGCGGCAAAGCGGGGGCCCTCCGGAAGAAAGCCCGGGCGGGCGAAGTGCGGGGCCAACATCGGGTCTTTCCCCTGAAGAAACGCGATCACCGGCTCGATTGTCTGGAGGTAGGCTGTTTCCAGCGTCAGGATTTGTTGGATTTCGCCTCGCCACGATCGGTCCGTTTGCCTGATTCGGGTGAACGCCTGCTCTAGTCCTGCCCGCGAGAAGAGGCGCAAGACCATTTCGAGGCCGAGGTCGGCTTGCGCAGCCTCATATCCCCGTGAACGCAGGAACCCAGTCAGGTAGGCGGTTGCGGGATAGGGCGTATTGAGTTGGGTCAGCGGAGGAATAACGAGGAGGACGCGTGGTTTGGACATGCGAGGGAGATACCATACTGCAGGGCAGCGCTGCCAGCTGTCTGCCTGGGGTGGGGCGCCATCCATGACCCGATGGCGTATGCATAGCGTAGGGTTTGAACAGACAGGGAGTCTTGGCTGCCAGCTGGGGGCCATCGGCCAGAGGTTCTTCTTACCCGTACCCAGTGCCGATTCGCGTATGACGTTTCATGCTCAGCGGCCCGCGAGAAGGCCATGGTACTAGGCGGCGCGTATGGACGATTGGACAAAGTAGCCGGTCCATCGTTTGATGCGAAAGTACTCGACCACATTGTCCGGCAACTCGGCACGCGGGAGAGCGCGAAGAATGCTGAGATCCGGCACGGATTGGAGATCTACGATGTGGGGCTGGTCGGCCGTGGCGGCTTGGTCGTAGAGCAGCACGAGGGGCTTAACACGGTATTTGAAATTGATGTTGAGCACCTGTCCGTATGAGCCGTCGGTCAGCGTCACGACGGTTCCGGGCGGAAACACGCCCAGCGTTTGGATCATCGCGATCAGGACCTCCGGCGAAAAAAGTCGCTGTTGATGCTTGTACATCGTCGCCAGCGCTTCGGACGGGGAAAGGGCGTCTTCAGGATGGAAGCTATTGACGAGTGCCTCGTAGTGATCTACGGCGCTCACGATCCTGGTGGGGAGTGAGATTTGGTCTCCCTTGAGTTTCTCGGGGTAACCGGACCCGTCGAGTCGTTCATGGTGGCTGCGGACCACATCCAGCACTTCCTCGGGAAAACCGGGGAATCGTCTGAGCATCTCCACGCCAAGGTAGGGATGCATCTGATATTTCACATTCTCGACTTCCGAACGGCGGGCACGGTTCTGCAAGATGTTACGCGGAATGCGCTGCTCCCCTACGTCGAGGAGCAGTCCGGCCATGCCGATTAACTGGATTTCCGCCTCGTCGATGTCGAATTGCTGCGCTACGATCATGGAGAGTGTCGCCACATTGAGAGCGTGCAGCAGGTTGGCGTTGGCGAGATCCTTCGAGTCGAAGGCGCTTGCGACCGTGCCGGCGGCTTCCGTGTTGGTCAGGAGCGTGCTGAGTCCGCCGATCATGGACTGCGCGTGCCGCAATCCCTCCTCCGATCCGCTGACGAGGTCTTTCATCATCTGCGAACTCTGACCCAGCATCTGCCGATAGGCGGTGGAGGCGAGAACTACTGCTTGGTGGTAGTCCCCATGGGTCGGCAGTTCCTCGTCAACCGGGGGCGGGGCCTCCGGTTCGGTGCTGGCCTCGGCTGTCTTGGTCTGCGCAGTCGTTTTCGGATCACCGGTCGAAGCAGGAGTCGGCGGGATTGGGTTGCCCTTCTCGTCCATCTCCGGGTCCGATTCCCGCGGATAAACCAACACCGTGGCCAATCCGAGCCCTTTGATGGTCACGATCTGGCTTGGGGAGGTGAGTTTGAACGACCGGCGCGGGAAGGGATGCTTGAAGCAGGAGCAATTCAGGTCGACATACATGCCCAGACGAAGATGCTCCGGACGGAGCACCAGGGTGTCGGACGTGTCGAGTTTGGATATCTCGTTTGAAGCTCGAACCAGCGCCATGGTTGTTTCTTGTGCACGGGAAGCGTCGGCCGATACGTAAGCACTTCGGGCTATGGGCTATATCGGACAGGGGATGAGGAAACTTGACAAAGAAATAGGATGGGTGATGCATCTCTACGTATTGCGAGTCGGCCTGCGTTCGGCAAAGGTCGGATCCTGTCCCTGGATCTGCATCGTATCCAGGCTGGGCGATGCCTCAACTATTCCTGAAATATCGATTGCATAGGAGACGGATCGGCTTCAGGCTGGGAACGGTGTCAGGGGCATGAGGCTGCCTCTACTTCGACAAGGCGAAGGAAATCCTGACAGGCGGAGCGGATCTTTGTCGGCTCTCGCCGCAGGTCGCTGCCGAGAATAAAGACGATGTCCGAACCGTAGAGGGTGACCATCTCGCGAATGCGTGACCCGGTCATTCGCCCTGCGGCGGACGGGAGGATGGATGGACAGCCGCCGAGAGTGTGCCGGCAGGCCGCGGCAATCCGGCGACAATCCATTTCCGATATGGGAAAGTTCAGGCCGTAGGTCGGGTAGATGCTGATATCGGCGCCGGCCAGCCTCGGGAGTAGCCCGAACAGAACCGCGGGAGCGATGCCGCTGTCCGGCGTCACATAGTGGCTCCCGAGAAAGTCCGGATGAGCGAGGAGGGGTAGCGACAACGATGATAGCCCGGCCAAGGACGCCATGCTGTCAAAGCCTGTCAGCCCGGGACAGAGCAGGAGTGCGCCCGCGCCCGCCTGCTTCGCCCTGGCGGCCTGTTCCGTCAGGGAGGGCCAGGGGCCGGAAACATGCGGCGCATAGAGACACCGTTTTCCGGTCCGGCGGGAGGCCATGGCGACGGCTTCGGCGCAACGTGCGACCCTCTCTTCGAATGGACAGAAGGGGTGATCGCGCAGACTCTGGTCGTCCTTGATCAGATCAACCCCACCCAGGGCAAATTCGTGAGCCAGTTCAGCCAGCTGTTGCGGAGAATATCCGAGCGGCTTCAGCACCGCGCAGATGAGCGGACGTCGGGGTACCTGCAGGAGGTTTCGGAGGCCCCGCGAGCCGTATCGAGGCCACGTCAATCGGGAGACAACCGCATCGGGTAATGAGAGGTCCGTGACGCGGATTTGTCCTTGCAAGCCGGCCATGCCGATGATCATGTGAAGGAGCGCGCTCATAGTCCCGTCGAGGAGTTCAACGGGGAAACTGACCACTGCGCGGTGAGAATCGCAGGTGAGCGCCTCGAGCTGACTCACTCGACCCAGGAGCTGGTCCCGAATCGCTCCGGAGGGAATGACATGATCGGCCGCTTCGACAGTCTGGTCGATACAGAGCAGGTCTGCACGCCTGCGCGCATCGGCGGCCGATCCGTGGAAACGATATTCCACCGAAAAACGCTCTCCTGAAAACTGCAGCCCGGTGTTCCGGCTTGAACTGTTCGGCATGTCCGTCTCTTTTGAGCAGGCTGTTGAGAAGTCCGTCAACGGCGTTTTCGCAGGATGCAGGGGCTTTATCGAACGCGTGCCGGCCGATAAGCCTCTTCGTTTGCTGCGGCCTGTCCGGAGGGCCTTTTGGAACAGCCTGCTGCGTAGTTCGGGGTCGTCATTCCGTTTGTCAGCAAACTACCGGTTGCACTGCTCGAGGAGGAGAGGGTACCGTATTTCCGCCCGATTCGATAGATGGGGCATTCTGAACGGGGTATCATATCAAGCTGATTGTTGGAGTCTTGATGATGGTGTCACAACAACAAGGCAGGCAGTGGATGATACTTGCAGGCAGGCTGGTCCTGTGGATGGTGGTGAGTTGCTGGAGTGATGCCGACGCTGCGCAACGCTTCGTGGACTTGACCCACACGTTCGATGAAACCACTCAAGTCTGGCCCGCCAATCCTCCCTTTCATCGTGACTCGACTGAACGGGGAGGTACAGCCACGGAACAATGGTATGCCACAGGACAAGTGGCGCTGTCCGAGCATGCCGGAACGCACATGGATGCGCCCGTTCATTTTGCACAGGGACAAGCGGGGATCGACGGTATTCCGGTCGACCGCCTGATCGGTGCTGCAGTAGTTATCGATGTTCGCGCTGCGGTGCAAGGAAATCGTGACTATCGCGTCTCCATGCCGGATGTACACCGGTGGGAGTCTGCGCACCGGATGATTCCAGCGGGAGCGATTGTGATGTTGCTGACGGGCTGGGGTGCGTATTGGACGGATCGTGAACGGTATTTCGGCACTGCCACGCCCGATGTGCCGACGACCCTGCATTTTCCAGGATTTTCGGAGGAAGTCGCGAAATTTCTCGTAGAGGAACGACACATTTCCGGAATCGGGATTGATACGGCCAGCATCGATTATGGTCCTTCCCGTGATTTTCTGGTGCACCGGATTGTGAACGGAGCCGGCCTGTACGGACTCGAAAATGTGGCGAGACTGGATGAGGTGCCGGCCTCGGGTGCCACGGTCATCGCTCTCCCGATGAAAATTGCCGGTGGAACAGGGGCGCCGGTCCGAATCATCGCCATCCTTCCATGACAGGATGGTCAAACAGGCCGCCGGCTTTGAGGGGACCCGTGAAGCGTGATTCGTGAAACGTCTTTGGCCAGGGTCTTGGGGCTCCAATCCTCGGTCTCATTCTTCAATATCCTACCGGTGATGCCATGAACGGGGACCGGCTCTACAGCGACTTTAACTGTCCTTTTTGTTACGCGATGCACGAACGCCTCCATTCACTTGGCGTCATGGATCGGGTTTCCTGGCAGGGGGTTCAGCATGCACCGCATTTGCCGGTGCCGATGGCTGACTGGGCAGGGCACCTTGGAGCCGAATTGACACAGGAGGTGCAGATGGTCCGCCGACTCGCGCCCGAGCTGCCGATCGCGGTGCCGCGGGGAAAACCCAATACCGGCGCGGCGATTGCCGCCTCCGAGCGCGCGCTCCACATCGATCCGCTCCGGGGCGGGGAGTTTGTCCGATCATTGTATCGTCTGTTCTGGGTGGAGGGCCGTGACCTTTCCGATGACGCTGTACTTCAACGGGAAGCCGATCGACAGGGGTTTAT
>JBEIQG010000018.1:0-28051 GCA_040376625.1 Nitrospira sp. | reverse complement strand
TGCACGATCAAAGACGCACTGACCATCGGGCTATCGTACGTGAGAATGACCCAGAGGGAAAGAGGTGGCAGGGAGGTGATCTACCCGATAAATCCAGAAGGATGCGGGGGGACAATATCGCACGCTAAAACCTATTCATCCGCGCGATTGGAGCAGCACCGCGCAGGCTGCTCAAAAAGACCGTCAGCAAGGCCGCAGCGAGTGAAAACCTGAGGCGTACCCTCAGGGGTACGTTGAAGGCTTGAACGATGCGAGAACGCTGCTGGCGGTCTTTTTCAGCAGCCTGCTAGGGCACGTCCGTTGCGCAACGAAATCCAAGCGTCGGCCCCCAGTACGTCATCTCGTCCCAGCCCCGGTAGCTGGCGCGCAACTCGAGCGGCCGCTCCATCCAACTCCCGCCTCGCAAGACACGAAACGTCCCGCGCAACGGCCCTTGCGGATCCCGGGCCGGCGAGGTGCGGTAAAAATCCTCCGCATACCAGTCCTTCACCCATTCCGACACCATGCCGACCATGCCGAACACGCCGTAGGGCGACGCGGAGACTGAGGGCAGGCCCAACGGATCGACGCCATCGGCAGAATTCCCGTCCGTCAGCTTCACCCTGCTTTTCTGGATCACCTCGTCGCTGTTGCCCCAGGGATAGCGCCGGCCATCGATTCCCCGCGCCGCCTTTTCCCATTCCGCCTCCGTGGGCAATCGTTTACCGACCCACTGACAGTAGGCCCGGGCTTGGGACCAGGTGATATTGGTCACCGGGAATTGGGCTCGCTGGGTATCATCGAAGGCATCGCGCACTTTTGGAATCAGACAGGCGCCTCCGTCCACACAGGCCCGGTACTGCCCGTTCGTCACTCCATGCCGGTCGATCCAATAGGCACTTATATACAACCGATGGATCGGACGGGCATCGGGCAAACCATCCTCCATGCCCATGAGGAACTCCCCGGCGGGAATCAACACCATCTCACCGGGAGGTGTCAGTCCTTGATCGACGAGTCGCTTGAGCGCTTCCTGCTGGCTTGCCAGAAGTTGAGCATTCACGCGATCAATAGATTCGTCTCCGGCCAGGGGAACCGGCTCATGGATAGGAGCGGGCGGCAGCGGAACACGGGTAACGGACGGCTGGGCACTGTGCCGGCCGTCCGAAGACGGAGCCATCGGCGCGGGATGAATGACCGTGGCCGGCGATTCGGACATGCGCACGGTTTCGATCCGCACAGACGTCCGCGTAAGTTCCGTGACCAGATCACCGTTGCCCTTGCCCTTGGGCGACGCCCTTCTACCCCTGCCGATGGCGGAGAAATCGAAATCCGGGATGTTGGCTAACAGGGGCGTGGCGTAACTGATGGGCACGGCAAAAGCCATCCCTTCCGGCACGATCCCGGACGGATGGGTAAACTTCGTGGTGAGGATGCCCACGACTTCGCCCTTCCGGTTAAATACCGGGCCTCCGCTGTTGCCGGGATTCACGGCGGCATCAACCTGAAAGACCCGTTGGACCCCCTTGCTCCTGACGGCAGCCACGTGGCCGCGGGTGATGGTGATTTCGCGCAGGCCGAACTGAAACCCGACGGCAATGACCTCTTGGTCCAGCTTCACCGCGCCGGCATACCCGAGCAGTGCCTCGGAGAGCCCCACCGTCTCCACTTTGAGCAGGGCGAGATCGTGTTCCGCATCCACGCTCACCAGCACGGCGGGTGCCCGGAATTCCCCGGACGTCACGATCGTGATGCGCTTCGCATTGGCGACCACATGATGGGCCGTGAGGACATACCCATCACGATGAACAATGACGCCGCTGCCGGCCGGCTTTTCTACCGGCAATGGCGGACGCTCGTTCGCGCGTCCACTTTCGACAGGCACCAACAACAGAATCAGCAGGACCAGGTAGATCTTCATTTTCCGACCGGCAACAGCACGCTAATGGCACCGGCATTTTGCCCCAACGTGAGGCCCTCCCGGGGATAGCCCGTGCGATCGAGTCCACCCTTCGGACCGCCATGGCAATCGAGGCACTGTCTCGTCGCGTAGAGCGGAAACATCAGGCGTAGCGACGAACTGTTGGCCGCCATTTCACTGATGACTTTTTCACGAGGGTAGGCGGAGTCCGCAAAGGCTTCCAATGCGACCCGTTCGTACGAATCGGGCCGGTTGGCAGGATTTCGGGGATCCAAGGCAGTCTGTTTGAGTCGGACCCCCGTCACTGCGGTGAAGCGCGTGGAGACGCGTGCTCCGAACACGGCCGGAATAAACCCCTTGAACCCGGCCCCCTGTCGATTGAGTTCCGCTTGAGCATCCGCAATCACCTGCCTGCTCACCTTCACCAGCTGCTGAAGCAGATGACGGCTCCGCGGGGATATCGTACCGCCGGCCAGCTCATCCAGATTGATGCCGGCGCGGCCGCGGAACATATCGCGCAATTGTGATTCAAACACCTCCGGCGTGAAGCCCTTATGCGCCTTGGTCGGATCATCCAGTAACGTTTGATTGTCGTTCACGACTGCACGACCGGAGTCGAGCAGGATTGCCAACAGGCGGGCAGTTTGCTCTAGTTCGAGAATGGTATGAAAGGGAATCGTCGAGCGGTCGGAGGACTCAAGCCCCCGGGCAGACGGCAAGGCTGAGAGCCACCCTGCTGCTACCAGGCACGCCAGCATCCACGGCAGACGTCGCATGAGCCGCCTCTGGTGCGTTCGCGTTGCGGACTGTGGGAACCGCGCGCCCCTGATCGCGATTGCGGGCAGGAGCGCGCGCCAGGAAAATCGTACGAGCCGCTCACGATGAAGTCAAGGCGATGGCACGTGCGACGGGCACATTACCGATCGGCATGGATGTCGATCATGACGTTGTCTGAGTCCAATTCGATTGTCACAGGCATCCCCTCTTGAAATACCGATAGCTTGCTTCCCGCCAGCGCGTCGACCTCAAACCGCTCGAATCCCTCGGGCGTAGAAATCTGAATCTCTCCCCAGAAGGGGTCCGCATAGTGAATCCGGCCGGCCACGACCTTATGATTGGTAAAGTCTTCACCGCCCGGTCTGGCCGCATCAAGCAGCACGTTTCCCGAATCGACCAGTAACCACACCTCATCACCGACCCGCGCATCGTGCAGCCCGACCCGATCGGCCTTGTTGGGACTGATCGTCCGGAACTGCAACCCATAGGGAGTTTTGACGAACAATAATCCGCTCTCGATCTTGGCGATCTGCCCGCTGACCGCCGAACGCACCCCCAACAGCGGGCGGTCGGTTGAGTCAGCCCATCCGGATGCCACCGGACAGAAGACTCCTAACACAGCGACCACGAAGCACGCGTTCCACCTCATAACGGCCTCCTTTCGCGCCGGCCTGAAAGCCGTACAGCGACTCAATAGCCCGGCTCAGTCCCTCCGCCGGGAGCCGGTGGAACCGTGATGCCGTATTCCAGAATCGGCGTGACCATCAACGCAAAGTTGAATAACTCGTCGGCGGCCACATCGTGAATGCCCTGATCACGGACCCTGAGCATCTTGAACCACTTGCCCATTTCTGATTTGACCGTCCGGGTATCTGCACGATCCACCGCCTCCTTCACGATCTGCAGCCGCTGGCTGTAAGGCTCCCAATTGGGGCCCGGATAGCTGGTTTTGTAAAAGTTGAGTGAGTTGTTGATTTCCTCCACCCACGCCGATTGCTGTGCAAACGTTGCCCCTGCAAACAATGCCAAACCGAGGCACAGCCCGAAAATCAATGCACAGCTCGCATAGCTTCTTTTCCGACTGTTCATGGTGCACCTCCTCTCAATGACACGCTCCCATCAGAATCAGAAGGAGACCGAGGAGTGACTGTCCGACTCGCGCGCATTCTCCGCATCGGCGGCGTCCGGCGTCTTCAGCTTGTTCATGTCCATGCTTCCGGATGCGCCGCTCTCCGGAACCGTCATTTGACGATCAAACCCCTTTTCCATGTCACTTGCCGGCTCGGAGAGTAGGGGGCTTCCACCTAAATCGATCTCCGTTTGCGGTGAGGGAACTCCGATCATCTGGTCTGGATGGATGACTTGCGCCTGCCCCCCGGACGCAATGAGGAACCCAAGCCCCAACCCGGCGACAATGAAACAGGCAGACTTGATTCGTGATCCCGTCTCCATGATGTACCCCTCCTCCATGAAGGATGACCGCATTGCGCAGACACTGTGCGGTAGCACCCTGGAACAGTACGTGAGTCGGGAAGCGGGACCTATTGCCTGGAGGATGGATTTTCTCTCCATCCTTCGGGTGAGGATCTTTTCAGAAGGAAGGACGGATCTAGCGGCTCTGAAGATATGTAAGTACGGCTTCCACCCGTCCGCTCACACGCAACTTTTGATAAATATGGTGCAGATGGGTTTTGACGGTATCGAGGGATACGCACAATTGATCGGCGATTTCCTTGTTGCTTCTCCCGGCAGCCGCACAGGCGAGGATTTCCTGTTCGCGTTCGGTCAGAAGCGACAACCCGCCGTTCTCCGATTCGCCCTGTTGGTTCACCAGGGCCACCGCCTTCTTGGCGAAGCCGTCCGGCATGAAGGGAGATCGCACCACTTCATCGTCGAACGTTGCGCGAATGATACGTAGAAACTCCTGATGGTCGGCGTCCTTGAGGATATACCCGCAGGCGCCCGCTTGAACGGCGGCCACGATCCGAGCATCGTCGTCATGCACCGACAGCATTAACACCTTGCTGTCGGGCACGCAGCTGCGGATCAATCGTGTGGCGGTGATGCCGTCCAATCTGGGCATGTCCACATCCATCAAGACGATGCCCGGCTTGTGCGCCACCGCGAGATCGAATGCCTGCCGGCCATCCATCGCTTCCCCGACTACAACAAGATCCCGCTCGTGTTCGAGCAACAGGCGCAGACTCTGCCGGAACAACCGTTGGTCTTCGGCAATCACGATGGTGATGGGCATACCTGCTCCTGCCTGACCGGCAACGCGACCGTAAAGACCGCTCCGCCTTCGGGACGATTCGCCGCCTCGATTTGCCCGCCATGGGCCTCCACCACCAGCCGGCAGAAGTGCAGCCCCAGGCCGCGTCCGATCCGGTAATCCTGCCCGTCCTTTTTTCTAAAAAACATCTCAAAGAGATGCGGCAGGTCCTCCGGCGCAATACCAGGCCCTTCATCCAGGATCTGAATCGTCACGGTCGAGCAATCGTCTGGCCCGGCGACGGTGTTTCCCTGTGAAACCTGTCCCCCCTTCGCCTGCAGGCTAATCATGATGGTCCCCCCTGCCGGCGAATACTTCAGCGCATTATGGATCAGGTTGATCAGCACACGCTGCAACCGCCGACCGTCCCCCATGATCCACACCGCCTCCGAGGGTCCCTGCAAGCTGAATCGCACCTGTTGCGCCTCGGCCTCGGAGCGAAAGAGTCGCAACACTTCGTTCATCAACAGACTTGGCGACACCTGTGACGTACTCAACGGCAGTCCCGAATAGCTCTCCTGATAGACATCCAACATGTCGTTGATCATGCCCAGGAGAAGATCAGTGGTAAAGCGCAAGTCCTCCAGACAGCGGCGCGGCGGATCCTGCCCCATCTCCGGGCACCCCCCAAGCCACTCCAGCGTCTTTTTGATTCCGGCCAGGGGATTTCGAATGTCATGGGCAAACATCGAGGCAAACTGGCTCAACGACGCCAGCCGCTCCGACCGAACCAATTGCCGTTCGAGCGCCTGCTGTTCGGTGAGGTCGCGAAGTTGGAGCATAATCGATTCAAGACGACCGGCCTTCTTGACCGGTACCCAATCAACGTCCATCGTCAACTCGCCGGACGATATCGGGATGTGCATCGCTCCACCCGGCACGTCCGTCCCGCTTCGAATCGTCAATTCCAGCTGTTCCAGCAGGCGGGGCCGCTCAGACTCAGCGACGAGATCCGTGACGGGGCGCCGAATGAGGCTCGATACCGGTCGTCCGAGTGTAATCTCCCCGCGCCGATTGATGTCTCGGATGGTACCGAACGAATCGAGTAAGATTTTGGTATCGACCGAATGGTTCCACAAAAGACGGTAATGCTCTTCCGACGTAGCCAGATCAAGATTCACCTGCTCCAACCGGCGGACGTACTGGGCCTTCACTCGCGACGCCTGTGCCAATCGTTGCGCGAGTTCGTCGAAACTTGCAGCCAGCGCATCGATCTCGACAATCCCGCTGAGCGCCGACGAGGGCTGAGACGGAAGCGATTCCGACGGCCATGCGCCGCCTAAGACAGTGACCCGCTGAATCAAATCGCCAAGTGGACGCACGATGCGGCGGGCCAGCCGCCAGCGCAGCCACACAATGAACGCGACGGCTCCGACCCAGAACGCCCCCAGTTTCCCCATGAGGGCCAGCAACGGCTCGAATGTCTCCGACGGATCCTGCTGCATCAAAATTGACCAGCCACGGGCTTGCTCGATCTGCGCCGGCAGGACGACCCTGGCGAGGCCAGTGATGCTGTGTTTGCGTCCATGGGTATCCTGCTCCAATTGACGCCATCCAGCGGCCAGAGCATCCGCCGGTGCCTGGGCCGACTGTGTCTGGAGCGTGGCGTGAAGATTGGGCGGCAGCATGGAGCAGGCGAGCACCACACCATCCTCAGCCAGCAGCATCATGTGTCCGGTACGACCGATTCGGCTTCCAAGAATCGAGGAGAGTATGCGGTCCGTCCCGATCACGGCCTTTAGAGCCCCTCGTACCGGCTCACCCTGTCCCCCGATCGGGACTGCGACTTCCCAAGACCCCCTGCCATGCTCGTCAACGGTCAGCGGACCGGCCCAGGGACGTTTCGCCGAGAACACAACCGGCCACCATGGTTGCTGCGCATAAAAAGTCCGTGCGGATTCGCTACGCCGGCCTCCGACTAACTGGCCGTCCTGCCGGACAATCACCAGTGAGTGAAAATAAGGATGCTGCTCCTCTCGCCACTGCTCGAACTGCAGCGTAGGCGGCTCCGCAGAGGACACCCCTTCCAAGGATGCTCGAATCTCAGGAAGAGCACTGAGCCGTTGCAGCCATTCGAGTTCCTGGGCAAGCAACAGGGCCGCTTTGTCCGCGCTCTGTCGGACTATTTCCTGAAAGGTAATACCGACTGTGGTGTGAAGCGACTGCCTGGCATGCCAGTAGGCATAGGCCAAGCCGACTGTGCCGGAAAGGATACCTACCGATAGCACAGAGAGGGTAATCAAACTCTGGAGACTGACCCGCTGACGCATGGCGGCAGGCCATTGGGAGGAGCGACTCGACCGGAAACCCTTGACCAGGCAGGAGTGCTGCCGGGCGGGAATGCCAGCCGACTTGCATATCGGTTACGTCATGTCATGCTCCGCACCTTTCTGGTGTCTACTCATCACCCCTTCAGCATACAAAATTTCACTTCCCGAACATAGGCCTCATTTTTCACGGTCATCGCAACTCGACAATGGTGACACCATCCCCCCCCTCTGCGCGATCACCGGGTCGAAAGCTCACGACGTAGGGAGACGCCTTCAAATAGTCCCGTAGGACGGCCCTCAGTCTGCCGGTCCCGTGTCCGTGAATGATGCGCACAAACGGACTCCCGCCGAAGATGGCCCGGTCGAGCCCGGCCACCACGATATCCAGTGCGTCGTCCGCGGCCTGGCCCCGCACATCCAACGTTTCCTGAATTTCCTCAGGGGCTAGGGTCTGACCGGTTCGCCTGGACGTCACTGCCGTCGTCTTCCGAAGCTCGCCTCGAACAGGCTGCTGCGCCCGCGCAAGGCCTACCAGACTCCCCACATTCGCCAGAATTTCGCCGTCCCCGACTTTCAGGCGCACACGTTTTTTCCCCTGTGGACTTTCGAGTAAGGTTCCCGTCATGCCTAACCCCACCACCTCTACCGCATCTCCCACGGACAGCCGATCCACGGGAATCGGCTCTTGGGCCCCTCCCGCTTCTCGACTCACCGCTTGCTCCAGTTCGATGAGTCGGACTTTGGCTTCCTTGGCCTTGAGCAACTTTTGGTCGCGCTTCAAGTCATCGAGCGTAGCTTGGACCGCGGCCCGGGCACGCTGAAATTCCTGGGACAGTTTTTTCTTCAACCCCTGTCGCTCGTCCCGTTCGGACTCCTGCAGGAAGGCCAGGAGTTCCTGAGACTCGCGCGCCGCCTGCTCGGCACTCTGTTTGGCAGCCGTTGCGGCGGCGAGGTCCTCGCTCATACGCCGCTGTTTATCCTGTAAATCGTTCAGCAGGTTCTCCAGAAGCCGATTGTCGCCCTGCAGCCGGGCACGGGCATCCTGCAACAAGGACTCATCCATCCCGAGACGTCCCGCAATTTCGATGGCCGCCGACCCTCCCGGCTGCCCGAGAATCAGGCGATAGGTGGGAGAGAGCGTTTCGAGGTTGAACTCCACACTCGCATTGGAGAAGCCCGGCGTCTCTTGCGCCAACCCTTTCAACAGGCTGTAGTGTGTGGTGGCGACCACCTTCACGCCCGCTGCCGCCAACCGGCACAACAGGGCGCTCGCTAATGCCGCGCCCTCAGCCGGATCCGTGGACGTGACCGGCTCATCAAGCAATACCAATGCCCGCCCTGGAGACATCGGCGAAGGCGAAGTGCCGATGTCGGTCGTTTCGGATACCTCCTTCAGCAATTGCACCATCTGCGTGATATGGGCCGAAAAACTGGACAGATCCCGCGCCAGATCCTGCGCATCTCCGATATCCGCATAGACCGACGGGAAAATCGCCATTTCCGACTCGGGCGCACAGGGAAGATGCAGACCGCAGCGCACCATCAAGGCGAACAATCCCAGCAACTTCAAGGTGACGGTTTTCCCGCCCGTGTTGGGGCCGGAGATAATGAGAACCCGCACCGTTTCATCGAAGGTCAGATCATTCGGCACGACCTGCTCCTTGGTCAGGGCCAGGAACGGGTGCCGTGCGCGGTTGAGCAGGATTCGCCCCTGCTCATTGAGACGCGGCGGAGCGGCCTGGAGCCGCTGGCTCAACGCGGCTTTCGCGGAAATGGCATCAAGCTCGCCGAGCAATGCCACACTGCCGGCAAGCGCCGGCTGATGAGGCGCCACCATCGCCGACAATTCCCGCAGAATTCTCCGCACCTCACGTTCAACGTCCAAATCCACGACTTTGATGGAGTTATTGAGATCCACCAGCTCGCGAGGTTCCACAAATACCGTGGCTCCGCTCGACGAGACGTCATGCACAATGCCCGGAATACGGCCCTGCATCTCAGCCTTGATCGGGACCACGTAGCGCCCTTCCCGTTGCGCGAAATAGTGTTCCTGCAATACCTCCTCGTACCGACGCGAATGCAGAATCTGGTCGAGGCGATGCCGCATCTGCTGCTTGAGGTCATTGGCGCGCTGCATCAACCTATGCAGTTCGGGACTGGCCGAGTCCCGCATCGAGCCGTCAGGGTCGATGGCGGCGTTTAAGGCAATGGTCAGCCGGCGATACTCTTCTACCGGTCCAAGCTGCACCGCCATCGCACCGAGGGCCGGGGCATCGGCCTGATGACGCAGAAGATACCGTGCCACGTCATCGATCAGTCCTAAGACCAGCGCGATGTCCCTCAACTCGTGCACTTCGAGACAGGCGCCCTTGGCGACCCGGCCTAACCACTCAGACACATTGGGAAATCGTAGGACCGGAAAGGGATCGACTCCGGACCTCAATCGAAGCATGTCCGCCGTTTCCTGTTGGCGCATCTGCGCCTCGATCAGGTTGGTTTCCAAGACCACCGATCGACACCGCTCCGCCCCGATGGCAGACTGGGCATAGGAAGCCAGGTAGTCCAGCAGTTTGGCCCATTCCAGCACGTGGCACGACTCGGACTGCAAAGTTTCAGATTGCATCGCACCCCGACTACCGGTTGATGGTTACGAAAAAACAGACTCTACCCGACCGCCAGGGCACAGGCAAGACAAGCGCGGCCCCTTTGAATGACAACCGGCCACTAGCCGACAGCCACACTCAATTTCCTCTTTTTGTATGCTTGACACATAGAAAGTCGGTCAGTACTATCGCCCCAGACTTACTCAATTCCACCCGTTTAATTCTTGAGGATTTAGCCCCATGACCACACGCATCGGCATCAATGGATTCGGACGCATCGGTCGCAACGTTCTTCGTGCATCCCTCGGAGACCCCAGCCTGGAATTTGTCGCTATCAACGACCTCACCGATGCGAAAACATTGGCCTATTTGCTCAAGTACGACTCCGTCCACGGTACTCTCGACGCTACCGTTGAGGCCAAGGACGACCAGCTCATTATCGACGGGAAGCCCATCAAGGTGTTCGCCGTCCGAGATCCGAAGGAACTTCCGTGGAAAGCCCTGGGCGTTGAGATCGTCGTGGAATCGACGGGACATTTTACCGACCGCGAAGGGGCTGGAAAGCACCTGTCTGCCGGGGCAAAAACCGTCATCATTTCAGCCCCTGCGAAAGATCCAGACGCCACCGTGGTTCTCGGCGTGAATGAGCAGGTGTTCGATGCCAAGGCACACCATATCGTTTCCAACGCATCCTGTACCACCAACTGCCTCGCCCCGGTCGCCAAAGTCTTGCTGGAAAACTTCGGCATCAAGCACGGCGTCATGACGACGATCCACTCTTATACGAACGATCAACAGCTGCTTGACCTGCCGCATAAGGACCTTCGGCGGGCGCGCGCAGCGGGCATGTCAATGATTCCAACCAGCACCGGCGCAGCGAAGGCCCTCCATTTGGTCATTCCGCAGCTGAAAGGCAAACTGGACGGATTGGCCATCCGCGTTCCGACCCCCAATGTTTCATTGGTGGACCTCACCGTCGAAACTGAAAAGGATTGCGATGTGGCGGCAGTAAATGCCGCCTTTAAGAAAGCCGCCGAAGGCCCTATGAAGAATGTCCTGGCCTATTCGGATGCTCCGATCGTCTCAATCGATCTCAAAGACGACCCACATTCCGCGATTGTCGATGCCCCGTTAACCGCAGTGATCGACAAACGACTCGTCAAGGTCACCGCCTGGTACGACAACGAATGGGGCTATTCATGCCGCGTGCGGGACTTGATCAAATATATCGTCGCCAAAGGGGCATAAGCCGCCTCCTGCACAACGCGCTTTTCTGACGTGCAGTACACATCAGCGCTACCCTCGGCCTGGCTGCACACACCAGAGGAGGAGTTAAGGTCTGTCATGAATATTCGTAAACGAATCATCGAGGATGTCCAGCTTCGTGGGAAACGCGTGATCATTCGCGCCGACTACAACGTTCCGCTCGATGATTCATTGCAGATAACCGACGACACCAGAATTCGGTCCACGCTTCCCACCATCAATCGTGCCGTTGACGAAGGCGCGAAGGTCATCTTGTGCTCCCACCTCGGTCGGCCTAAGGGAAGGTTCGATCCGAAATTCAGTCTGGCCCCCATCGCAAAACGACTCCAGCGCCTGCTCGGCAAGGAAGTGGTTTTTGCTCCGGATTGCATCGGGGCGACTGTCGAAGGCCTCGTCGCGAAGATGCAGCCCGGTGATGTCATGTTGCTGGAAAATCTCCGCTTCCATCCGGAAGAAGAGAAAAATGACGACGGATTTTCCAAAGCCTTGGCCTCCCTCGCCGATGTGTACATCAACGACGCCTTCGGTGCCGCCCACCGGGCCCATGCCTCCACCGTCGGCATCACGAAATATATTCCTGAAGCCGCCGCCGGATATCTGCTCAAGAAAGAAATCGAATATCTCGAAGGCGCCGTAGAAAATCCGGTGCGACCGTTCGTCGCTATTCTCGGAGGAGCCAAGGTGTCCGGGAAAATCGGCGTGATCGAGAACCTCGGGAAGAAAGTCGATAAAGTCATCATTGGCGGGGGTATGGCTTTCACCTTCCTCAAAGCCATGGGGCTGGAGATCGGCCAATCGTTGGTTGAAAACGACATGCTCGACTTCGCCAAAGGCGTGCAAGACCATGCCTTTTCAAGCGGCGTTAAGTTTTATCTCCCCGTAGACTGCGTTGTCGCAGCCAGCCGGGAACCGGGAGCTGAAACCAAGATCGTTCCGGTTCAGGAAATTCCCAAAGGCTGGTACGGACTGGATATCGGGCCTGCCTCAGTCAAACTCTTTTCAGAAGCAGTTCAGGATGCCAAGACCATTCTCTGGAACGGTCCGATGGGTATGTTCGAAGTCGATGCCTTTGCCAGAGGGACCCTCGCAATGGCCCATTCCGTCGCGAATGCCTATGCCTTGACTATCGTCGGGGGAGGCGAAACCGCCCTCGCGATCCATCGGGCCGGGGAATCCGAAAGTATCTCATTCATTTCAACCGGCGGTGGAGCGGCACTGGAATTACTCGAGGGAAAAACTCTTCCGGGACTCGCAGCCCTTCCCAACCGTTCGGCATAACAGCATCGTCCACCGGCTCCTTTCCTCAGTAGAGGCTCCGTGAGAACTCGCTTCATCGTCGGCAATTGGAAAATGAATAACACTGCCTCCGAAGCAGAGGCATTTGTTCAGCGTCTGTCGCAGGAATTGCCGCCCCATACCGGCATCCAGATCGGCCTGACACCGCCGTTTACGGCCCTGCATGCCGTTCGCAAGGCGCTGGGCCCGGTCTCGGCCTTTCTCCTCGGTGCACAAAATCTCTACTGGGAAGATAAAGGAGCGTTCACCGGCGAGGTGTCCGGGGCGATGCTGAAAGACATGGGCTGCCAATACGTCCTCGTCGGCCATTCGGAACGGCGACAGTATTTTGGAGACCAGGACAGCTGGACGAATAAAAAGGTTCTGGCCGCCCTCCGGCATGGCCTTCAACCGATTCTGTGCGTGGGAGAAACACTCCAGGATCGGGATTCGGGACAGACCGACCTCGTCATTCAACGACAGCTTCGTGCCGGCCTTACCGGGCTCGAGTCACAGACGCTTCCAACCGTGACGATCGCCTATGAACCAGTGTGGGCCATTGGAACCGGGCGGGCTGCGTCGCCGGAGCAAGCGGTCCCAGTCCACCGACTCATCCGCAAGACCTTAAACGAACTGGGCGGAGCGGACATAGGAAACCGCGTCCGCATTCTCTACGGCGGGAGCGTCACACCTCATAATATCGCCGACTTTTTAGCATCCGAAGAAATCGACGGCGCACTGGTCGGCGGGGCTTGTTTAGACCCAGTCTCTTTTGCTACACTCGCCAAAGTCGCAATCGGGTCCAAACCCACCACGGCGTAAAGACTCAACATGTATACACTGCTTGTCATCATTCATGTCATCGTCTGCCTACTCATGATTGGAGCAATTCTGCTGCAATCCGGGAAGGGCGCTGAAATCGGTGCAGCATTCGGTGGTTCCAGCCAAACCGTATTCGGGAGCCGAGGGCCGGCTAACTTCCTGAGCAAGTTCACTGTCATCACAGCATTCGTCTTCATGTTCACCTCATTGTCTTTGGCAATCATCGCGAAGGACCGGAATTTCTCGTCCACAGTCATCGACCTGAATAAGAAACCAGCCGCCACGACCCCAAGCTCCACGCCGGCAGAATCCACAACCACCCCGGCCGCAGAGTCTCATTCATCAGGCGAAGGATCGCACTAGGGCTCCTCGCTTCACAGTTCTCACTGCATCCCACGTAATCAGCCGAGCAGGGGACGAAAGCAAGTTCACCACAGCCACAGGCTGCAGGGAACTCCTATGCAATTGAGATATTCGAGGGGGGTATTGCGATCGATGAGACTGTTAGACGGGAGTCAACCACTGCCGGTGAGCGGAATCGGTCCCACCCACCACGTCAAAGAATGCCTTTTGTAGGGCTTGTGTGATCGGCCCCGGCTTTCCGGTACCGATGCGCCGCTGATCGATTTCCGTCACAGGAGTGAGTTCTGCCGCAGTCCCGGTGACGAAGACCTCTTCTGCCACATACATTTCATCGCGCGTGAACCGCTCCTCGACCACGGGAATATTACGCTCCTTCGCCAATTGCATGATGGAGTTGCGCGTAATTCCCTCAAGAATGGAGGTCAACGGAGTCGTTTTCAGGACACCACGCCGCACGATGAACACATTTTCACCCGTCCCTTCGGCGACATACCCCTCCGGATCCAGCATGATCGCTTCGTCATAACCATCGGCCTTCACTTCGCGTTTGGCAAGAATAGAATTGACGTAATAACCCGAGATTTTCCCTCGCGTCATCGAGACATTCACGTGATGGCGAGTAAAGGACGACACCCTGGCTCGAATTCCCTTCGATAAGGCTTCGTCGCCAAGATATGTCCCCCATTTCCAAGCTGCGATGCTCACCTTGATAGGATTCTCAGCCGGGTATAACCCCATGGCACCATACCCGATATACACCAATGGACGAATGTAACAAGCCTCCAGCCGATTGACTCGGACGGTCTCGATAATCGCTTCCGAGATTTGCTTCCTGTCGAAAGGCATTTCGATCAGCCCGATGTGGGCGGATTCGAAGAGACGATCCACGTGCTCCGGTAGTCTAAAAATAGCTGACCCGCTCTTTCCCTTGTAGCAACGAATGCCCTCAAAGGCTGCCAACCCATAGTGAAGCGAGTGCGTGAGCACATGAACCTGCGCATCAGCCCAGGCCACAAACTTCCCATCCATCCATATTTTTTCGCTGGTTTGTAACATGCGCGGGATAATACCAGCGCCTCGCGATGACCGTCAAGACAACCGCACGCAGGCATTTCGATGCAGAGTGTTCGCCGCTCCCGACTCCTTTAAGCCTTCGTACCTCCAGCCAGCCTCGTTCACGGACGCACTAATTCTTGACACCCTCTCAGCCGCTATGATAAACACCCACGTTCTGCTGACGAGGAGAAAGACGCACATGTACGCTATTATCGAGACAGGCGGAAAACAGTATCGAGTGGAAACCGGAACCGTACTCCAGGTGGAGTCACTCCCGGGTGATGTCGGGCACTCTGTGCAGATCGACAAGGTCAAGCTACTGCATGGCGAGGGCGGACTGGTAGTCGGCCAACCGGTGGTGGCGGGAGCCACCGTCACAGCGGAAATCATCCGCCAGGGTCGCACCAGATCAATAACGGTCTTCAAGAAGCACCGTCGCAAGAATTATCGCCGTACCAGAGGCCACCGGCAGGGCTTTACGCAGCTCCGGGTCACTGGGATCGAAACGAAGTAACGACTCGAAGGGGAGTTTGCCATGGCAACAAACAAAGGCGGCGGTTCGACAAGGAACGGCCGTGACAGTAACCCACAATACCTCGGTGTCAAAGCCTACGGGGGAGAGACGATCAAGGCAGGCTCCATCATTGTGCGCCAGCGGGGAACGAAGTTTTTCCCAGGCCTTAACGTAGGTTTGGGCCGGGATCATACCCTCTATGCTTATGTGTCCGGTGTCATGAAGTTCGAAGGTGGCCGCGGCCGTCAGAAGGTCAGCGTCTATCCCGTCACAGCGAAGGCCTGACCCCCCTCAGTCCATACCTTTGTTCCTACGGAACAGGTGCCCTTCGTTACAGCATCCCCCATGAGCCGGCGAATACGCTATACTGCTGTTTCTAACTGACCACGCCGGCTCGGGGATCGCTGTCATGTCTACCTTTGTCGATCAAGTCCAAATCCTGGTGAAGGCCGGCCACGGCGGCAACGGCGCCTGCAGCTTTCGACGGGAAAAATTCGTTCCTCGCGGCGGCCCTGACGGCGGTGACGGTGGTGACGGCGGCAGCGTCGTGGTCGAAGCCACCACTCGCCTCAGCACCCTGCTGGATCTTCGTTACCAAAAACACTACGAGGCCGAAAAAGGCGAGATCGGAGGCGGCAGCAACTGCCATGGACGCCGGGGCGCCGACGTGCGTATTCCCGTCCCGGTCGGCACCATGGTGTTCGACGAGAACACACAGGAACTGCTGGCCGACCTCACGAAAGACGGCGAAAGCTGCGTCATCGCCAAAGGCGGCCAGGGGGGCCGAGGAAACACCCGGTTCGCTACATCGACTAACCGCGTACCTACACAATTCGAGCCAGGGACTCCCGGCGAAGAGCGCTTGCTTCGACTTGACCTGAAACTCCTGGCCGATGTCGGATTGGTCGGCTATCCGAACGCCGGGAAATCGACACTCATCGCCGCCGTGTCCGCCGCTCGCCCCAAAATTGCCGATTACCCCTTCACCACCCTGACGCCCAACCTGGGCGTGGTACGGTGGACCGGCGAGCAGACCTTTGTCATTGCCGATATTCCCGGATTGATCGAAGGCGCGCATGAAGGCAAGGGGCTGGGATTTCAGTTTCTGCGCCACATCGAGCGAACCAGCCTGCTACTCCATGTGATCGACATTTCAGAATGGGCCGCCGAGGACCCGGTCTCGAGCCTGGAAATCATGCGCCACGAACTGACCGCCTATGATGACGCCCTCACGGCGCGTCCCTTTGCCGTGGTAGGCACGAAACTCGACGTCAAGGGAGAAGGTGAACGGCTCGAACGGCTCCGAAAATACTGCCGGCGACGCAAAATTCATTTTTTTGCGATTTCGGCAGCCACGCGAGAAGGACTGGACGAGTGCATACGCTACATGGGCCAGCAAGTGGAACTGCTTCGGAAAACCCCGTGCGAGACGAACTCCTAAGACAAGCCAAACGCGTCGTCATTAAGATCGGGAGCAGCCTGATCGCGTCGCGCGAAACCGGCCTGAGCGCCGAACGTATCGAGCGCCTTGCCGGTGAAATCGCCGAGGTGCGTGCACAGGGGCGCGAGGTCCTGGTCGTCTCGTCTGGTGCGGTCGTGTCCGGCATCAAGAAGCTCGGGCTGCGCGAATACCCGAAAAGCCTGCCGCTCAAACAGGCCGCTGCGGCGGTCGGCCAAAGCCTCCTCATGTGGGCCTATGAGAAAGCCTTCGAGCGCCTCGCTCTCCGGGTCGCACAGGTGCTGCTGACTCATGAAGACCTCGCCGATCGCCGACGATTTCTCAACGCCCGCCACACTCTCACCACCTTGATCAAATTCGGGGTGATTCCAATCATCAACGAAAACGATACCGTCGCGGTCGAGGAAATCCGAGTGGGCGATAACGATACGCTGGCGGCGCAGGTCGCCCACCTCGTCGATGCGGATTTGCTGATCATCCTCTCGGACGTCGACGGACTCTTTACCGTCGACCCACGCAAGGACCCGACGGCTACCTTGATTCCACTCATCCCCGAGATTACGGAGGACATCGAACGGCGGGCCGGCATGGCGTCCACTTTCGAGGGCACCGGCGGCATGGCCACCAAGGTCCGTGCCGCCAAGAAGGTGGGAGAGTACGGCGTCGCGACCCTGATTCTTAATGGCACTCAAGCCAGACTCCTTCCGGACGTGCTTTCCGGGAAACCCGGGGGCAGCCTGTTTCTCGCCCGAGAACGGCGCTTGAACAGTCGCAAGCATTGGATTGCGTTTACCCTGCGCCCCCGCGGCCAGGTACAACTGGATCAGGGTGCCGTCGAGGCGCTGGTACAGAACGGCAAGAGCCTCCTGGCATCGGGCATCCTCGATATCAGCGGCCATTTCGACGCCGGCGACCCGGTAACCTGCACCGGTCCCGACGGAAAAGACTGCGCCAAAGGCCTGGTCAATTTCTCCTCCGAGATCCTGACGCGAATCAAGGGGCTCAAGACGGCCGACATCCAAAAGATCCCCGGCCTTCAGGAGTATGAGGAGGTCATTCACCGCGATAATCTGGTGATCCTCTAGCCGGCTGACGAGCACCCATTTGTGGCGATATGGCGCGGGCACAATTCCACACAATACCCGAGCTGAACACTGGTCCGTCGCACAACTCATACATTCACATGGAGCCCGTTCGATATGCGCCTGGGACTCTTGGGGGGTAGTTTTAATCCGATCCACCGGTGCCACCTCTCGATTGCCCAATCTGCCCGACAGCTCCTGCGATTGGATCGCGTGCTGTTCATCCCGACCGGTGATCCCCCGCACAAACAACCAGGCACGCTGGCCGCAGCCTCTCACCGGCACCGCATGGTCCAGCTCGCCATCCAGGACACCCCCGAGTTCGCTCTCACGGACATTGAAATCCAACGCTCCGGTAAATCCTACTCCATTGACACTGTCCGCGCGATCCAGCGGGAATACGGCCCCGATACCGCCATCTTTTTCATTATCGGACTGGATGCGTTTCTCGATCTGCCCTCCTGGAAAGCAGCCGAAACTCTCCTCAAGAGCTGCCACTTCGTCGTAATTTCAAGACCGTCCACCAGCTTTCGGGCAATGGCCGCAATCCCGCTCTTCCAGGACGTGCCGACAGACACCATGATCGCGCTGGACGAGGCACGACAGGAACGAGCTGACGTGGCCATCACAAACGGGCAGGCACTGACATTCCTGCGGTTGCCCCCCTGCGACGTGTCCGCCTCGGAGATCAGGGCACGGCTGCGCAGCGGCGCCTCTCTGGCAAATCTGTTGCCCGCCCCTGTCGAATCCTATATACTTCGCGAGGGGTTATACAGGGAGGACAGTGAGCGTCTCTGAATCAAAGGCCAAAGCTCTCGCGGTGGCAAGCGCCATCCTGGACAAAAAAGCCACCGATGTTCTCATCCTGCATATCGCCAAACTGACCTCTGTCGCCGACTACCTGGTCATCGGTTCCGGGGAATCGGAGCGTCAGGCGCGTGCAATGGCAGACCACGTGGGCGACGTGCTCACGGCGCAAGGTCACCGTCCGCTCAGCACTGAAGGGGCATCGTCAGCCAAGTGGGTCGTCATGGACTTTGGTGACGTGATCGTCCACATTTTCCAAAAGGATATTCGCGAACACTACGCCCTCGAACGACTGTGGGGCGACGCAGGACAAGTTCGATTGCCGGAAGAGCGGGCCGTAAAAGCCGCTCCGCCGACACGAATCGCCACACGTCCGGCGCGCACCCGGAAACGGGTCTAGCATGTTTCGGCTCCTCTCCACGATCTTCCTTGTCAGCGTCGGCATCTTCCTCTACAGCTATTTTCGCGAACTCAACCCCGGTACGATAACAGTGCGAACCAGCCCTGACGCGCTGTTCGAACTGAGCCCCGTCTCATTAGTCCTCTTCTCGATGGCATTGGGCGCCACATTGGTGGCACTCATCGTCACCATCAAAGAAACCTCTCATGTGTTCATGAATTGGCGGACCAATCGACTCGTCCGCCGCAAAGAGAAGGTCGATGCCCTGCATCGAGATGGAACCCACGCCTTCATGTCCAAGCGGACGGCTGATGCGGTCAATCTCTTTGAACGCGCGCTGGTCATCGACCCGAATCGAACAGATTCCTTGCTATGGCTGGGAAACATTTACCGCTCCGAGAGCAATTTCACGGAAGCCATCCGCCTCCACCAGCAGGCCCACCGCATTGAAGAACGGAATGTGGAAGTTCTGCTCGAATTGGCTAAGGATCTGGAAGGCGCCCGGCGATATGAGGAAGCACTCCAAACACTTCAGAACATTCTCCGCATCGAGCCGGATAACCTGATGGCCTTGATCCGCAAACGTGATCTGCAGATCCGGCTCGAAAAATGGAGCGATGCGCTCGAAATCCAACACCGGCTGCTCAAGGCCAACCTCCCGGAAAGCGAGCGCCGCGCCGAAGCGAATCTGCTCCTCGGCTGTATGTACGAAGTCGGGAGGCAACTCCTGGAGCGCGGGCACCCGGACAAAGCCCGCCGCTACTTCAGGGGCGCGATCAAGAAAGATCGGACGTTCCTGCCGGCCTACATCGGTATCGGAGAAATTCTGGTCCGGGAAGGAAAAACCAAGAATGCGGTCGAGATTCTCAAGAAGATCTATGCCAAGACTCGCAGTATCATTATTCTGCACCGACTGGAGGAACTCTTTTTAGAACTAGGAGAGCCGGACGAGATCATCCGCGTTTACCAGGAGGCGCTTCAGCAAGACCCTCACAATGCCGTGATCCAGTTCTATCTCGGAAAACTCTACTATCGACTCGAGATGGTCGATGAAGCCTATGACGTGCTTGCAACACTCGACGGCACACAGGAACAACTCGTCGACTATCATAAAATCATGGCCAACTTGTACCTGCGAAAGCAGCACATGGACGAGGCCGTAGGAGAGCTCAAGAAGGCCTTGGGCTTCAAGAAACGGGTCGTGGTGCCCTATCAATGTACCCAGTGTCACCATGAACTGGCCGAATGGTCAGGTCGTTGCCGGCGATGCGGACGTTGGAACACCTATGTCGCCCTCCCCTGGCGGGACGCGAACCAGCCTGATGCCGACCAGGACGGTCAGGCCTCGCGCCTCCCGAGCGTCCCCTATCAAGGCATTGCATCTCCATTTGAAACCGTGTAGGGTTTCTCCGCCCTTTTTTCTTTTCACAGACACGGCCTCCGCCCACGGGTCTCCCGATCGGGAATCAAGGTTCGATCTGTCTTTCCGAGGAGTAGCGTGCATGACTGACTTCATGATCCTGGCCGATAAGGCCTTGCGAGACGAAATACTCACCCACGAGGAATCCCTCGCCGTATTGCAGACACCGGACTCCCGACTGCTGGAACTTCTGCAGGCGGCCTTCACTGTCCGTGAACGCTACTTCGGCAAGACCGTTCGCCTGCAGATGCTCTTGAACGCCAAGAGCGGCGCCTGCCAGGAAGACTGCGGCTACTGTTCGCAATCGGCCATCTCAAAAGCTCCGATCGAACGCTATGGACTGCTCACCCAAGACCAGATGGTCACCGGCGCCCGTCGCGCTGCGGCGGCAAAAGCACAGCGATATTGTATCGTCATCAGCGGGCGCAGCCCGATCGATCGGGACATTGCCGATATCGCCTCCGCCGTCCGCTCCATCAAGCAGGAAGTTCCCATTCAGATTTGTTGTTCACTCGGCCTCCTGAACGAACGCCAGGCGAAAGACCTGAAAGCCGCCGGAGTGGATCGAATCAACCACAACCTGAACACGAGCGAAGCCTACCACCCGAAAATCTGCACGACGCACACCTTCCAGGACCGGCTGGCCACCATCCGTCATGCACGGACGGCCGGACTCGAAGTCTGTTCGGGTGGGATCGTCGGAATGGGAGAGAGCGATGAAGACCTGATCGATCTCGCGCTGGCCCTCCGTGAAGTCAAGCCGGATTCGATTCCCATCAATACGCTCCACCCGGCATCCGGCACGCCCATGGAGCATTGTACTCCGCTGACGCCACAACGATGTCTGAAAGCCCTGTGTCTCTTTCGGCTATTGCACCCACGAACGGAGATCCGTATCGCCGGGGGCCGCGAACACAATTTGCGCAGCTTGCAGCCGCTCGCCCTCTATCCGGCGGATTCAGTGTTTGTAAACGGATACCTCACCACACCGGGCCAACCGGCGGCGGAGGTATGGCGAATGATTGAGGATCTGGGATTCGAAATCCAGGTGGATGCAGTCCCGACGCGGCAGGAAGTCCCTGCATCAGAGCCAGTCGCAGGTCTTCATTCGTAACGGAGGCCTTCGACCAACGGTTGCCTGGCGGCCCAACGGGCCGGCCAGAACCCGGCGAGGAGCGAAGCGACCAGAGCCAGCACCGCTACTTCCACCAACAACCCCAATGGCCATGAAACCTGAATCGTCCAACCGAACGACTGCCGGTTGATGACCCGAATTAAGATCCACGCCAGCGCCAGCCCCCCAACAAGTCCCATCGCCGTTCCCAAGAGCCCTAGATAGCCGGCTTCCCAGAGAATCAGGGCCGTGATCTGTCCCCTGCTGCTGCCAAGCGCCTGCAACGTGGCCAACTCACGGCGCCGTTCGACCACCGACGTGACCAACGTATTGATAATCCCCAGCATGGCGATAATGACTGCGATGGCCTCCAGGACATAAGTCAACGTGAAGGTCCGGTCAAAAATTCGAAGGATCTCCCGGCGTAATTCTCCGTTGCTCAACACCGTCGGCAATAGACTCCCGCCGGAACCCTCAGCCAGCTGTTCAAGCAGGGCATCCCTGGCCTGCTCCAGATCAACTCCCGGATTGATATACACAGGAAACACCGTCACGCCGTCATCGTTCCACCATTGTTGATATAGTGACCGGTCGATGACGATCTTCCCGCCATCGGTCGCGTAGTCGTAAAAGACACCCAGGACCGGCATCGACTTTTCCCCCACCGGCGTCGACATCGATATCTGACTACCCTTGACCACATGCAGGTGATTGGCCACCACCTCCGAGAGGATGACCCCTTCTCCCGCCGCGGCACGACTCAGGATTGCTGCCGAGTCGCCCTCTAGAAATAGATAGCGGCTTCGCGACGCATGCAGCGCTAAATCTCTGGATACCAAGGCGGTCGGCCGCCCCTCCAGTTCGATGCGTACATCGCGATACGCATCGACTGCCGACACATGTGCAGCCCCGGCCAGGCGGGTTCGCCAGGAACCAGGGAGGGCCTGGCTCGCCGACGAGCCGCGAACCACATGCGGCCACCCAGCCGGAGCCACGATGAAATCGGCCATGACCGTCTGGTCGATCCAGATCTCGACCGTGTCGCGAAAACTCCGGATCATCACCATAACCCCGACCATGATGGCGACCCCGACGAGAAAAGCAGAAACGGTCACCGCATTCCGGCCTGTCCCCCGCGTCGTCTGCTCCCGCGCAATGTGGCGAATGGTGCCACCCAGCGAAGGCGAATGGGAAGCGGCGTCCAGTTCTCGGGTGCGGCAAACCCACCGCATGAAGAGCGGAACCAGACATGAGAGACCAGCCAGCAGGCAGAAGGTTGCCAGATATCCGAAGACCGGAACTCCGCCGACCGGTCCGGCTAGCGCGCATCCCAGCGCGAAGAGCAGCAAGCCTCCACCCACCGCACCGAGGGAGGCTGCACGAACCCGCTGTGCAACATCGTACTCTCCTGGGGCTAGGGCCGCGACCACCATGGTACGTCCCGCATCCAGGCTGGGCCCCAGCGCGCCCAATACAGACACCCCGCTACCGATCACAACCGCTTCGATCAACAGCCGGGCAGATCCAGGCGGAAAGCCGAAGGTTCTTGGTGCATCCGCCATCGAGACATAGAGATCCTGGATCGTCCGACCGACCAGACCGACGAGCACGTTCCCTAGAACCAGGCCTAGACTCCCCCCCAGTATCCCTCCGGCCACACCGAACACTCCCGCCTCAGCGAGGAACAGGCCGACGACCATGGACTCCGACATCCCGATCGCGCGCAGGATTCCCACCTCCCGGCGGCGTTGCGCCACAGTGAAGGAGACGGTGTTGTAAATCAGGAACATCCCGACCAGCAGTCCCACCATGCTCAGAACGGCGAGATTCAATTGAAATGCGCCCACCATCGATTCGACTTGCTGACTGCGTTGGATCGGCCGGCGCACCGTGACAGCCGGAGGCAGGATCCTTGCGATCGCCTCGGCCACTTGTTCGACCGACGAGGAGGCCTGCGTCACCACGTCGATTCGATCCAACCGGCCGCTCAAACCGAACGTCCGTTGAAAGGCGGCAATATCCATCACGGCCAAACGGTCCCATGCCGACGACCCCTCCGTCGGACGGCCCATCACCCCCGTAATCACAACGGAGACCTCCCGGCCGCCGGCCTCAAGTTTCAGCAACGCCTTTGAGCCGACTCCCAATTCAGAGGCCAGCCCCTGCCCGAGCAGAAGTCCATTTGGAGCCAGGAGGCCTTCCATTCCATTCCCCTCCGCCGGACTCCATAAAGTCTCCAGCGTCGCTGGGAGGCGCCCTTGTATGGCATTCAACTCATCCAGTAGGTCCAATCCAAGGATGAGGAACGCTTGAGAACGTCCAGCCACGCGCACTCCGATCTCCCCCACCGGTTTAGCTGAGTCCACACCGGCAATATCCCGCACGGTGGTTATCAGGCGCTCATCCATGCCCGCTTCTCCGGCCGAGATCTCGAGTGTGACCGGACCGGCCACGGCTAAGACCGATTCCTCGAACGATCGTAGGACATCTACGTTGGCGGTCTGAACCGCTATCGTCGCCGCAACGCCCAACCCGACGCCGATCATCGTAAGGAGCGTGCGACCGGGATGAGTGGACAAATGTGTCCACCCAAGCCGGGCACAGAGATCGAATAGAGCCGGAGAAATCAGCGGCATAGGCAGACCCACGGGAACAACACTCTAGTAATTATTTTTACAGATTTACCCAGATATGCTAAGATTACGTTCAGTAGAATTTGGGGTACAATATCTATATGGCACTACGCAAACGACCTCAAGCCAGAAAGCCAGCGAAGACCTCCAAGGCCGCTTCATCGACCAAGAAGAGAAAACCTGCAAGGGTCGTAAAGCCGGCGCCCGTGCGCACAAAACGATCCGAGGGACTGACGCCCAGGCAGAAAGAAATTCTGAAACTGGTGTCCCAGGGAAATACCAACCGCGACATCGCCCGCCGCCTGGATATCAGCGTGCGAACCGTTGAGGTGCATCGCTTCAACCTGATGCGGCGATTGAAAGTGCGTAACGTCGCGCAGCTGCTCCGTCAGGCGTTGCAACAGGGCTTCCTTCCGAAGAACTTCGCATTCCGTTAAACATTTCTGGCGCGCGGTTCCCCAAGGACCCCGCGCCTTCTCCCCTTACAGTTCTTTCAGTTTCCCACGCAGGTCCTGAAGCGAATGCACGCTTCGATGGTCCAACTCAGCCGCCAGTTCACGCTCCAATCGCTCAAACACCGCCACGCCTTCTTCGACCAGTGCCGTCCCTACCTGGACGGCCGACGCACCGCAGAGCACATGCTCGAAGGCATCCACTCCCTGTACGACTCCACCGGTCCCGATGATAGGAATACGTCCCTCCAACAACTTCCAAAACGCTCGCACGTTGGCCAGCGCGACCGGCTTGATCAACGATCCCCCCAACCCGCCAAATCCACCCTTCGGCTTGATGACCGGCGTCTCGCGCTTCGGATCCACAACCAGACCATTCCCCACGGAATTGATTAAATTCAAGTAATCCACCCCGCAACGTCGGATCACCTCCGCCATCACCGCATGGTGAGCCGGATCGAAATAGGGCGGCAATTTCACGCCCATAGGCACCGTAATGAGAGGCCGCACCCGCTTGAGCAACCGTTCCGAATCCACCGGATCATAGGCGATTTGAGGCTTACCGGGAATGTTCGGGCAGGAGAGATTCACCTCGATGAGATCGGGTCGCGCCTGATTGATCACACGGGCCATGGTAAGAAAGTCGTCCTCGCAGAGACCGGCAATGCTGGCGATCACTGGTTTCCCGAACTGGGCAAGTTCGGGGATCATCTCCGCATAGGCTCGATACCCGAGATTCGGCAGCCCCATGGAATTGATCGACCCTCCGGGAAATCCATAATACCGAGGTTCAGGATTACCGACTCGTGGCTCGAGGGTCATCGATTTGGTCACGATGGCGCCGGCACGAGAACGTCCAATCGCCATGAGTTCCTCACGCGTCACACAGAGGGCGCCGGAGGCGTTCATGAAACACGTCGGGAATCTCACTCCCGCAATAGTGACGCTCAAATCCATGCTGATCCTTTCTCCTGACAGGACGTTGAATCATCCCGTCGGCATTCCTCCCTCATTGCATCTGAAATTCGCGACGCATAGTTCAGGCAGCCTCTCTTCGGCCAAGTAGGTGCTTTCACGAACATAGCCCTCAACCGTTCGAACCTATTGCCGAACGTAATTCACCAGCCGGCCGTCTCGCATATGCCATACATAGTCCGCTGCCTCGGCCGCGCTCTCACTGTGCGTCACCAGCAACACCGAGTGACCATACCGTTGCGGTAACGTACGGAACAGGCTGACGATATCCGCCCCTTGTTTGGAATCGAGATTCCCGGTCGGTTCATCCGCCAGTACAAGGCGTGGCCGATGCACGATTGCCCGGGCAATCGCGGCACGCTGTTGCTCTCCTCCCGACAACTCACCGGGCCGGTGCGAACGGCGCCTGTCCATCCGCACCGCTTCCAACACTTCGTCGACCCGTTCGGCCACCGCGGCCCCTCGTTCCCCCCTTAGCAGCAAAGGCAAGGCAACATTCTCTGCAACCGTCAAGCCTGGAATAAGGTGGAAGGCCTGAAAGACAATTCCGATCAACTCTCGCCGCAAGCGGGTCCATTCGGTGGCACTCGCATAGGTCACGGGCCGGCTCTCAATCGCAATGGTCCCCGAAGTGGGCTGATCCAATCCTCCGATCAAGTTCAGCAGCGTGCTCTTCCCGCACCCGCTCGGCCCGACGAAGGCACAAAACTCTCCCGCCTTCACGTCGAGGGTCACGTCCTGCAATGCCGACACCAGCGTCCGCCCACGACAATATTCCTTCGAAAGATTCTGTACCTGTACCAGCATGGTTGTGGGATCTTGCATGATGGGAGTCGATAGCCGTAACCGAGTGCGGAAACAGCCGGCGGATGCATGCGACCGGCACGTGGCCGAGTCATTGGAATCGCCCCGATGCGGCGAGTGGTCCTATACCACACCCGGTTTGCACCCCACAACCTTGACGGCTGAGGGGTCTTCCGTACACAATCCCAATGCGTTTCCCCCACGCCTGTTGGATCTAGACAATGAGTACACACGCACGATTCGCGGGCATCGCCAGGCAGGCCACACGACTTCTGCTCCCGTCGGACTGCACGACCTGTGAACAGCCCCTCACGGACGATCCTACGCCATTTTTCTGCCGCCAATGCTGGGGATTGATTCGCCCCCTACAAGGGCCCTCCTGCCCGCGATGCCACCGTCCGTTCGCCTCTGCGTTCGCGACAACCCATAGCCCGACTCACGAGTGCCATGACTGCCGGACCCGCGCACCGCACTATTCGCGGGTATGGGCGGCCTATGCCTATTGCGCACCGCTCCAGGACGCCATTGGCCTCTTCAAATATCGCGGGAAGGTAGTCCTGGCGGATGCGCTGGGTGCGTTGCTCGCCCAGGCTCTTCCCGCAGATCTGGACGCGGATCTTCTCATGCCGATCCCGCTCCACCCCAACCGCCTTCGGCAGCGGGAATTTAATCAATCCCTCTTGCTGGCCGACCGCGTCGGACCTGTACTGAAAAGACCCGTATCCTATCGAAACCTGGTTCGCATCGTCGATACCGACCCCCAGACCACGCTCCCCCGTTCCGCACGCCTGCAGAACCTTCACCAGGCATTCGCCCTGCGCGCCCCAGGGGAGGCGGCCGGCAAACGCATCCTCCTCATCGACGATGTCTTCACCACCGGCACCACAGCCAACGAATGCGCCAAAGTCCTGCTCAACGCCGGTGCCAAAGACGTCACAGTGCTCACGCTCGCACGTTCCGTGGATGCCGGCATGGTGCCGGAGACCTGGCTCCCGCCATCGGACTTCGATCAACCGCACGCCCTGATGGTCTAATTATGCCGATCTACGAATATCGCTGTCGCCAATGTCGGAAACGAACCACCCGATTGATCCTCAGCATCAGCGCTGCGGCCCAACAGACATGCGGCCATTGTCAGAGTCCGGATCTGGAGCGACTGCTCTCCCGGTTTGCCTCTCCCAAATCGGATGAGGCTCGTATGGAAGCCCTCTCCGATCCGAGCCATCTGAGCGGATTTGACGAAATCGACCCTCAGAGCATGGCCCGGCTCATGAAAAAAATGGGGCAGGAAATGGGAGAGGATCTCGGAGATGACGTCGAAGCGGCGATGGAAGGGAGGGATGCTGCTCCACCTGGAATGGATCCGACCGACTTCGACTAACCGCTCCGGTCAGGAATATTCACTTGACAGGAATGGCCTTGTCTCCTACCATCAGCGAAGAAATGGCTACCCGGCTAATTCCCATGCACCTGCATACGGCTCCATCGACTGTTCACTGTTGCCGCCCTCACAAGCGAGGCTGTCGATAATGTTTGCCGGAGAATACCTTTGCAAAGTCGATGACAAGGGACGCTTTCTGATCCCCTCTCCCCTTCGAGAACGTCTCGAAGCCGAGGGCAATCAGGTGATGTTCGTCAAGAATACCGAGCAGACACTCTGGATGTACTCAGCCAAGGAATGGGAAAAGGTTCTGGAGCGGACCAGAATCACCCTGGACGAGGACCAGAGCCGCCTATTCATGCACCATGTGATGTCACAAGCCGGTACCTCGGATATCGACAAGGCC
>JBEIQG010000234.1:0-5437 GCA_040376625.1 Nitrospira sp. | reverse complement strand
TGCACTCGCTTCGTGAGACGCTCAAACTTCACCATTACAGGGGCTGCTCAAACAGGTCATCCAACGAGGCCGCAGGCGAGAAAGAACCGGAGGCGTACCCTCTGGGGTACGTTGAGGATCGATTCGAGCCGAGAACGATGTTGGGGACCTGTTTCAGCAGCCCGGCTACATCTCGGGGCGCATTTCGACATCCAACAACTTAATCTTGCGATGCAAGTGGCTGCGCTCGATCTGCAGGTCTTCGGCCGTGCGGGAGATGTTCCAATGGTGTTCACGAAGCTTACGGGCGATAAACTCCTTTTCGAAGGCATTGCGGGCATCTCTGAGCGAGTCGTAGTGCCGCGTCAACAAGTTGTTCGGAGTCGCCCCTGCCCCCTGTTGTGAAACGGACAGCTGAGGGCGCACCTGCAACGCCACCGACGCATGCGAGGCCTCTATCACAGGTCCCGGCACCATGATCATGAGCCGCTCGATCAGGTTACGCAGTTCGCGAATGTTGCCCGGCCATTCATACTGCATGAACACGTCCATGGCTTCCGGCGAAACTTGTTTGATCTTCAAGCCTTGCTCCTCGGCATGCACATGCAGAAAATGTTTCACGAGCAAGGGGATATCCTCACGGCGATCCCGCAACGTCGGCACCACGATCGGTACCACATTGAGGCGGTAAAACAGGTCTTCCCGGAACGTGCCCTTCTCGATTTCCTTCAGCAGATCCTTGTTCGATGCCGCAAGCACCCGCACATCGACCTTGATGAGCTTGGTCCCACCGACGCGCGTAAACTGCTGCTCTTGAAGGGCGCGCAAGACCTTGGCCTGGGTGCTCAGACTCATGTCCGCAATTTCATCCAGGAACAGGGTGCCGCCGTCGGCCTGTTCGAACTGACCTCGCTTCATGGTCGTGGCCCCGCTGAAGGATCCGCGTTCGTGCCCGAACAGTTCGCTCTCGATCAAGGTTTCAGGAATCGCGGCGCAATTCACCGCCACAAACGGGCGGTTTGCCCTGGCGCTGTGCTGATGGATTGCCCTGGCGACGAGTTCCTTCCCCGTGCCGTTCTCGCCCCCGATCAAGACCCGACTGTTCGTGGGCCCCGCCGTTTCAATAATCTGCTTGAGCTGCCGCATTGCCGGTGACTGCCCGATCAGTTCGAACTTCCGCTCCACCTTCGTACGCAGCGTCCGATTCTCCTGCTCAAGCCGATGCTGATCCAAGGCATGTTTGACCCGGAGCGTCACGTTTTCGAGCGAGAGCGGCTTCTCGATGTAATCATAGGCCCCCAGCTTGATGGCCTTCACCGCCGTCTCGATCGACCCGTGCCCGGACATCATCATGACCTGCGTCTGAGGCACCAACTCCCGCAATCGCCGAAGCGTCTCCAGCCCGTCCATATCGGGCATCCAGATGTCCAGCATCATCAGTTCGGGAGGGCTCACGGCGCATAACTTGAGCGCCTCGATGCCGCTCTTGGCCACACTGACCTCATATCCTTCATCCTCCAGGATGCTGCTTAAGGAGTTCAGGATGGAGACTTCATCATCGACAATCAGAATAGAAGCGGACATGTCTTCTCCACACTACGCGTCGCAGGAGCCGTTCACACCGGCAATTCGAACGTGAACAAGGCCCCTTTGGGCTGATGGTTTCCGGCGTGAATCTGGCCGTCGTGATCGGTCACAATCCGCCGCACAATCGCCAGCCCCAACCCGGTCCCCGTTTTCTTCCGGGAAAAATAGGGCACGAACAATTTTTCCTGATCCTCAGGCGCGATACCCGTCCCTTCATCCGCCACCGTGACGGCCGCACGACGCTGTTTCGTATCGTAGCGGGTCGTGATCCACAGATGTCCCTTATGGTTCATCGCGTGGATGCCGTTATCGCACAAATTGACCAGCACACGCTTGATCTGTTCCCGGTCGAAATTAAACGGCGGCAGATCGCGATCGAGCGAGACCACGCACATCACTTCGCGATGCGCGCTTTCATACAGCGCCACCACTTCCTTCACCACATCATCCAGCGAGTTCATCGTCATGTGCGGCGCCGGCATCCGCGCAAACTTCGAGAATTCGTCCAGCATCTGCTTGAGGCTGCCGACCTCATTGATGATCACTTGCGTGGACTCGTCGCAAATCCGGTCGAAATCCGGAGCCTTATCCTGAAACTTTTTTCGCAGCCGTTGAGCCGAGAGCTGAATGGGTGTCAGCGGATTTTTGATCTCATGCGCGATCCGCTGCGCGACCTCACGCCAGGCCGCCGCTTTCTGCGCCTTGATCAATTCCGAGAGATCTTCGAAAATCAGCACGAAACCGAGATCCTTGTTCGACTCATCCTTCATCCGAGAGCAATGCACACCGATGGTGAGAAACCGCCCCTGCAAATCCAACTGGCCTTCGAGCGCGATGTTATCCCGTTGATCAACCAGCATCCGATCGTAAACCGACTGAAACAGGTCCAGTTTGTATTCCTTGAACACCTCGTTGGCGGACCGGCCGCGAAACCGGTCGGCCCACAATCCCAACATACGCTCCGCCGAAGGATTGAAGGTGGTAATGATCCCCTGCCGGTCGATGGAGAGCAGTCCCGCAGCGATCGTATCCACCACCGTTTCGATGTAGGCGCGCCGACGATCCAGTTCGAGGTTGGATTGCCGCAACGAGACGTTGGCTTCTTCCACTTTCGTTTTGCTGCTCTGCAGATCGGCGGTCATGCGATTGAAGGATTCGACCAGGGTGCCGATCTCATCCGTCGCCTTGGCTTCGATGCGCACGGATAGATCCCCTTGAGCGATCGCCTCCGTCGCCTCGGCCAACCGTTGAATCGGCACGGTAATGCCGCGCGCCACATAAAACCCGAACCAGGTCGCGCTGAACAGAATCATGACTGTGATGACCGCCACCAGCAGATAGGCTCCCGCCTTGATGGGATTCTTCATCGCCTTCATCTGTTTATATTCGGTGTATTGCCTTCCGATGCTTTCCATCTTGCCGAGCAACGACTCCGGCACATAGGCATCGACCACAACCACCCCGTCGATTTCTCCACGGCGGATGCCGGAGGCGATCGGGACACCGGCCCTCACCAACCGTCCGGTTTGCGCTTCCTGCACGGACGTGAGTTCCTGCTTGCCGTTGATCACCTGCAATACCAATTGGCCGATGGGCAGATCGAGCACCGCCACCGGCACCTCGGGATCCAGCGACTTGGTCAACGTTTCCATCTTCGAGGAGAAAATCTCGATCCCGGCCGTGGCATACTCCGCGCGTTTTCTGGCAATCGCCGCAACCAATAGATCCCGCTGCTCGGGCAATAGCAACTCCTCGCGAAAAATCTCGTGGCTGATGGCGCGTGCGCTGTTGATCGCCAGGGACACATGACCGGCATGGTGCATGCGCGCGACCTCGTAAGAATCCTTCATCACGTGCTCGATCTGGTCGTTGAACCAGACATCGACCGCTTTGTTGACCAGTCCACTAGCCACCAGGGCCAGGAGAACGGTGGGGATCAGGGAAAACCCGATAAAGGCGGCGACCAACTTCGCGCGGAACCCCGACCCCACGAGCCGATGCCGCCGTTCGAAATAGGCCTTGATGAGATTGCGCGAGAGCAGCAGCGTGAGGACCACGAAGCCGATCAAGTCAAGATTGACCAGCAGTAACACGAAGGCATAGCCGGTGCTGGGCAGAAAGGAATCCGACTCCTCCCCCAGCGGCACCGCCATTTGAGCATAATAAAAGGTGAGGGCGAGACAGGGCAGAAGCAGGATCAGCACGATCCACACGGGCCGAACATGACGTTTCCGCCGTTCGCTCTCGATAGACGCAGGCGTCGACGGTTTTTTCTCGCGCAACACCCCCGGAGGGATGAGCTTCGTCATATCCGTCGATTCAGGCATTCCCGATACTCCGACTCACACCGACCCATTCGATCCTGCCTCACTATAACCAATTCCGGGTGGAGTCTCAAAAGAGGGCGAGCGGAACCCGATCCTCGGTTCATCGAGCAAGGACCGGGAGGAGGAACCCTGAAGGACACGGTACTGCTCGAAGGAAGGACCGACACCGCAAAGCAGGACGGCTCGCCGGAGCAACTCACGGGGCTACGGGGTGTGAAGCGTCGATTTTCCGGAGGTCAAACTGACGAATTTCATTCTCAAGGCATAGAGCATGTCTTTCACCACGACCTGCTCGTCCGGGGTGAGGTTGCCCTTCGTTTTTTCTTCCAACATAGACAGTAGATCGATGATCTCTTTGGCCTGAGGAAGGTTCAGCGGCACGGTCGGCTGTTGAGGATCGAGTTGCTCCCCCATCAGCATCAAGGCCGAGCTACCCATGGAGATCACAAAGGAGGAAAAGTTAACCGGCAAACGCCCGGCGTGCATATGTGAATCGGCGTCATGGTCGTGCCGAGGTCCTGCCGCAGAGGGCTCTGCTGCGGGAGGCGTGGCCGCCTGGGCCTGCGGGGGCGTATCTTCACCCCGTCCTCGACGATCGCGGATGACGAAACCCTGCTCCTTGTCATCACCCATAGGAAAGCCTCCGATCAACCTATAAAAATGCTGGGCCGTACCCTACCATAGGGTTTGAAGAGGCGCAAGACGAGAGGCCCCGTTGAAGGTGTTGAAAAACTCAGTTAGAGTGGCGCGACGGAGGGTTTCGCATGTCGACACGTTTCGATCACGTCGTGGCCATCATGGCCAGGCTCAGAGCCCCGGGCGGATGCCCCTGGGATCGTAAGCAGACCCACGAATCTCTCAAACCCTACCTGATCGAAGAAACCTATGAAGCCCTTGATACGATCGACCGGCAGGATTTTGCCAAGCTTAAGGAAGAACTGGGTGACGTGCTGTTGCAAGTGTTGTTTCACAGCCAGATCGGGACTGAATCAGGCACCTTTACCATCGACGATGTCTTGGAACAATTGAGCGACAAGCTCGTCCGCCGCCATCCTCATGTGTTTGGTGACGGAGCGACCGGCCAGTCCTCGCTCAATTCCGACCAAGTTGTCCATCGATGGGAAGATATTAAACGGGCCGAACGCCAGCGGGCCGGCAAACCGGATTCGGTCCTGCATGACATTCCCCAGGCCCTTCCGGCTCTTCTTCGCGCCTATCAAACTCAGGTCCGCGCGGCGCGGGTCGGGTTCGACTGGCCGGACAGCCCCCAAGGCCTGACGGCCGTGCTTGGCAAGGTAGAGGAGGAAATCGGGGAACTTAAGCACGCGATCGCCGATGCGGCCGCGCCGCATTCCACGGACGAACCCAAGCCGGACCCCAGCCCTGAAATGACCGCGGAGCTGGGTGACCTGCTGTTCTCCCTGGTGAACGTCGCCCGCCACATCAAGGTGAATCCGGAAGAGTCGCTCCGTCTCGCCACGAACCGATTCACCGCACGATTCCAATTCATTGAGCGCGAGGCGGCTCGAAGCGGGCGAAGCGTC
>JBEIQG010000138.1:0-10170 GCA_040376625.1 Nitrospira sp. | reverse complement strand
GACATGCCGGCTTTTGCCTCCGGCACCACGGCTTCGATCGTGGTTTCGTTCACGAAACGATAGTCGATCTTCTCCTTGGAGGCGGCGCTGAAGGTCCCTCCATGGAAGCATTCCTTGCTGCCGAAATTTTCTCCTTTAATGGTGATCTTTTCACCGGGTTTCGCCTCATCCGGTTCAATTTTCGCAATGGAAGGGCGTTTGGAACGGTCGCAGACCGGGTCGCTCTCCAGTTTTGAACTGTCCGATCCCTTGATCGACTCCGTGTTGAACATGGTATATCCGGCGCCCTCGACCATCGCTCCCTCCTGGGCATGCCCAGTGGGGACGGCGACGATCGTGGTTCCGAACAGAAGAGAGCAGCCGAGCATGCAGGTGACAAGAGTGCGCATAAAATCCTCCCTTTATCGAGATGATGTCTTTGGGAGCGGGGTATAAGACTCGCTGATGATTTTTTGCCCTTCTTCCGAAAGGGCAAATTGCTCAAAGGCTTCAACGAGCGGGTCAGGCTCATTGTGCGACAGCAATAGGACCGGCCGGCGCAGAGTATACCGGCCATCCTTGACGGTGGGTGTTTCCGGTTCGATCTTGTCGACCGGAAGCAGCTTCACGGGCACACCCGATGTCACCGCCTCCAGGGCCTGGCCCAGAGACACGTAGGCGACGGCCGAGTGGGGGGGGAGGGTGCCGGCGATCGTCTTGATCACCTTCTCATCCTTGCCGATTACCTTCGCATTTTCGGGAATTTTCCCGGCGATGCCCAGCTGTTGCTCGAAGGCATCGCGATTATTTTCGTTGCGCGGCCGATCGATCAGAAGGATCTTCGTGTCCGGACCTCCGAGATCGGCCCATACTTTATACTTTCCGGAAAATAGCTCAGCCACTTCCTGTTTGGTGACTTCTTTGGTGAAGTTCGAGCGGTGCACCATGATAGCGATGCCATCCCACGCGATCTGGAATGAGCGAAGGCCGTCCTCCGGAGTTCCAGCCACCGCAATGTTGGCCTGTTTGGCCTTGACCAGATCGAGCGGCTTCGAATTATCGTCCCAGACGACGTCGACGTACGCGCGGGGATTGGCCTTCTCAAATGCATGGGCCAGGGATTCGATAACCCGTTGTTCGGGACCGTGGCCAGCGATAACCATTGATCCGGCGACTTCTGCGGAAGCCGGAAGGCTGGCGAGGCAGAGGATGGTGGTACAGACAATGCCGCTGATACGGGTGAGCATGCTGAACGAGTCTCCTGTCAACCCTGAGCCATTGATCGGCTCTTCATGGGGCGGCGTTAAAGAGTCGGGCTGATAGGACCTTGCCCTGCACGCCACGTCTTCGCCTATGAGTCATTGCCCTCAGTGGGAGTGGCTGCCCCGGCTCCGGACATCATATCCGGTGTGACGTCCACCCGTTTGCCCATTGCGGGTGGGAGTTTCGAGAACCGGTCCATGCGTTCATGCAACATGTCATAGGCTTTTATTTCTTCGAAGCCGGGCTTGTGGGAGCCTTTGACCTTCGAGGCAAACGCCGAGAGTATTCTGGTAGCGCCGATTCCGTTGCACTGAGGACAGACCGTGTCTTCCGGTCGTGCATGGACGGACTGGGTAGCTTCGAATCGATGAGTACATTGTTCGCAGCGATATTCGTAGACCGGCATTGCCGACTCCTTGGAGGGGTGCTTCCTGGCCCTGCCCTGGGGGACAAAGCTAGGGACCGCGATTCTCCCGTTGGAAACGCTTGACCCTGTGTGTAGCTTTGCACTATTGTACCGAAACTTTGTGCCGAAACGCGAGACACAATTGGAGGATCGGTTGAAATGCCCCTGTTAATTCGGAAGTACAAAGGCAGCGGTGGTGTGATGCAGGAAGAGCGTATCGACGATCCGGACCGGATTGAACGCTACATGCGTCTTTTTGAGGAGAAAGACGTCAAGAAACTAGAAACCGGCGTCAAGACCGTGATCGAGAAGGACGAGTGGCAGCTCCTGCCCTAGTGCGACCTCCCGGTTTCATCCCATAATCGAATGTTCTCGCCGTCTCGAGACTTGTCTCGGCTCGGTGCCTGCTGCGCATTGCTCTCCTGTCGAGGCACGTGGTAGGTTGAGCCGTGACAGTCATGACGCATTAATTGGACGGGGTATTATGGTGTACTGGCTTCATATTGCACGGGCGATTGATCGCGTGACGCTCCACCGGGACCGTTGCTCCGAAGTCCCTTCCGGCGTATCGAGTAGCGACTACTGGCAAGGGGGATGGTTCGACTACCCGGATAAGGAGCGGGCGCTTGCCGCGATGGAACAGGCGGGTACCAGCGAAGAACGTAAATGTGCGTTGTGCAAACCATAACGCCGGGAATGATGAATCGTGACTGTTGAATGATGACCGCGGGATCTGCGGAGGTGCCTTCTCCGATCCCGCCGCCAGCATTCACCGTTCATGATTTCTGTTGTCATGCCTCAATTCGCGCTGCTCCTCACGACCTTTGTGTGGGGGGCGACGTTTCCAGCCACAAAGGCCGCACTCGAACAAATCTCGCCTCTCTCGTTTCTTTTTCTGCGATTTCTCCTTGGCACGATCGTCGTTTATGCAGTGTTATTGTTTTTCCGCCGCCCGCTGATTCGTGACACAGCCATGGTGCGGGCCAGTCTGATTGCGACCGCCTGGCTATTCATCGGGTATGTGTTGCAGACCGTGGGGCTTCGCTTCACGACGGCATCGAACTCGGCCTTTATCACCGTGCTGTATGTGGTGTTTGTGCCGTTGTACCTGCTCCGTTTAGGCCTCCATACCTGGATCTCCAATGGGATTGCATTGGCCGGTCTCTGGTTGCTGGTCAGGCCGACTGCCTCCGCCAACCTCGGTGATCTGCTGACGCTGGGCAGCGCTGCGGCGTTTGCCGCCCATATGGTCTGCCTGGAACGATATACCCGCGTGGCGGATCCGGTCTCGTTGTTCGCGTGGCAATTGCTATTGATGACTCTGGCCATGTCGGCAGCCATGTGGTGGGAACAGCCGACGCTCGCGATGTTTGAGCCGAGCCGCGTCCTGGCCATCGGACTTGGGGTCACCGGTATTCTGGCGACCGGGGCGTTCGCAGTCCAGATGTGGGCGCAGCGGCTTCTGCCTGCGCAGCAAGTTGCCTTGTTGTTTGCCGCGGAACCGGCCGTGGCGGCCTGGCTGGCATGGTATTTCCTGGGCGAACACCTGGATGCGCAAGGGTGGTTCGGTAGTGCAATGATTCTCGGCGGCGTTCTGCTCGGCTCATGGGAGACCGGTGAGTCGTCCCCGTCGCAGCAGGAGTCTGTGGCGGCACGTTCAGAAGGAGGGTGAGGTGGCTCAGAAATTCGGCAACAATCGTTGGGTGCAAGAGGGCTTTCTGGACAACCGTCGACCGGGTACCGTGGTTGGACGTATGACGTTTGCGGTATTGGGCGCCGTTGATTTCTATCTGGCCGGCGATTGTCGGGGAGAAATCGCAGGGAAAGTCATTCGCTTCAGGAACAGCCGGTTCGTCGATGAGGATCTCGCGGGCCAGGTGCTGGGAGATGTCGAGATCCCGCAAATCGGCGACGCGAGCCTTATCTCTTTCGATCCGCATCCGCATTTGTTGCCGCACCCGTACATCGAGTGGTTTTCCATGCGGAAGAATCACTATCGCATCGAACTGCTGCCGGAGGATGCCTGGATCGCGACGGAGGCAGAACTGGGGGCGATCGACCCGGTTAGTCTGGAGATTCGAAATCGGCTGGCTTCGAACTACGGAAATAAACCGGCATCGGCAGATGAATCGGAATGGGTCTAGAGCGGGGCGAAGGGGGCGGTCCGTGGACGGCCGCCCCCGGTCTCAGTCAGGCGAGTTTATTCTTTCCTTCACGCACGTGTGCCGGCACTTCCCGAATGTCCCAGATCAGTCCCAGCGCTTGCAGGCCCCTCAGCATGTAGTACGTGATATCGATTTCCCACCAATAAAATCCCTGGCGAGTTGAGGCGGCATAATAGTGATGGTTGTTGTGCCAGCCTTCGCCGAGGGTAATCATGGCGAGGAGGAAGTTGTTCTTGCTGTCGTCTCCCGTCTTGTAGCGCTGGGAACCATACACGTGGGACAGGGAGTTGATCGTGCACGTGCCGTGGAGCAGCGCAACGGTGGACACGAAGAAGCCCCAAATCAGCATTTGCGGGCCATTCGTGCCGAGGCTTGGCGCATAGGCTTCCAGGAATTTGCCGAGGCCGAACATTCCGAAGCCGCAAATGGTCGGGACGAGGGTATCGAATCGATCCAGGAAGACCAGTTCCGGAAACTTGGCGAAATCGCCGATGCTCTTGAGGCGCGGCGGGAAGAACTTTTTGGAACTGATCCAGCCGATGTGTGCCCAGAGGAATCCTCCCTGGCGCACCGAATGGGTGTCTTCCGGTTTGTCGGAATAGACGTGGTGATGTCGGTGGTGTCCGCCCCACCAGAGCGGGCCGCGTTGCGCACAGGACGATCCAAGCAGGGCAAACGCAAACTGGCAGGCCCGTGAGGTCTTGAACGTTCGGTGCGAGAAATAGCGATGGTACCATCCCGTGATGGCGAACATGCGGATGAAGTAGAACCCTGCTGCGACCCCTACGGCAACCCAGCTCCACCCGACAATGAACACGCCCAGGCAGAGCAGATGCACGATGATGAGCGGGATGGCCCGCAGCCAGTCGACCGTCGGGGGGCGGTGTCGGTTTGCATTTTCTCAATGCCCGCCCACGAGTCAAACCAGCGTAGGACGGTGATCCAGGGTCCATCGGTTTGGGCCGGTACCAGAGGCTGTTCATCGGTTTTGGAGAGCTCACCATTTTCGGATAAGGTGAGCGGATGCAGATCACTACTCATGCCACCTCCACAGTTATGCCAATCTTAGGCTGCGTAATCGAGGGGTCGCGCCGCGAATTCACTAGCGTGACTAAACCATCGCGGCGCTTGCGAGTGATACGAATAGGCAGGCCGCTGAATACTTTGGATTGTGTCGATCAGTGAGTGAGGATACTCAGGCTCAAAGACACGTGTAGTTATTATACACAGATTCATGAGGAAATGTCCTGAGAATTTTTCCGTATGACATATGGATTTCCTCCAGACCAGCGGCAGGACCGGATCCACCCCCGCTCTTGAAGCCGATCTTCGCCGAGGTACGGTTCAGCGCAAGATTGTTTGACTCTGTTCGGACCGCCCCTCTAAAATGCGCCCCATTATGAATGATCGATTCTTGAAAGCGTGCCGGCGCGAACCGGTTGATTGCACACCGGTCTGGTTCATGCGCCAGGCGGGCCGTTACATGGTGGAATACCGCCGGTTACGGGAAAAGCATTCCATTCTCGAGCTGTGCAAGACGCCCGATTTGGCGGCGCAGGTCACACTGCAGCCGATCGACCGGTTTGCGCTTGATGCCGCCATTATTTTTGCCGATATCCTTCTTCCGCTCGAGCCGATGGGGCTTAGGCTGGAGTTCGCGGAGGGCGAGGGCCCGATCATTCACAATCCTGTGCGGGATCGGGCCGCAGTAGACCGGCTCAAAGTCATTGATGACACCGAACTGCAGTACGTGATGGACGCCATCAGTCTGACCCGCAAGATGCTGGCGGGTCGCGTGCCCCTGATCGGATTTGCCGGGGCGCCCTTCACGCTGGCCAGTTATGCCATTGAGGGTGGAAGTTCCAGGAATTATATCCATACGAAACAGATGATGTATGGCGAGCCGGAGACCTGGCATCGCTTGATGGATAAATTCGCGCGGGTGATCACCGGCTATCTTCGCCGTCAGATCAGGGCCGGTGCCCAGGCCGTGCAGCTGTTCGACAGCTGGGTCGGGTGTCTGTCCGCCGGGGACTATGCCGAATACGTCATGCCGCATGTGCAGCTGATTTTCGAGGGACTCAAGCACGAAGGGGTTCCGCTGATCCATTTCGGCACGGGCACGACGGCCATTCTGAAAGCTATGCGCCAAGCTGGCGGCGATGTGATCGGGATCGATTGGCGCATCCCGATCGACGAAGCTTGGTCCTTGGTAGGCTACGATCGTGCCGTGCAGGGGAATCTGGATCCCGTGACGTTGTTCGGGCCGATGTCCGAGATCGAGCGGCGCGTGGCGGACATTCTCCGCCGGGCCGCAGGGCGTCCGGGCCACATTTTCAATCTGGGCCACGGGATTCTGCCGAATACTCCCGTGGAACATGTCGCCGCCACGATCGATCTGGTACACAAGCTGAGCATGCGGTGAGCATGTCTGTGACGCCACAACCGATTGCTGTCTTACTGATGGCCATGGGCGGCCCCGATTGCCTGGAGAATGTCGCGCCGTATCTTCAGGACGTTCGAGGCGGCCGGCCGACCTCGCCCGAACTGGTCGAGGAAATCCGCGAGCGCTATCGTGTGACCGGCGGGAAATCTCCGGTGCTTGATGTCACACGTGAAGTGGCTCGGGCATTGGAATTGCGGTTGAATCGGTCCGGCGACGCGCGGTACCGCTGTTATGTGGGGTTGCGGCACTGGCATCCGTTTATCAAGGAAACCTATGCGGAATTGCTCGAGGCCTTGCCGGAACGCATTATCGGGTTGTGTATGGCCCCGCAGTATTCTTCGCTCAGTATCGGCGCTTATATGAAAAAGGTCGAGGAGGCGCGGGCTGAACTTGGCAGTGAGACGCCGATCAGCTTTGTGACGAGTTGGCATCGCCATCCGCAGTTGATCGCCGCCATCGTCCAGAATATTCGCCGGACGCTGGAGCAATTCCCCGCCGGGGTGCGTGCGCAGGTCCCGGTCTTGTTTACCGCCCACAGTTTGCCGGAGCGCGTGGTGGCCATGAAGGATCCGTATCCTGAGGAAGTACATGGAACCGCCCAGGCCGTCTGTGAGCAACTCGGGAGTCGTCGGACGCTGTTTGCCTATCAAAGTCAGGGACGATCCGGGGAAAAGTGGCTCGGTCCTTCGGTTGAAGAGATGGTGGGTCAGTTGGCGCAGGAAGGTCATCGTCATGTCCTGGTGGCGCCGATCGGGTTCATCTGCGACCATGTGGAAACTCTATTCGATATCGATATTGAACTAAAGCAGCTGGCTCTGGCGAAGGGGCTTCAGTTGGAACGTATTCCCATGTTGAACGCCTCGGCTCCGCTGATCGACATCCTGGTGTCGGTTGTGGAGGCACACGAGTCCTCTCTCGTCCATTAGCGGCACCACCTGTGGCGCGCATTCCACGGTCAATTGTGATTATCGGCGGAGGCATCTCAGGCCTCTCCACGGCGTTTGCGCTCCAGGAGCAGGCGGCCGCGGCTGATATTGCCCTCACCTGCACGATCCTTGATGCCGCGCCGGTCTGGGGCGGAAAAATTCTCACGCATCGGGTCGGCCGGCTGGTTATGGAGGCGGGCCCCGATTCGTTTCTTTCACAAAAGCCGTGGGCAATGGAACTCTGCCGTCGCCTCGGGATCGCCGATCAACTCATCGACACCAATCCGGTCGAGAAAAAAGCGAGTGTGTTGCGGGGCGGGCAGCTTCACGAGTTGCCGGAAGGTCTCGTGACGTTCACGCCGACGCAGCTGGGGCCGTTTTTTCGCAGCGGCCTGTTATCCTGGCTCGATCTTGCCCGCATGGGCTGCGATGTGCTGATTCCGCCGCGCCGGTCCACCGATGATGAATCGCTGGCCTCGTTTTTCCGCCGCCGGTTCGGACGGCATGCGTGTGAACGGGTTATGGAACCGCTCATGGCAGGCATCTACGCGGGCGACGCCGAGCAGATGAGCCTTCGGGCGACGTTCCCGCGGTTCTATGAATTGGAGCAGGCGCATGGCAGTGTGATTCGCGGCATGATGGCGGCTCGCCGTGCACGGACGCAGAAGGTTTCCGACGGACATCCTCGGCACACGATGTTTGTGACGCTGAAAAACGGCCTGACCGATTTAGTGGCCGGTCTGACGGATCATATCCGGCAGGCCGGCGGGGTACTGAAGGCTGGCGTTCAAGCGGAATCCTTGCGAGTGCGCTCGCACCAGGCGGGACGCTGGATGTACGATGTGATCTGCACCGACGGGACGGCGATTTCGGCAGAAGCCCTGGTCCTGGCTACCCCGGCCTATGTCAGTGCTGAACTTGTTCGGCCGCTAACGCCGATGGCGGCCGGCTTAATGGAGATGATTCCGTATGCCTCGACAGCCACGATCTCTATGATCTATTCTGCTGGGGCGGTGGGCAACCGGTTGCAAGGCTTCGGCTTCGTGGTCCCACGAATCGAGGGCCGCGATTTGATTGCTGCTACCTGGACTTCGCTCAAATGGCCCCATCGCGCTCCGCCGGAGGATGTATCGGTGCGTTGTTACCTTGGCGGGGTGGGGCGGGAAGCCATTTTGCAGCGGGACGACGAAGCCTTGGTTCTGCGTGTGCGCGAGGAACTGGCCTCCATCGTGGGCCTGCAGGCGACTCCGCACTATGTCGAAGTGAATCGTTGGAATCGGGCCATGCCTCAATATACGATCGGGCACCTGGACCGTCTTGCGCAGTTGGAGGCCTCGTTGTCACGATTCGGTGGTCTGGCGGTCACCGGCGCGGGGTACCGCGGTGTGGGTATTCCCGATTGCATCAGGGATGGTGCTGAGACGGCGGCGAAGCTGCTGCAATACTTGCAAGCCGCACGGGTATGAGCTGTCAATGACGGTGAGAGCAGGAAGAGAAGGACTACCCAGATGCTGAATGACCAATTGGTGATTTCCGATGTAACCGGTCCCTTTCGTGAACCGCGGGAGCCGGTGTTGTCCTATGACTACTCCATTCAACGGGCCACCTGGGCGGCGACCCATGCCGTGCGGGTGAAGATTGCCCAGGCAGAAGAGTTGGACTATGTGAAGGAGAAGTTGCTGGGCGCAGTCACCGGGAGTCCGGGGCAACAGTTGATGCTGAATAAATTTCTGTCCCGTAAGATCGGTGACCAGAAAGTTCGAATTGCTGAGGCCGAGGGGTGGCTGAAGGATCGCGGCGATGTGTTGGTGCCCCCTTTTACCGGTTCGCTCGCGCACTACTTTCCGCAACTGGAGGCGTGGGTCCAAACGGAGCAGGATACATTGCGGGCAGAGATTAAAAGTCTCGTGGGCCTGGTTGCCAATCCTCCGGCCGCCTGACGGTGGTATCCGACGCGATATTCGATCCACTGCTCGAACCGGTGTTGAGCCCGACTCCGAAACCAGCCTCTTCCAGCGTGTCGCGAGCCATTCTTCCGTCCGACCGATTGCATTTCTTGGCACTGTCGCTAGACCAGCCTGCCCACATTTCCCAACGCACAGAATCTGTGGATAAGCGTGTGAATATCAGCCGCCTCCTCGCATAAGCCCCTCGGCAGATCGGTCCTTCAGCGGCCTGCCCAAGTTTTAGGCATTGGGGTCCGCTCCAAACGGACCACAAGATGCTGTATGGGATGAAAACACTTAGGGAGATGACTGCCACTTCATATGGCCCTGGGGATAATAAAGGCAGTTCAGAAGAGGCGTTTCGCCGCAGCGGCTCAAAAAATGCGCCGATACTGCTTGCTGTGTACTCCGGAATCATCGGCGAATCCCAGCGAGCCGGTATCGGGATTACTGGTGTCGTTCAGGTCGATGCGATAGTGCCCCAGGACATGTTCCATCGCTTCTTCGAAGGGAATGGCTTGAGGGTAGAGGTTGCCCGGGGCGTGGGCGCCGCGAGCCAGGGTGCCGACCGCCTCCGGCGTCGCATATTTGGGATCGGAGAAAATGTACAGATCAGCCACGGCCTGGTCACCGAGTTTGTGTCCGGGGCTGGTGGCCGGCAACATGGAGGGGAGGCTCTGTGCCAGCCGGGCCTGCTTGAATTGTTTGAGGAGACCGACGACCTGACTGGTCGTTGCCTGTGGCGGCACCACGATGCTGACGGCATTAAACTCCGTCAACGTCGTGTGGACTTTATACATGACCGGCGCGGCATCCAGATCCTCGTTCGTCACCTGCGAAATCTCCGGGCCGGCGGCCTGCTTTTGTTTGCCGCTGGGAACGGCCAGGTTGATCAGCAGCCACATCACCAGAATGGCGCCGAACAGCACGATAAGCGGATGAAGCCCCGCTCGCTTGCCTTCCTCGTATGGATCCTGCTCTGTGCTCATGGCTGATTTCCGGTCGGCTCTGCTGCGGGGGCTAGGGGAGTGACGGCTTC
>JBEIQG010000190.1:0-7394 GCA_040376625.1 Nitrospira sp. | reverse complement strand
CGGAAGGTCGGTGGTATTGATAAGTTTTGAACCGGCTGTCACTTTCGCCAGTCCGCCCAGCACTGATCCTTTGACTTCAATACGTGAACTCCCCATGGCTACCGTCAGGCCCAGGTTTGGGATCTCAGCGAGTTCGAGCGGCGCGGTCCCTTCCTTGGGCGGATACTTAGCCCGAAGACTCACATGCAGGTCTTTCAATTCGACCGGTTTCGTCAGAGGCAGGGGAACCGGGAGATCTGCGGAGTTGATGCTGGCGGAAGCTGCCGTCAGATTGGCCAGGCCTTTGGTGGCCGTGCCTTTAACGTTAATCGCCGATCCGCCCATGACCACGGTGAGCCCCAGATCCGTCAGATCGACCTGATTGGCCGGTGGCGTGTCGGGCGGAAGAGGGTACAAGGCATGGAGGGTGAGGTGCATATCTTTGATCTGTACCGGTTTCGTCAGCGGCAGCGAGACAGGGAGATCCGCTGTATCGATCTGCAGGGCATTGACGGTCGCATCCAGATTTCCTCCGACCGCGCGTCCCTTGAGGCCGACGGCCACCTTCCCCAGGGACAGGTTGAACGCGAACGATTTCACGTCCAGAGTCTCAACGAGTGGTCCGAACGTGCCGTCGATCCGGACCGGCAGATTGTAGGGCTGCACGGTCGCCCCCATGTGGAGGGTGGGGCTTTCGCCAAGGTGGACTGAGGTGAGCAGAAATTCCAGATTCGTGACGGTGTACTCGGTCGGTTTCGAGGCGGACTCGTCACGATAGGACAGCTTCCCCCCGTCGATCGAGACCCGGTCCACCGCAAAAAGCGCCAGGGCTTGGAGTGGACTCCCGGGTGCTTCGGGCTTCGAGGGGGACGGTGGAGCCGGTGTTTTTGTTCCTAGGGTTGAGATGTTGAGCTGACCCTGGGGATTTTTCAGGACCGTGATGACCGGATCGCGCAGGGTGATCTCTTCTACGTCGATTTTGCCCTGAAGGAGCGGCAGCAGCTTGACGCCGACATCCAGGGAAGAGAGTGAGGCGAAGGGGCCTGCGCGGAAGGCGGGGTCATCCTGCACGATAAATCCGCCGACCCTAGCGCCGATGCGGGGCCAGATGGTCAGCCGGATATCCTGGAGTTCGACCTTCCGGTTGAGGGCCTCTTCGATTAAGGGGCGGTACCGGTCTTGATACTTGTTCAGATCGATGAGGAATGGTAGCGCGACGATCAGGACGATGAGCAGCAGGATCACAACACCGATCCCGACCAGGATTTTCATCACGTACCTCCTCTGAAATAGTCCCGCAGTATAGGAATGCGCGCAGGAGCGGTCAATGGTGGCACCCCGGGGCAGTCGCCACAGGGCTTTCGGGGGCTCCCGGTTGAGGCCGACGTTCCCTTCACCATCGCAGCGCCAGGTTTGCGGGCTCCGGCTTACCTTGCCGCACCAAAACCTGCGTGATAAGATGCGACCCCTTGACGTCGTCCGATCGCGGAGAGGTGCGAGAGTGGACGAATCGACATGCTTGGAAAGCATGCGTCTCGGCAACGGGACCGTGGGTTCGAATCCCACCCTCTCCGCCATCAACGTTTGCTCGGCCATCGCCTCGCGAATCGAGGGGATGGGATAGATATCGTAATCGTAACGGGGCCGGGCCCTGTGCAACAGAACCCTGTGAACCCCGCCAGGTCCGGAAGGAAGCAACGGTAAGCGGTTCGTTCTGTGTGCCGCAGGATCACCTGGCCCCACTTCTTCGATGACATCTCGCGCGGCGCGTCAGGCGCCGCCGGTGTCGGCGAGTACCACTGCCCCGACAGGGTCGATGCAACATGGACTATCAGGTTTCCGCGAGAAAATACCGGCCGGGGACGTTTGACGACGTCATCGGGCAGTCGCATGTCGTGCAGACGTTGATGAACTCCATCGCGACGAAGCGGATTGCCCATGCCTTTCTGTTTTCCGGTACCCGGGGGGTGGGAAAAACGACGGTTGCCAGGATTTTGGCCAAGGCGCTGAATTGCGAGCAGGGGCCGACGGGAACGCCGTGTAATACCTGTGCGAATTGCCAGGAGATTACGCAGGGAACGTCGGTGGATGTGGTCGAGATCGACGGGGCGTCGAACACCAGCGTGGACGACGTGCGCGAGATTCGCGAGAATGTAAAGTTTACACCGTTCCGGGGGCAATATCGGGTCTACATTATTGACGAAGTGCACATGCTCTCCAATTCGGCGTTCAACGCTCTCCTCAAAACGCTGGAAGAGCCCCCCGCCCACGTCGTATTCATCTTCGCTACGACGGAGATTCATAAAATTCCCGCGACGATCCTGTCCCGCTGTCAGCACTACAATTTTCGCCGGATCTCCAAGGCCGAAATTGTACAGCGGTTGCGGCATGTCGCCGATCAAGACGGGCTGACAATCGAAGACCGCAGCCTGTTGGCCCTGGCGCGGGCCAGCGAAGGCAGCATGCGTGACGGGCTCAGTTTGCTGGATCAGATCATTGCGTTCGGCGGCAACACGATTCGCCACGAGGATCTCGAGGCGCTGCTCGGCGCGGTGCCGCAGGAACGTATACGGGCCATGATCGAAGCGGTGATCCAGCAGGACAGCGCCAAGGCATTGCAAGTCATTGCGGCGTTGTTAGATCAAGGACATGACGTGCGTGCGTACTGCGCTGATCTGGTGGAATATGTGCGGAATCTGCTGGTGGCGGCGGTCGTGCCATCAGGGCCTGAGTTGCGAAGCCTCATCGAAGCGACCGAAGAAGATTTGGCGCAGTTCGCTCGTGACGCCCAGCGGTTCACCGTTGAACAATTGCAGGAATTGTTTCGGATGTATGCCGCTGCGGAAGACAGTTTGCGAGTCAGTGCCCATCCGAGGTTTGTGCTCGAAACCGCGGCGGTTCGTGCCACCCGATTATTGCGAAATGCTGAGGTTCAACCGACATCCAGCCGTCACGGTGTTCAGCCTGACAAGCCCGCATCCGACCGCCGGGTCGTGCCGCAGGCGCCTGAACACTCTCAGGATACGGCGGCATCGCCTTCTGCGCCTGTCGTCAAACCTACCGGTGTGAAAATCAGTCAGGACAACGTCGCAAAAGCGTCAGCTGCTGGCGGGAGCGCCCCAAAGGTCCCTTCTGTCACCCCGCCGCCTCGCACGCCAGCGGTTTCCCTATCGGCTCCCGTGGTCCCTCCGGCTTCTGTTGCGCCGGTGCTGCAGGCAACGAAGGTTGCTCCATCTGCCGAGGTGTCGGCTGCCGCGGTCGAAGTGAATTGGGAGCAGTTCCAGGAGGCCGTCTCCACGAGTCATCCCAATATCGCGCCCTTTCTTGAAATGGGCCGTCTAGTCAAGATCGAGGCCGGGTTGATCACGTTGGGATTTGCCAAGCAGGCCACGACTGCGCGGTCGATGTTGGAGAAGGAAGACAACCTGCAAGCCTTGGCGGCGTTGGGGGAAAGTCTCTATGGGTGTGCCGTACGAATTCGAATTGTCGAGGTGGCGGAACAGGATCCGGGGGCCGCTCCTACTATGAAACAGATCCGTGTTGCGAAGGAACAGGAACAACGCCTGATCTTGACGCAACAGGCGAAGGCGCATCCCCTTGTCAAACAAGCCCTGGAGATGTTCGGCGGAGAGTTGGCGGAAGTTCGCGCGACAGCTCCGGCGCAGGAGGTACAAGAATGAAGAGTCCGTTCGGGAATATGTCAAACATCTTGAAGCAAGCCCAAGCGATGCAGGAACAGATGGCCAAGGTGCAGGAGCAGGCTGCAACCAAGACCGTTTCCGGGACTGCGGGGGGCGGAATTGTAACGGTAACGGTCAACGGCGCCATGGACCTGCTGAGCGTGAAGATCGATCCGGAAGTCGTGAAGGCCGGGGATGTCGAGATGCTGCAGGATCTGGTCGTGGCGGCTGGCAACGATGCATTGAAGAAGTCACGCGAAATGATGGCTGAGGAAATGAAAGCCGTGACGGGCGGAATGAAGATCCCCGGGTTGTTTTGATGGCGGCGGCGTGTTTCCCCGATGTGATGATTCGTTATGAGTGTTGATCAGCAGGGTCTGTTGGCGAAGTTAGTGCGAGAGTTGGTGCGTCTGCCCGGGATCGGTCAGAAAAGCGCGCAACGGCTGGCATTTCATCTGCTCAAGGCTGAACGGGAAGATGCGATGCGCCTCGCGGAGGCGATTCAGGCGGTGAAGGACGGACTGTCGTTCTGCCGACAATGCCGGAATATTGCCGAGGGGGAACTCTGTGAGTTCTGCCGGGATCCCAAGCGGGATCGCAGCAAGATCCTCGTCATTGAAGAGCCCAGCACGTTGTACGCAATAGAACGGGCCGGGGGCTTTCGAGGCCTCTATCACGTCCTGCTCGGGGTGCTGTCTCCGCTGGATGGCGTCGGACCATCGGACATTCGTGCCGAGGAGTTGCTGGATCGAGTCAAGGCGGGAGGAGTGGAAGAGGTCATTGTGGCGACCAATCCGACGATCGAAGGGGAAGCGACCGCCATCTACTTGACCCGACTCTTGAAGCCGCATCATGTCCGGGTGACCCGTATCGCCTATGGCATTCCTGTCGGGATGGATATCGAGTATGCGGACGAAGTAACCCTCGTCAAGTCCATCGAGGGCCGGAGGGATCTCTGACCGGGATTTTCCGGCTCGGGCATGGTGATGCCTCGGCGAAGCCTCCAAGAACCGATTGACCCCTTTGAATTCCGGCTGCTATAGTCCAATTTCTGTATTCGGTCTGAAGACAATACCGGCATCTCGATTCCGAGTATTCGATGAAGACTCCCGCAAAAAAAACCACGGTCGCTCGGCGAAAGCCACCCAAGGCCAACAAGGCGAACGGGGTCAAGTATCCCGATATCCTGGCAGACCTTGAAGGCCAGCGTGCGGCGATTTTGGCTGAAGCCGGCGTGGTGCTGACGAATCCAACCGGTTTGGAAGTATTCCCCGATGTGAGTGATCAGGCTTCCGCTGAGGCCGACCAGCATTTCTCGTTTCGTATTCGGGAACGAGAGCGAAAACTGCTCAAGAAAATCGATGAGGCGCTGGGACGATTTGCCACTCAGACCTACGGCATTTGCGAGGGCTGTGAAGGCGATATCCCCTACAAGCGGCTGAAAGCCCGCCCTGTGACCACGTTATGTATTGAGTGTAAGACTAGTCAGGAAGAAGCCGAAAAGTCTCCCCGTTGATCTGTCCCCCATGGTTCTCACGTTCGGCTCCATGCCGGGCGAGTAGCTCACACATCTGCAATCCACATAGGCCTACTGATGCTTGAGTGCTTGGACACGCTTTTGGGCGAGGGCAGCGCGGTCCGCTTCTTCGAGAATGCCTTCAACGAGAGCCAGGTAGGTTTCATATTCAGTAATGGCTCTTCGCGGATTGTCATCAGCGATGGCCTCGGCCACGTTGAAACGGGCAATGGCATAGTTAGGCCGCATCAATATCGCTTTTTCGAAGGAGGCCAGGGCATTTTTCTTCTCGCCTAGCTTCCAGTACACGGCACCAAGGTTGTTGACGACTTCCGGGGAATTGGGGCGTAGGGCTAAGGAGGCGAGGAGTTCGCTTTTAGCCTTTTCCAAGTTGCCGGCCGCTTCCCAGGAGACGCCCAACCGGTGGTGAAGCTCCGCCTGCCAGATCGTGCCGGTGAATCCCGAGACGCTGGCTTTCTGGTAAGCGTCGAGGGCGATCACCTGGTTTTTCGTTCCGCAATAGGCCAATTGCGCAGTTTGGCCACGTGCGAACTGTTGCAGCGAGGCGAAGGGTTCCTTGTCCTCAGATCCCTGCGTGTCGAGGTGCTGGCCGCCGGTTTGCTGAGCGGTATCGCGGAGGCGGTCCAGAAATTCCTTACGGTAGGGAGAAAAAAGCTTCACGTAGGGATCAACCGTGAAGGAGGCTTCGAGCAGGCGTTGGTCACCGCGATCGCCCAGCACGAGATATCGAGTGGTCGTTTTTTCGTCGCCGGTGTCATAGATGGTGCTGGCTTCCATATTCTGCCGATCGGCCAACTGCGCCACGGTCAAATAGAACTCCAGGCTGGGCTTCAGCCGGGAGAGGGTGTAGCGTAGCGTCTTGTAGGGGGCCAGATCGAGTCCGGAACGGAACACGAACAGCATGCCTACCAAGGTTCCGTCTTCGTCGAAGAAATAGGACTCCTCGCTTTTGGAGCGGCTGTGCTCAGACGGGATCCGGAGTTCTTGCCCACTGCCCCAGGCTTGAGTGTGGGAAATGATTCCAGGATGTGCCGCCAGAAACGTCTGACGGGAATCGCAGAGTTTCGTGGGGCCCAGGAGGTCAAGATCACTCTCGGAGGGAGGAAGCGGAGGCCGAGCCGGTGGTGGAGTTTCGCATCCCGCCCAGAGGGCGCAGACAGCGAATAAGAACGGCAGCAGTGAGAGGTGACGATGCATGGCCTGATTCGATGCCCCGCTTGAACGTGGCGCACGATCGAAGTGGCGAGCATACCTGAACGGCAAGGGAGATGCGACTGGCAATGGGCGGGCAAGGAATGCTCACCTCACCGCCGGGAGAGGTCCCGGCCGGCAAGGTTTCGAGCAGTTACCGTCGTTGCGAGTCGATCATGGAATCTTCGGACGTATAACCGAAGAGATAGGGTGCGTGTCTGGCAATGGCGTAGAGGGGGCGGTTTACGGTGTAGTCAACGAGGTGGCCGACTGGATGAAGGATGAACGCAGCCCATCGATAAGGGTGGTCATTGGCTTGTGAGGCGGCCATGGGATCGGAATAGACCAATGAGGTGCTGTCCATGGCACTATAAATGCTGAGCGGCGCATTATAGTTTTGGTCTTGTGTCGCCATCTGGTTGGTGGTCGAGCAGCCTGTGGTCAGAATCAGTCCCAATATGATCGTTGCTACAGTCCCGCGCATACCATGCCTCTCTTTCTTCTGTCGGAACATTCGTAAAAACGAAGTCTGTTCCTTGTGAGAAAAGTCTAGCTTAGGCGCTTGATTCTGTCCAGTTGAGGGCGCGGGCAGCTGGCTGCCGTAGGATATTGAGATAAATTGAGCGGTTGCAGGGGTAGAGGCGTTGAGACGGTCGGAATGAATGAATGGTGGGCGATACTGGTATCGAACCAGTGGCCTCTTCCGTGTGAAGGTGAAAAGCTAGATTTTTGAATCGCTCGCTGTTGCAACGGTTTCCCCACAAAAGCGTTAAATGTCAGGTGGTTAAGAGCTTTCTATCGCTTCTACTGTATACAGGACATTTTAAGGTTTTGGATAATTTCTGACACAAAAATGACCACAGTGAAATGGCCTTTCACGACAGGATTGTGAACCGGCAGGGGATGGTCGAAATCGGGCAGTCTGAACATGCAGTCATGAACGCCGGTCGAGCGGCTCGCAAAATCGCCGACCGCTGACTACAGAGCCGTACCACCATGGTATACTG
>JBEIQG010000128.1:0-10952 GCA_040376625.1 Nitrospira sp. | reverse complement strand
GGCGCCGTTACCCCTGGGGCCCTATGCAGCCGTTCGTGGACATTGCCAATTATAATCGCGGCGTGTGGGTCAGCGAAGCCATTACATTAGTGAGTGTGGCCGGTGGGGTGGAAGGAATGAGTGTCCGCCACGGGCTGAAGGCTGGAGGGCGGAGTCCGTACGGCCTCCATCATATGGCGGGAAATGCGGCCGAGTGGGTTGCCGATTGGTACGACCGTGCGTATTACAGCAAGAGTCCCGACAAAAATCCGATGGGCCCTGCTAATGGCGAGAAACGGGTGATTCGCGGCGGGTCGTGGGCCGATTTGCCTGTGGCGTTAAGTGCGTCTTCGCGGGTCTCGGCGGAGCCTGGTTTCCAGGACCGCACCATTGGATTTCGTTGCGCGATGGATGCCGAGAAATAGAGCCGGGGGCGAGTTCCAAGGATTTTGCAAGTTTCCTAATTTGTGGTCATGCCTGATTCAGATGCCGCATCGTCTGTTCCACCGACGAACAGAAAGCATAAGGCCGTTGCCGCGTTCGCGGCAGGGCTTGTGTTCCTGGTTGCGCTAGCAGGGATCCGCAATATTTCGCCTCCATCTGATCCAACCCCGGCTGTCTACAATATTGACCCGAACATGGTGCCGCTGGTGACGGGAGAGGAGCCGATTCAAGAACTCTTTGTCCGCGCCGGCTGTCCGGTTTGCCATCAGATTCCCGGCATTGCGGGCGCGAAGGGCCAGGTTGGTCCGCCACTGTGGCTGGGAAAGACCGGAGCAAGTCGCCTAGCGGATCCACAATACAAGGGGCAGGCGCAGACGGTTCGTGAGTATATCGTGGAATCTGTGGTGTCCCCCGGGACCTATGTGGTGCCCGGATTTCCCGCTGATACAATGCCGACATGGTACGGGAGAAAGTTAAGCGCGGGTGCGTTGGACAAAATTGCGTCCTATCTCGAACAGGCGGTAGAAGGGCGGCCCTTGGCTCCTCTAGGTGGGCGTTCCGATTAATTGTGTGGTCGGCACTCGCGCGGGAGTAATTCTACCAGTGTAGGAGTCATCGACGCCCCCTCCCTTCAGCGCTTTTTGCCTCCGGCCTGACCCATCTGTCCTTGAATCTGGAACCCCTTCTCATCCCGGTCGTTCTTGTCCAGGAGAGCTGCCACGGCATCGTCCCCTTTCAGCCCCGCCAGTTTAATTTTCAGGCGAAGATTGTTGGCGCTGTCGGCATTGATCAAGGCCTGTTCAATGCTGATTCTCCCGGCCTTATAGAGTTGCAACAGCACGTGGTCAAATGTCTGGCAGCCTTCGTCGATGCCCTGTTCCATCGCCTCTTTCAGCGTGTCGATCTCTGAGCGTTTGATGAGATCCTTGATGCGCGGCGTATCCAGCATGATTTCGAGCGCAGGCACGCGGCGGCCGTCGAGGGAGGGGATCAACCGTTGAGAGATGATGGCCCGTAGGTTCAAGGAGAGCTGCAAATAAATCTGCGCATGCCGTTCGACCGGAAAGAAGTTCATGATGCGCTCGATCGATTGATTCGCATTATTCGAGTGCAACGTTCCGAGACAGAGATGTCCGGTTTCAGCAAACGTGATCGCGGCTTCCATGGTCTCCGTATCCCGGATCTCACCGATGAGGATGACGTCCGGTGCCTGGCGCAGGGTATTTTTCAGCGCGTGTCCGAAGGAATGTGTGTCGAACCCGACTTCGCGCTGGGTGACGATCGATTTCTTGTGGTGATGGACGAATTCGATCGGGTCCTCCACGCTGATGATATGGCCGGCATGCACGGTATTGCGGTGATCGATCATCGCGGCGAGGGACGTAGATTTTCCGGAGCCGGTGGCACCGACCACCAATACCAGACCCCTCTTGGTCATAGCGATGTCTTTGACGATGGGCGGCAGATCAAGCTGTTCTACTGTCATGATCTCCGCTTTGATGTGGCGAAATACCAGCCCGACGTTGCCTTTCTGTCGGAAGATGTTCACGCGGAACCGGCCGAGGTCCTTGTAGTAGAGGGCGAGGTTCATCTCCATTTTCTCTTCGAATTCACCTCGCTGCTGGCCTCGCATGAGGGCCAGCGCCAGCGATTCAAGTTGCTCGTTCGTGAACGGCGGGGCATCGGTCCGATGTGTCGAACCATGGATGCGATAAATCGGAGGGGCATCGACGGTAAGATATAGGTCGGACGATTCCTGCTTGACCATGACTTCGAGAAGCGTGCGAACATCCATGAAAGGCCTCTTTCCAATGCTGTGGGAAACCCGTTCCAGTTGCGTGGAGTGTCCGTTTACGCAGCGCTCCCTGCAGCGGCGCTAAAGAGATTGGCGTTCATGCTGCGCGATTGAGCCTCAGCTTTTGTCACCAATCCTCGTGTGACCAAGTCGACCAAGGCCATGTCCATGGTCTGCATGCCATCTTTTTGGCTGGCCTGCATGATGCCGGGAATTTGGTGGAGTTTACCTTCTCGGATAAGATTCCGCACCGCTGTAGTACCGACCATGATTTCCACCGCCGCAATTCGGCCACCACTCGTTTTCTTGAGGAGCGTCTGGGTTAAGACTGCCTCCAGCGTTTCTGAAAGTTGTGCGCGGACTTGAGCCTGTTGGTTCGGAGGAAAGGCGTCGATGATACGGTCGATGGTTTTCGGGGCGCTGGATGTGTGCAGAGTCGCAAACACCAAGTGTCCGGTTTCGGCTGCGGTCAACGCCAGCTGAATCGTATCCAGGTCCCGCATTTCGCCGACGAGAATGATGTCGGGGTCTTCGCGGAGAGCGGCGCGGAGGGCGTTAGCGAACGACAGCGTGTGGACGCCCAGTTCCCGTTGGTTGACCAGGCATTTTTTGGATTTATGCACGAACTCGACCGGATCTTCGATCGTGAGAATGTGCCCTTCAAAGGTGTTGTTGAGATAGTCGATCATGCCCGCGAGCGTCGTGGATTTTCCGGACCCGGTCGGTCCGGTCACCAGGATCAGGCCTTTTTCGCGGTCGCAGAGCTGTCGAAGGATCGGCGGCATGCCGAGTTTTTCCAATGGTAGAATCTCCGTCGGGATGGTCCGGAACACGGCACCCAATCCACGCCCTTGCACAAAGACGTTGACGCGGAATCTGGCAATGTCGCCTAGGTCGAAAGAGAAGTCGCACTCGCGATGTTCTTCGAAATTCTTGCGTTGCGCATCGCTCATCATGTCATAGATGAGCGCATGGGTTTCGTCCTGGCTCAGAGGGGGGTGGTCAAGTTTCTTGAGATCGCCGTGCAGACGGATCATGGGTGGCTCACCGGAGCTGATGTGGCAGTCCGAAGCGCCCTGTTGGACGCCAAAGGTCAACAGTTTGGAGATATCAATCATCGGATCACTCCATACGGTGAGAGAATGTAGGGATAAACGAGCGCTGTTATGAGTAGTTGAGAATGGCTCGTCGAGTTGATTCGATCATGCCATAGGAAAGAGAGAAAGCAAGAAAATACCCAGAAGAGACGAGAAATAATCGGTCGTCGTCGGCCGCTCTGTGAATGGCGATTTTTGCTAGATCATGTTCAGCGAACGACCAGCCTGCGCCAGCGTCGACAGCGCCTGGTCAATCTGATCATCGGTGTGATCGGCCGTGATTGTCAGGCGAATCCGGCTCGTGGAAGCCGGGACCGTTGGTGGGCGAATCGCGGGGGCATAGACTCCTAGCGTCAGGAGTGTGTGTGCGAGGTGCATTGCGCGATCGGGATCGCCGACGATGATCGGAAGAATGGGGCTCTCCGATGCGGCAAGCCGGAAGCCGAGGCCACTGAGTCCTTGCGCGAGGCGATGGCGATTGCGCCACAATCTGGCTCTCCGTTCCGGCTCCTGCCTGATCACGCGGAGCGCCGCCGTGGCGGCCGCAGCGGAGGCCGGGGTCGGGGCGGTCGTATAGGTGAATGCGCGGCAGGCATTCACCAGATAGGCAATGAAATCGGCTGATCCGGCCAGGTAACCGCCGGCGCTCCCGATCGCTTTGCTCAAGGTGCCCATATGATAGGGCACAAGCGATTCGACCTGGCAATGTTCCAGGGTGCCCCGTCCTGTTTTTCCCAGGATTCCCGTGCCGTGTGCATCGTCAACATAGACAGCCGCGCCATACCGTTCCGCTAAGAGGGCAATGTCCCTCATCGGGGCGATGTCTCCGTCCATGCTGAAGATGCCATCGGTCACAATCAGGGTGGGTTTGTTGGAGATCCGGCGGGTAAGCAATTGCTCCAAGTGATTCATGTCCCGGTGGTGATAAACGCGAAATGTGGCGCCGCTCAAGCGGCAGCCGTCGATCAGACTTGCGTGGCAAAGGCGGTCGGCCAGGATGAGTCCGTCTTTGCCGATCAGCGCCGGAACGGCGCTGATGTTGGCCAGATAGCCGGCTCCGAAGGTGAGCGCCGCTTCCGTGCCTTTAAAGCGGGCGAGTGCGGTTTCCAGCTCCTCATGGGGTGTCAGGGTGCCGCAGACGAGACGTGCTGCCCCGGATCCCGCCCCATATTGACGCGTTGCTTCGACGGCCGCTTGCACGACAGCCGGGTGGGTGGCGAGGCCCAAGTAATTATTAGATGAAAGCAGGATCACGGTGCGTTCGTCGAGCCTAACCGTCGGCCCCGTGGAAGAGGCGATGGTGCGGAGCCGACGCAGCAGATGCAGGTCTTGTAATTTTCGAAGATATTCTCTGAACATGGCGCCCGCGCCCCGAAGGGCTTGAATATTTGACAAGGCTGACTGCTCCCTAGTATAAGGCGCGAGTCGTTCGGAAACGACCGCTTCTTTCACTGTGCCCATAGAATGATCGAGAGAGCATGAGTTATCGAATCAAAGTGCCAGCAAAGGCCGATCCGCTCGATGAGGCTCATTTGTTGACCGGAGTGGAGCGGTTCCTGTTTGTCTTACAGGAACAGCGTCGGGCGGTTCTAGTCGGGCTGGGAGTCTTGCTCGTTGCCGCTGCGGTGATTGCCGGAGTTCTCTGGTATGACTACCAAACTACCCTGAAAGCGCGTGAACTCGATCAGGAAGCGACGCTGCACTATCTCAACCGGCCGGCCGACGATCCGAAAAAAGGGCACGAACAGCTTACGCAGGCTATCAGTCTCTACAAGCAGGTGGTGGATCAATATCCACGAAGCCCCGTTGCTCCGTTGGCCCTGTTCCATCTAGGGAACGCTCAGGTCCTGGCGAATGAAATAGACGCGGGGATCGAAACGTATAAACGGTTCATGTTACTCCACAGCTCCCATACCTCACTGCTGGGGCTTGTGCAGCAGCGGCTGGCCTATGCTTATTTGGTGAAGGGGGATCGTGATCAGGCGGTAAAGGCGTTTACCGGCATCCTTGATATCCCCGGTGCGCTGAACAAAGACCATGTGCTCTTCGAACTGGCAAAATTGGAAGAATCGCAATCTCGTCCTGAGGGGGCCCTCGCGCACTATCAGGATTTAATGAAGAATTATCCTAACTCGCCCTTTACCAGTGAAGCGGCCGTTCGAGTGAAGGTGTTGGAAGTGAAGAAGTCTCCGGAGAGTCCGGCGGCTGCCACACCTGTACCCGCCGTTACGGCGCCTGCTCCTCAATCTGAGGCATCTGCTAAGTCTTCAGGCAAGTCTGCCGCAGCGCCTTCCAAGAAAAAGCCGTAATGGCTTCCTTAAATTGATGCGGTGAGAAGTGGTCGCGTTAATTCGCGATGACCAGGCGGCTTCCTGCCTTGATGGTGTGACCTGTGAGGTTATTGTTGGACTTGAGGGTCTTAACGGAAATGTTGAATCGCTTAGCGATTTTCTCAAGAGTGTCGCCTACCCGGACCCGATACGAGTGGTTCGATTCCGGCTCCGGTTTTACGCGCCGACCCCTGACGGGGATCGGAAGCGGTGCAAATTTGTGAGTCGGGGCACGATCTAGCAATTGTTCAACCTTCTCCCGTGTGCCGACCGGAACTTTCAAGTGATATTCGGCATCATCCGGGGGCGTGGCGTCACGCCGCAATTCCGGGTTGAGCACCTTCAGCTCTTGATATGAAATGCCGGTCACATTGGCAATGGCCTTGAAGTGGATCGGGCGCTTCACGACCACTTCATCAAATTGATGAGGCTGCACGTCATTCTGGGGAAAGCCATAGCGGTCCGGATTCTTGGCGATGATGGTAGCGGCCATAAAGCGTGGCACGTATTCCTTGGTTTCCCGCCGGATCAGCCGTGTTTTTGCGATGTCCGAAAAGCTCTCCGCTTGCGCCGTATGAAGGGCTCGCATCACCTTGCCCTCTCCGGCATTGTAGGCGGCCATGGCCAATGGCCAGGTGCCGAACAAGTCGTACAGATCCCGCAGGTAGCGCGCAGCTGCGACGGTCGATTTCACAGGGTCTCGCCGTTCATCGACATAACTATCGACGCGCAGCCCGTACACCTTGGCGGTTCCCTTCATGAATTGCCACGGTCCGGCCGCACGGGCTCGGGAATAGGCGTGGGGGTTAAATCCGCTTTCAACCAGCGACAGATAAATGAGATCACTCGGGAGCTGGAATTCGGAGAAGATGCTGTCAACCAGCGGGCGATAGTGACTGAGGCGGACGAGCCACTGTTCGAACCGATTGCGAATAGCCACGTTGAAAAATCGAATATGGCCTTGAACCGATGGGTCGAGCACAATCGGCACATTGTAAGCCGGCGCTGCATCCGACTCCGGATCCTGCGCGGAGGCCTCTTCCTGAACCACTTCTGCGGGTGGTGTCAGTAGATCTGTGAATCGAGCGGTGGTGCCATTGAGGGGCTTAAGTTGAAGGAGCGCCTCGGCCGGCGGAACTTCGGTCGAGGGTTCGCTGGCGATGGGGGCCGGGGGCTCAACGGCTTCGAGTTCCGCGGCAGTGGCGTGCTCTTCCTCGTCCAGCGAGTATTCCGGTTCCTGAATGGAGGGTGGAGCGTCCTCCGGCATTGTCTCCGGAGTTGCGGGTGCATCGGTTTGAGATGCAGTCGGTGACTCCGCCCCTGCAATTGCGGACCAGGGGAGAGAGAGGAGACAGAAACAGAGAACCGGCAGCGCGCAAACACCTGTGACCAGGAAACGAGCATGCATAAGAGTACCCACCCAAATGTTCAGGGAATGTGAGATCACTGACTCTCAAGGGGTAGCCTATCGAGGAGGTCGCAACTTGTCAAGAAATTGAGGGAGTTGAGTTGTCGCAGAGATTGCGTCGAAAAATAGGGGCGTGGCTAGTCGCGCCGACTTTCAGAAATATATCTTGCATGGTGCAGTGAAGTCGCTGAAAAGATAGGCATCTTCACGGGTTGTTACCTTGACACCTCAGGGGGGCTATGGTAGCGTACGCCCCTTCTAAATCCCTGACATCGTTCGTTCTGCACAGTGAGGAGGATCGTCTCATGTTGAAACGGTATTTGCTAGCTCCCGGACCCACCCCCGTTCCTCCGGAGGTGTTACTGGCGATGGCCAGACCGATGATTCATCACCGGGCGCCTGAATTCGATAAACTCTTTGCCGAGGTCCGCGAGGACTTGAAGTGGCTGTTTCAGACGAGAAACGATGTGTTGATCCTGGCGGCGTCCGGCACCGGAGGCATGGAGGGATCGGTCTCGAATTTCTTGTCCCCGGGAGATAAGGCTCTCACGATCAACGGCGGAAAGTTCGGTGAGCGATGGACGAAGCTGTGTAAGGCGTTCGGAGCCCAAGTAACCGAGTTGAAGGTCGAATGGGGTCGTGCGGTGGATCCGCAGGCTGTCGCTGAGGCGTTGAAGAAGGATCCCTCGATCAAGGCCGTTTATGTACAGGCGAGCGAAACCTCCACGGCAGTGGCACATGACGTCAAGGCGTTGGCCGATATCGTCAAAGGATATGATGAGACGATATTGGTGGTGGATGCCATCACCGCCCTGGGTGTGCTCGATCTGAAGACCGATACCTGGGGCTTGGACGTGGTTATTACGGGGTCGCAGAAGGCGCTGATGTTACCACCGGGATTGGCCTTTGCCAGCGTGAGTGAGAAGGCCTGGCGCTTGGCCGACAAGGCGAAGAACGCGGCGTTCTACTTCAATTTTAAGCGTGAGCGTGAGAATCAACAAAAGAGTACGACGGCCTATACGCCGGCAGTGTCTCTCATTCTCGGTTTGAAGGAAGTGATGAACATTCTGAAAGCCGAGGGGCTGGAAGCTGTCTTTGCCCGTCACGCGATGTTGGCGAAGGCGATGCGCGAAGGCGTCAAGGCCGCTGGACTTTCCATCTTCCCTCAGGAGCGTCCGAGTGATGCGTTAACTGCGATTTCGGCACCCGAAGGCGTGGACGGACAAGCGGTCTACAAGAATTTGAGGACCCAGTACGGGATGACGGCGGCAGGCGGTCAGGATCACCTGAAGGGCAAGATCTTCCGTATTTCGCACATGGGGTATATCGATAGTTTTGACGTCATCACGGCCTTGGCGGCGGTGGAGATGGTCATCAAGGGGCTGGGCTATCCCATAAAACTCGGCAGCGGGGTGGCGAAGGCTCAAGAAATTATTATGGGCAAGTCCTAGACTCACCGTCAGGTAAGGCGTCACGACAATGAAAATTTTGGTCAGCGATAGTCTCTCGAAGCAAGGTGTGGAGGTGTTGGAAAAGGCCGGCTTTACGGTGGTGGTGAAGACCAAACTGCCGAAAGATGAGCTGCTGAGGGAAATCAAGGATGCGGACGGGTTGATCGTCCGCTCTGGAACGAAAGTCACCGCGGAAGTCATCGCTGCCGCGAGTCAGCTGAAGGTCGTCGGACGAGCCGGTTCCGGTTTGGACAATGTCGATACTCCGGCCGCAACCCGCCGCGGCATCGTTGTCATGAATACGCCCGGTGGCAACACCGTAACGACGGCCGAGCATACGATGGCCATGATTTTCTCGATGTCCCGCCGAATCCCGCAAGCGACCGCCTCTACGAAGCTTGGGAAGTGGGAAAAAGAAAAATTCATGGGCGTGGAACTGTATAACAAGGTGCTCGGGATTGTCGGTGTCGGCCAAATCGGGGGGTACCTCACCAAGCTCGCGCAGGGAGTTGGGATGCAGGTGATGGCCTATGATCCTTACCTGGCGCCCGAGCGTGCCGAAAAAATGGGAGTCACGATCGTCGCCTTGGAGGAACTGTTCCGCCGAGCCGACGTCATTTCCGTGCACACGCCGCTGACTCCGGAGACCAAATCCCTGATCAATGCCCAGGCCATCGCGAAGATGAAAACCGGCGTCATGATTGCCAACTGCGCGCGTGGCGGAATTGTGCAAGAGGGTGATTTGTGCGAGGCGCTCAAATCCAAAAAGGTTGCCGCCGCGGTATTCGACGTGTTCGAAGATGAACCGGTCAAGCCGGACAATCCGCTGCTGGCGTTGGATAATTTTATCTGTTCCCCGCACATCGGCGCCTCCACAACGGAAGCGCAGGAAAATGTGGCCATCGGGATTGCCGAGCAGATTGTGGAGTACTTCACGAAAGGCATTGCCAGGGGCGCGGTCAATATTCCCTCGGTTTCGCCGGAGCTCTTGCCGAAACTTCAGCCATATCTCTCGCTAGGAGAACGCGTCGGTCTTTTACAGGCGCAGTTGCTGGAAGGCGGGTTGGAGCGATTGACCGTTGAGTACAGTGGCGAGGTCGCGGGCTTGAACGTGGCGCCGTTGACGATTGCGGTGTTGAAGGGACTTCTAACCCCCATCCTCGAAGATCCGGTCAATTATGTGAATGCACCGGTCGTTGCTAAGGAGCGTGGTATCGAAGTCAAAGAGGTGAAAATCAGCGATGCCGGAGATTTTGCCAGTGTGATCCGTGTGCGGGTGGAAGCCGGGAAAAAATCTCATCAGGTAGCCGGAACCCTCTACCACCGTAAAGATCCGCGCATCATTGAAATCGATCAGTTCAAGGTGGAAGTGGTGCCGGACAACCATCTCCTGCTGATCCAAAACGAGGATCGTCCGGGGGTAATCGGTACGGTGGGGCATATCCTCGGGGATCACAATATTAATATCGCGCGGATGCAGTGTTCTCGGGAAGAGCGTGGCGGAAAAGCCTTGCAGATTTTCGGGCTCGATGCGCCGCTTCCAAAGCCCGTCCTCGATCAGATTACGAACAGTAAACACATCCTTTCCGTGAAGGTCGCTGACCTATCGAAAGGATTGTAGATTGCCCGGCAGTCGACCATGGGCGCTCTTTCGTTGAAGGCCTCCTCTTTGTCCTCACCAGTAGTGGCAGGTCGAGAACGGTCGCTCATTCCTATTGGAATGAGCACCATTCTTCCTGACGCCGCTCGACGTATCCGACATCTTGAGCAGACGCTGCTTGCCGTGCTTGCGCGCGGAGGCTATGAAGAAATCATCCTGCCGGTGTTTGAATACCTGGATGTCCTCGCGCCGGGCTTAGAGTCAGAACTGATCGAAAAATGTTACCAACTGGTCGATCGCACCACGGGTCGGCTGATGCTGCTCCGTCCGGATGCCACGGCACAGATTGCCAGAACGGTCGCCATGGGTATGATGGGTAAGCAGCTTCCGTTACGGCTTTCTTATCGCACCTCTGTGTTCCGGTATGAGCGCGAGCATGCAGGCCGCGACCGCGAGATTTTTCAAGTCGGGGCGGAACTCATCGGCGTGGATGGGGTCGCTGGGGATGCCGAGGTGTTGACGCTCTTGCTGGAGTGTTTGGCGCAGGTCGGGTTGTCTTCATTCAAAGTTGCGATCGGCCATGTTGGATTTTTTACCGCGTTGTTGGTCAAGTCCGGCTTAACCCAGGATGGCCAGAAGCGCGTGGAGCAGGCCGCGGCCAGGAGAGACATGCCGTTGCTTGAGGAATTGCTGAAGCGGGAGGGTGTGTCTAGATCGAGAGGGCGGATCATACTTGAAGCGCTGGAGTTATGCGGCGGTCCTGAGGTGCTGGCGCGCGGAAGAAAATTGGTAGGGCGTGACCGGACCCTTCTGAGACCGCTCGATCGTCTCGCGCAGGTCTACGAGCG
>JBEIQG010000153.1:0-8950 GCA_040376625.1 Nitrospira sp. | reverse complement strand
CGTTGCTGGCGCCGGGTCGCCGAGACCAGGCGTCGCTTGATACCATAGGCCTGCCCAACCAGCCTGGGGCCGAGCCCGGGCTGTTTATGAATGTCTGCTCTGTCGTCCGATCCTCCCGTCCGGCGGGGCTCTTCTCGTTCGGCCTCCTCGACGGACCGCCAGTATGACTGCGTTGGTCTCGCTCGAGAGAACCTCCGGCTGGCTTCTGTCTCGAACTCCTCTCGACTGTCTTCATGAATAGTCCTGGCTGATCGAAACCCGGCCGATGCTCATGCCTGCCGACGGTGCCTGGCCCGCTCATTGCTTAAAAATCGGTTGTTATGAGGGATGGTCGGAAGCAGCGGGTCGTCGGTGAGGAACCTATGCATGCCGGCAATCCTGCAAGAGCAACGGAGCGATCATGACGGTGCATAACGCCAAGGTCGCGACGGCCTTCGAGGAAATGGCCGACTTGCTTGAGATCGAAGGCGCCAATCCATTCCGGGTCCGAGCCTATCGTTTCGCTGCCAGAACGCTCCGTGATCTTCCTGCCGAGGTGGGGGAGATGGTGGCGAGGGGCGAGGATCTCACCAGCCTTCCGGGTATCGGTGATGATCTGGCGGGAAAGATCAAAGAAATCCTCACAACGGGAACCACGGGCGCCTTAGAGGCCCAGCGCAAGAGGGTCCCGGCGACGCTCATGGAGTTGCTCCGCATTCCCGGGCTCGGGCCCAAGCGGGTGAAGCGGCTCGCGCAGGAGCTGAAGATCCGTAGCCTGTCCGAATTGCAGGCAGCGGCGCAGGAAGGCCGGGTCCGGACCTTGCCGGGGTTCGGAGAAAAAACCGAACAGCAGATCCTCGCCGCATCGGCAGCGCGTCTTGCCGAAGTCCCACGAGTGAAGCGGGCTATGGTGATCCCCTCTGCCGAGGCTCTAGTGGCGTACCTGGAACAATCGTCAGGTGCCGGCCGGGTCGTGGCGGCAGGGAGTTATCGTCGTGAACTGGAAACCATCGGCGATCTGGACATTCTGGTGACGGCTGAGGCGGGGCGCACCGTCACGGATCGCTTTGTGGCCTATCAGGAAGTCCGCGACCTGCTGGCACATGGCGAGACGAAGGCCAGTGTCCGCCTCCAGAGCGGCCTGCAGGTGGATCTGAGAGTCGTGCCTCAAGACAGTTACGGAGCGGCGCTGCTCTATTTCACCGGCAGTAAAGCGCATAACGTCGTGCTCCGGCAATTGGCTCAACAGCGCGGCTTGAAGCTGAATGAATATGGCCTGTTTCGTGGGGACCAGCGTATCGCGGGAGAGACGGAGGAATCCGTCTACGCCTCCCTCGGTCTGCCCTGGATTCCACCGGAATTGAGAGAGGGGCGGGGAGAGATTGAAGCGGCGAAGGCCGGGCGATTGCCGCACCTTGTAGACCTGCACGATCTGAAGGGCGATCTTCATGCTCACACCAATGCGACCGACGGCCGTCACAGTCTCCAGGAAATGGCGGAGGCCGCCAGGCTGCGCGGATTGCGATATTTCGCCATCACGGACCATTCCCGCCGGTTGACGATGGCCAAGGGCCTCGATTCGGCCAGGCTGCTGCAACAAATGGAAGACATCGACCGGTTGAATGCCACCCTGTCAGGGATCACGATTATCAAGGGAATCGAGGTGGATATTTTGGAGGATGGGAATCTGGATTTGCCGGATGAGGTGCTCGGCCGGTTGGATCTGGTGATCGGCGCGGTTCATAGCCGATTTAAACTGCCCACGCAGAAACAGACTGAGCGCATTCTAAAGGCGATGGCCCATCCGCATTTCTCAATCCTGGCCCATCCCACCGGGCGCTTGATCGGCCGGCGTGAGCCCTATCAGGTGGACATGCTTCGCATCATCCGGAAGGCGCGCGAGCGCCGATGTTTTCTCGAAATTAACGCCCATCCGGAACGACTGGATCTGACGGACATCCATTGCCGGATGGCGAAGGAGGAAGGCGTGTTGCTGGCGGTGAATACGGATGCGCACAGCAGGCTGGACCTGGAGAATGCGCGCTTCGGGATCGGGCAGGCCAGGCGGGGATGGCTTGAAAAGGAGGATGTGTTGAATACGAGGTCGTACGCGGAATTGAGAACGCTTCTGAAGCCGACTATGGGAGGCTGAGGCCGGCATGGAGTCCGGGTTGTCCGGTGCCGATCCTGTGATCCGTTCGCTGTCGGAGGGAGGGCCATGATGACGGAGAAAGCCGAGTGGTTGGCACAAGCGTCGAAACCGGCGGCGGAGGCTTTGCGGCTACATGCATACTACAAGGGAAAGATGCAGACCTTGCCGAAGTGTGCGATCCGCAGTCTGAAGGATTTTTCGGTGTGGTACACACCAGGCGTGGCGGCTCCTTGCAGGGCCATTCAGGCCGACCGCGAACTCGTGTACGACTATACGAACAAGGGGAACACGATCGCCGTGGTGTCGGACGGCACCAGAGTGCTGGGCCTGGGCGACATTGGACCGGAAGCGGGGCTTCCCGTGATGGAAGGGAAGGCGCTGCTGTTTAAGTATCTCGGCGGGGTGGATGCGGTCGCGCTCTGTCTCGATACGAAAGATCCGGACGAACTGATCCGGACCGTTCGACTACTGGCACCTTCGTTCGGTGCGATCAATCTTGAAGATATCGCGATGCCCAAGTGTTTCAGGATTCTGCGTGAACTGCGAGTCGACAGCTCGATTCCCGTCTGGCACGATGACCAACAGGGGAGCGGTACGGTCGCGTTGGCCGGTGTGATCAACGCGTTGAAGGTCGTCGGAAAAGAGATGGGGCAGGTTCGGATCGCCATGATCGGCATGGGCGCGGCGAACGTGCCGACCTATCGATTTCTCACGGTCTGCGGGGTCGACCCTTCCCGCATTGTGGCTTGCGACGCAGGAGGCATTCTCGGAACGCACCGGCGGGAGTATGAGCAGGATCCTGCGTTCAGCGAGCAATGGAACGTTTGCCTCCGCACGAATCCTGCCGGTCTGCGAGGCGGCATTGCCGAGGCATTGCAGGGGGCTGATGTCTGTGTGGCCTTCTCGGCCGGCGGGATCATTAAACCTGAATGGGTACAGAGCATGGCGAGGGACGCCATCGTGTTCGCCTGCGCCAATCCCGTTCCGGAGATCTGGCCCTGGGACGCGAAAGACGCAGGCGCGCGAATCGTAGCCACAGGCCGCAGCGACTTCCCCAACCAGGTGAACAACTCGTTGGTGTTCCCCGGCATGTTTCGGGGCGTACTCGACGTCCGGGCGAGGGCGATCACCGATGAGATGGCGATCGCCGCGGCCCATGAACTGGCGCTGTGCGCCCGGGAGCGCGGGATCCATGAGGACAGCATTCTACCGACGATGGATGAATGGCATGTGCCGATGCGATTGGCTGTGGCCACGGCAACTAAGGCGCAGGAGCAGGGACTCGCGATGATTGCCAGAACGCGCGACCAGGTCCACATTCTGGCGGAGTCGAAGATCCGTGCCGCCCATGAGGCGATGCGTGTGTTGCTGAGGGAGGGGCTGATCGTCGCGCCGGCGGCGGCAAGGGAGTGATAGGGGCGGTGGTGGCGGGAACCGCGCTGGCCGTGCAGGACTAGTCGCCAGGTTGATTTGTATTAGTCGGTACTTAATCGGACAGACAACGTCAGATGAACTCGGGCCTCGAAAGGTCGCTCCCGGCCAAGAGCAGAAGTTCGGCGCCGGGATCGCACCGCTATGAAGCGGTCCTCAGGCCTGTAGCATTAACGTTGGAGTTGAGCGGCAGCCCGTGAGGGCCGTCCGCTCGAACGACTTGTTATACTGCTCCTAACTTATGCCACTCCCATACCTCACCATCCTTTGGATGGATCACTGGACCTGAAAACTCGAAGCCCAGCTTTTCAAGAATACGGGTTGATGCATTCTTCTCTGGCAGCGTTTGAGCCTTGATCTTCACCACGCCATGCTTGTTGGCGAGTTCAATAAGGCCTTGCGCCATTGCAGTTGCAATTCCCCTCCCTTCTTGCTCCGGAAAAGTGAAGTATGCAATCTCAACCTCCCTAGACACAGGGGGAGTTTCGAATGCACACGTTCCGAGAAACACGCCCTGTTCCTCTGCCAAGTATCCCGTCCAAGGCGAGACCGGGGCCCCATCCGGGTACATAGCGATGGTTGAGACGCACAGTTCTTTCAAGAAATCGGAACTCTGGATGCGCGGGCTAACAGCTAGCTCTAGTGTAATCGGGACAAGATTCATTTTGGTACTCTTCCATTTGTCTGCGTGTTTTCACGGTCATTTCAGTCAAATGACAGGCTTTCATGGGCTTTCCCTCGATGGATAGTTGTTTGCAGCATAACTATGCTTAGGCCGATCCGTATAAGAACCGGTTTTGCCAATTTTTATCCGTATAAAAGGCCACTACTGTTCGTGAAGAATATGCGATGCTCGTTGGTGTTTCAATGAGTTGCGACGGTGGGACCATTTATCACGGGTTCTGGTGCGGATCGGCGTAAGCCCCCCCTTCCGGTAGCGGTCGGTCATGTACTTCGGCTAAGGGTCGAGGACAGACATCGGCCAGGAGCGGTCATCCAGAGCCCTCGCTGCAATCGACCGCGCTACTTCCACAGCAGACATTGTTGTCTTCAAAGGCGCAAAGTCTGCTCAGCTGCTCCAAGCGGTCAAACACCCACCTCCAGGACTGAGTTCTGCTGGGAAATTTTGGACGACTCAGTCCTTCAGCGGATCGCCGCACAGATATCCCGAACGTGGCCACGCAACCAGCGATGCGCTTGATCGGCATCCAGCCGCGGGTGCCAGAGCAAGGAAACCGTGAACTCCGGCATGGAGACTGGAAGGGGGAAGCTATGCATTCCGGCGCGCAGGTTGCCGGTGTGGCGTTCGGGCACAGTGGCGATCAGGTCGGAGGCCCGAGCCAGGCCCAGCGCGGTGGAAAAGCCACCGACGATTGTGACGATTTCCCGCTCCAGCCCTAACGGCTTCAAAGCTTCATCGATCGGCCCCCTGTCGAGCCCCTCCCGCGAGACGCAGATGTGTCTACCGGTCGCATAACGGGAGGGCGTGATCTTTCCCTTGCTCAGTGGGTGCCCCTTTCGCACGACGCCTATGTAACGGTCCCGGAACAATATCTGTACACGCAGCTCCGGAGCCGTCGTCTTCTCCACAACGCCTGTTTCCAGATCGACGGTTCCGTCGCGAAGCGGCGCGCTGTCTTTGTTTGGCTTCTGCACGAAGCGCAGCCGCACGCCGGGAGCCTCCTCGCCAACACGAGCAATGAGGTCCGGTCCGAAGTTCTCCACAAAGCCTTCGCTCGTCCGCAACGTGAATATTCGTTCTATCCGCTTGAGATTGAGTTTTTCGGCAGGTCGCAGAACCGCTTCTCCGTCCTGCACGAGCTGACGGACTCGTTCGCGGAGTGCGAGCGCTCGGGGCGTGGGAACGAGGCCCCGTCCGGCTCTGACCAGCAGCGGATCGCCCGTCGTCTCACGCAATCGCGCCAGAGCCCGGCTCATTGCCGACGAGCTAAGCTGCAGTCGTTGGGCAGCACGCGTCACGTTGCCTTCTGCGAGCAGTACATCCAGGGTGACAAGCAAATTGAAATCGGGTCGCACCATGCATTGATCGTATCGAGATATGGCGTTAAACGCAATCACATTGTGCAGACAGTGCGTCTTCCGCCATGTGTGTGCGTTACTTATACTTCGACTATCGATTGAACCTGGCTTATCCACGCCGAACAGAAAGGGAACACATGGCTGGCAATTCGCTGGAAAAGTTTATTGAGGGAGTTAGGCAGATTTGGGGACCTCTGACCTCCGAAGTGGTCGCAGGCTGTCGCCAGCATGCGGAGGAACTTGTCAAAGCGTCATCCACGGAGGAATGGTTGGCGGCACTGCACCGGGACGCTCCGGCCAACAGCGAACTGTACCGGGATCCGGCACAAGGATTCGTGCTGTTGGCCCACACCGAACAGACGGGGCTCTACAGGCCACCGCACGATCACGGCAGAGGGTGGGTCATCTATGCGATCCAGCAAGGCGAAGTCGAGATGGGAACCTATGCTCGGATCGAGGGCCCGGACGGGAGCGTGAAACTCGTGAAAAGGGATTCCACGCTGGTCCGTCCCGGACAGGTCCAGGTGTATCTACCGGGAGATATCCATGACACACGGTGCATTTCCGGGCCCGCGCTGCTATTCCGCTTTACAGAGCGTGATTTGAAGAAGGAGGACCAAGAACAACACAGAGTGACGCGGTATGTTGAGCGGGAAGGCGTCTGGACTCTGGGGGCGTCGTAATCATGTCCTTCACCCGAGCCATAGGACGACGTTTGGCGCCGATATTCATCGCTTTCAATCCGCCTTGGCCCATGCCCCCCGGATCGATGTCGCCTGCGCGAGACGATGACCGCAAGAAAATGCGATCCACGAGGCATGCCGATGATGCAATGTCGGGGCTGGACGAGCCAAGGCGCACGATCGCGATCGCTTCTGTGCTGGCAGCCATGGTGCTGGTGGTGTTGGACGCGTCCAATACAAACGTCGCTCTGCCGACGATCGCGCGATCGCTGCACGTGACGCCAGCCACGTCGGTCTGGGTCATCACCGCCTACCAGACCGCCCTCTTGATGGCCCTGTTGCCCTGCGCCGCGCTCGGGGAAAGCCTGGGCTATCGCCGGGTGTTCACGGTGGGCGTTGCGCTGTTCACGGGAGCGTCCCTGTTGTGTGCGCTGGCGCCGTCTTTGCCCTGGCTCGTCGCGGCCCGATTCCTTCAAGGGCTCGGCGGCGCCGCCGTCATGGCGCTCGGCGTCGCGCTGCTGCGCGTCGTGGTGGCACATCGGCAGCTCGGCGCCGCTATTGGCTGGAACGCCCTTGCCGTCGCGCTGTCGTCTGCCGCCGGACCGGCGATCGGCGCGGCGGTCCTATCAGCCGCAAACTGGCACTGGCTCTTCATCGTCGACCTCCCAGTGGGTGTGATAGTGCTCCTCGCATCCCGCGCGCTACCAGATGTCGGCGGGACGGCACGTCCGCTGGACCTATTCAGTGTGGCGTTGAATGCCGGAACCTTTGCGTCGTTGGTCATTGGCGCAGAACTGCTCCCAAGCAGACCGGCGCTGGCTGCCGTCCTGCTCGCCACCGCGGCCCTCGAGCTGGTGGCGCTGGTTCGGCGGGAAATGCCGAAGGAGGCTCCACTGATCCCGCTCGACTTGCTCCGCGCCGATTCATTCCGCTTCTCGGTGATCGCCTCGGCTTGTTGTTTTGCTGGACAGACCGCGAGCATGGTTGCGCTACCCTTTTACCTGCAGCACGAGCTTGGGCAGAACACGTTGACGACCGGGCTTTATATGACGGTCTGGCCCTTAACCGTTGCGATGGCCGCCCCGTTCGCAGGCCGACTCGCGGACCGCCTGTCGACCGCTTGGCTTAGTGCCGCGGGCGGATTGTGTCTCGCGACTGGGCTCGGGGTTGCCGCCCTGTGGCCGCTGAAGGGCGACCCGCTGCTGCTCATACCGCTCACCACGCTCTGTGGCCTCGGCTTCAGCCTCTTTAATGTGGCCAACAACCGTAACATGTTTCTCTCGGCACCGAACGAGCGGAGTGGCGCCGCGGGAGGGATGCAGGGCACCGCCCGGTTGTTCGGGCAAACCGCTGGTGCGGTTATCATGACCCTGCTCTTTACCATAGCATCCGCCGATGCGGCGCCTCAGATCGGTCTTGGGATCGGAGCGGTGTTGACGTTTGTGGCAGGCCTCGTGAGCATGCTGAGGGTCAGTCCGATGCCGCCCCGGTGACCGGTATGCGGATCACATCCGCCGTCGCGGCGATTCTGATCGTCGTCACACTCGCCATCGCGAATGGAACTTGCTGCCGCACATTGCGCGATCGGACACCTGCTCCCGGGAATGGCGAATTAATTCGGATTTCATAGATGCAGGCACCGAAAGTCGTGAGGAGAGCACCGGCTTTAGAGTGACAGCAAACCCTCAAGTCAGAAGTAGAGTATGTCTACTGTAAGTCGGACAGCGTCCGTTGGCTTTGGGGCGTTGCCAGACCCACTAGCCAATATGGGACAGCCGGCCCTCCGTCTGTTCGGCCAACTCCAGGGCATCATCAATTTCGATGCCGAGGTAGCGCAGGGTGCTTTCGGGCTTGGTGTGCCCAGGCAATAGCTGCTGTCAGATTCAACTGCGACTATCGGCCACTTGGCGACAGTCGCTACGGCAAGCTCCACGCCGGAAAGCGGACGTTCATTATTGATTGTGTTCGCATAGCGCTACGCATGGCCGGAGTGGGTCTGAGTCTTCTTGTGTGCGAATCAGCTGTCAGTTTGAGTGGGGGGAGGGTAGGACCTCCTGCAATGCCGACCCAAGTCGATCGAGCGAAAATGCCTTCTGAATAAAGGCCGTGGCGCCCTTGTTCAGCATCTCTTGCTCAACCTCTTCAGTGCTGTGTCCACTAAAAACTACGACCGGTAGGGTGGGGTGCAGTATCCGCAATTGCTGCAGTAAGCTCCGACCGTCAATTCCAGGCATGTTGAGGTCCAACACGACAGCATCAGGAGTTCGCCGGTGACATAACGTCAACCCTGCCCCACCACTATCTGCCAAAATAACTTCATATCCTTTTTCCTCGAGGACGGCGGCTAGGAGAGTCCGGTCGCGGGCATCATCGTCTATGACAAGAATCTTCGTCATACGAGCCTTTATCCACTATTTGATTAATCTGGTGTCTCATTGTCTTTCGGGTGCATGCACTCTTCATAGCGCCCCGACCGTCCCAGCTCTTCCATACAGCCTGGATCAACTCATCACCGAAGACGGCACGGTCACGATCGAGCAACCCATCTTGTCATTGGAGGAAGCAACGAGCCATCATTTTCTGCTTTCATCATCTGCATCTGCTACCGCCTGTCTGCCAGGACAGGTCTTGCTGCGGATAATCATCGCCGACTTTCAAGATCTGT
>JBEIQG010000152.1:0-9008 GCA_040376625.1 Nitrospira sp. | reverse complement strand
CAACCGCCGCCAGCGGCAAACCGCGCAACGTGTCGACGAGCCACAACCCGACAAAGCCGACCGCACCGATGAGCGTCAACGCACTTAATCGAGGACGCCCTGCATTGGCGAGGTACAGGAGACCCCCTCCGATGCCGACGAACAGCAATTCATTCTTGTTCCCCAGGATGAGTGCGAACCAGAAAAGGCCGGCCGCAACGGCCAGATATCCGGCCCGTACGGCCCATCCGCCTGAACCGACGAACAGACGCGCCTCTCTGCCGCTGCTCAAAATGCTCAACCCGATGGCGGTTGACAGCATCGCTCCGCGGCTCAGCAACTGATGGATGGTGAAATAGGGCGGCAATTCTCCCAATCCTCCTCGCGTCACCAGATAGGTGGAGAGGTTCATGCTGTCGGCCATTTCCAAGGGCTCGCGGATGAGCGCGTAACTGCCAATCCCGCACAGCACCGCCAGGCAAAGCAAGACTCCATGGGACACATCGATCGGGGCCATCCAGGTGTCATCCGGCAGAGGCCCCGGCTTCAAGAACAGGAGCAGCGCGATCTCGATCACAATGATGAACGCCGCATAGAGCAGCAATGTCATCAAGTAGTGGTCATCAAGCATGACGGGAAACAATTTTGCTTCCAGATAGTCGTACCGTTTTCCACTCTCGCCGCCGAGCCGGTCTTGCACGATGGACCAGGCCCCGAACAGAGACCAGTAATAGATCAAGCCGATACCGAGCGGGAATGAGAGATGGCGGGTTCTGCTCCAGACAAGCCATGCGAGAAGCAGAATCACGATTGTGACACCAGTTAAAAGCAGGTAAAAATCCACGTTGCCTATCTCGCGCTCTGAGCAGTCCGGTCACTGGCGAGGCCTATCCCGCCGACTGACCCATCTCAGCACATATTGCGAACGGCTTCCCGATACACCGCCATGACACGTTCAGCGACATGCTCGGAAGAGACGTCTTGAATGACCTCGCACCCATTGGACCGCTCGGGCTGCAGCAAGATGTCGGCCAATGCCCTGCCGATCTCGATCGGATCTCGCCCGACAATCTTCGACGGCCGAACGTATGCCAGCCGCTCTTTGACATCGCCGACATCGACTGAGACCACTGGAAGATTACAGGCGATGGCCTCCTTCACCATATTCGGAGAACCTTCCCAATCGCTGGTCACGAGCAGACAATCCGCCGCATTGAGATAGAACGGCATCCGTTCCTGCGTTTCAGAACCGTCCAGGACCTCCAATCGGATGTCATCGCACCATTGACGAGCCATCCGTATGGCAGCCTCGGCCAGGTCCAATCGCTTCCGTACCGCGTCGAATCCTGCATTAAATATGACAACCTTCTCCTCCGATTTCCAACCCATGTGTAGACGCGCAGCCGCTTTCGCCATCGGCCTGAAGCGCTGCAGATCAACGCCGCTAGGCACAACGGCCACGAATCTTCTCCTCCACCACAAACGATTTTTCAGCTGCGTAGTGACGCACATCATGCGGCTGGCTCGCAGCGCGGCGCATTGCGACAACAATCTCCCTACCGCGGAGCGAAGCGAAAACAGACCGGGACCAGGATTGAGATCGCTGCCTCTATACGTGATTACTAACGGAAACCGTGATACCAGCGCGCACACTGCCGCCGTCACGGTCCCGTAGTGCGCATGAATGAGATCCGGATGAAACTGTGCCAATTCTCTCCGCAGCCGTGTGACTTCTCGAACGAGCACGACAGGGGACGTCCGTGATTGCAGAAACACCGAGCGGCACTCCACCCCGGCCTTGGATAGCGCCAGGATCTGATTCTTGGCGAAAATCATATTGGACGAATCTGCGGGGCCGGGAAGTACATGACACACACGAAGCGCCTTGCTGGAACGCCCTCGTTCCGGCGGGCACGCCATGAAGACTGCCGGGACAATACCGCTCACTTCGCACCCACCTCCTGCCGAGCCCCGCCGAAAAGCGATTTATAGACCGCCGACTTCCTCACGGCTCGAGCGAATACCTCATGTCCGACGCTGTTCCAATGATGATCGTCAGGGTGTTCGAAGCGCCGGCCGGACCGGGAATAGTCTTCAAGAAACTCGCGTTCCATATCCACGACCTCGAACCCGTTCTCGACGGCCCGGTCCATCAAATACGCGCGCATAAGCCCAAAATAACTGCGCGTGGCTGCGTGGCGTCGAACAGGCTCATACAACTCAGGCCTGGGAGCATCAACGACAAGGAGAATGCTCGACGCAGGCAGCCCCGCCCTATCCGGCAGTTGCCTCAGGAACGCGTCGACCGCAGTTTTGGAATCGGCGATCCGCGCTGGATCAGCATGCTCGACGGTATTCCCCACGTACGTGTTCGTGTCGAGGTCTGCACTGAACCAACCCTTCATTCGCTTCAGACTCCGATCCAGCAGGCCCGCGACTTCCAAATTTGCCACGACGTACATCGCTAAGGAGGAGGCCGCAACATAATCCCTCCACAGCGGAATTTCGCGGTCGAGCCGGATGAGCTGCAACTCAGTGGTCCCATTCTGCGAAAAATAGTGAAACCCCGGCACCTGCTTGTATCGCAGCAGGCTTTCATCAAAATCGTTCCCGACCACAGTCACCACGAGGCCCTCGGGGCGAAAGACGTCTTTAACGTAGTTCGCGTACGCTAAATACTGACTCAACGCCGACCCGGATGCGCCGAAACTATACACAGACCCTCTCGCTCCAATGTCACGCCTCAAGAGCGCCGCCGCCGTTTGATCGGACGGAACCATGGCCGCTTCGATGTAACTGTCTCCGACGATCGCCAGCAACGGCGCGGCGTGTTTCGGAGCGTAGTCCACCTCGGAAATGAACCCCAGATTGTTGGTTCGCACACGATTCGTAATGGAGAAATTCCATCCTTTGGACCACACAGCCGTGCGGTTCGGCGCATAGCGGTACATCGGGTTCGCATCGTTCACAGCCAGCGCACGGAACCCTTCGCTGACCGGCAGCAGCCTCAATCCGATTTCCAGACACGTGCCGCAGGCGAACAGGGACAACAACAGGGTCACCACCATCACGGACAGTGACGCACGATGCGAGCCCGGAGTCATCGCCTTCACAGCCTGTTCATCCGTTCCGTCGAAACTAAATGCCAATGAACGCCACTCACAGATTCGGGTTCCACCGTTGCAACCATCGCTCCAGGGCCCAGAGGCAATAGACCCGTTGATACAAGTTGTATCTGCTGATCCGAAGGTCGTCCCATCGTTGCTCGACAAAGCACCGGATCAATCGCTCAAGGTAACCGGCAGACACAATATCTCTGACGCGTGCCGTCGGTGAACACAGTTGACGATGGAGCTCACGGCGCCCCTGATCCCCCAGCCAGGCATCGAACGGAAATCCGAACCCCGTTTTTGGCCTGCGGCAGATCTCCGGCGGCAAGTAGCGTTCGGCAAGTTTCCGAAGGAGCCGCTTGTTCTCCCCGACCGAGTACTTCCAGCGCTCCGGTATCCGAGCCGAACAGGCCAACACCGATTCTCCCAGGAATGGAATGCGGACTTCCAGGCCATGGGCGCTGCTCATCATGTCGACTTTTCTCAAATAGTCGCCTGGCAAGGCCGTGTGCATCGTGGCATCGATGAAATCCGCGCCACCGACTCCCCTTGAGCGGTCACCCATGCCCATGAGGATAGGAACGCAATCGGCGGTTTTCTGCCTGGCGGAAGGAGTCAGCATGCCATGCAATTCTTCGGGGAACAGATAACAGGACAAGGCCAGAAGTCGCTCGTTGCCGGACGCTTCCGCTGCCCGTAACAATCTCTGAACTTGTCGCACCCGCTCGGAGGGCGAGACCCGCGACACCGTGCGAGAGAAGAGGAGCATTGCCCGCAGAATCCAGGTCGGCGCACGGCCCAATGTCCTGGCGAAATCGGCGTAAGCATAACGGGGATATCCCCCGAACATCTCGTCACCACCGTCTCCTCCTATCACCACCTTGACAAACGGTCTGACGGCTCGACACATCAGGTAGGAGGGAACGGCGGATGAGTCCCCGAATGGTTGATCGAATTGCGAAAGCACCTCGTCGATCAGCGCAAGGCTTCCCTGTCCGACCGGCACACGGATCTCATGATGATCCGTTCGCAAATGTCGAGCCACCATCGCCGCAGAGGGGGATTCGTCATAAGAGGTCTCACCGAACGCAACCGTGAATGATGGGACCTTTCGCCCGAGATCGTTGACGAGCATCGCGAGCAGAAGGGACGAATCAATTCCTCCGCTCAAGAACGCCCCGATCGGCACGTCTGCGACAAGCTGTTCGCTCAGGCTTTCCAAAATGGCACGGCGGCCGGCTTCAAGAGAAACCGGTTCGCTCCAATCGGCCGGCTCCCGCTTCCACGTCCAGTATGTCCCACGCTCAATCCCTCGCCTCGTGATACGCAACCACGACCCGGGCTCGACTTCCTGGATTTCCGAGAAGAACGTGCGTGGCGGAACGGTATAGCTGAGCAGGAGAAAATCGACGAGGGAGGCATAGTTCAACGTAAGCGACCGAGCGCTCAGCTCTTGGAGCGCTTTGATTTCCGATGCAAAGCAGAATGCCCCGTCGAGCGTGGCATAGTACAAGGGCTTGATTCCGGTTCTGTCTCTCGCGAGAAACAGCTCGTTCTCCACGGTGTCATACACCGCCAACGCAAACATGCCGTGGAACTTCGACAGGCAGGTGGCCCCCCAATAGCCGTATGCTTCGAGGAGCACTTCCGTATCGGACTGCGTGCGAAACCTTTTTCCGACCCGTTCAAGCTCCTCCCGGAGACTGTGGAAATTATAAATTTCACCGTTATAGACCATGGCGTAGCGCTCGTCGGCCGAAATCATGGGCTGCCGGCCTCCGGCCAGATCGATCACTGCCAGGCGCGCGTGTCCCAGCCCGACGGTTCCCGTTGAATCAACCCACTGTCCCGACCCATCCGGCCCCCGGTGGTGCAGGGCGCGAGCCATTCGGTCGATCGTTTCCGAAAGGGCGTGATCGACTGCCGGCCTGACAACACCACAGATTCCACACATAGCAACCTAACGGAGTTCTCCCGGCATGAGAGTCTTGCCCTGGATCATTGCCTGTTCTCGAAGGTGCGACGCCGTGCGTTTCCTCAGCACCATGCCAAGCATGACACTATTCAGCAGATAATACGCGCTGATCGCGATCGCGACTCCGATCAGCCCGGCGAACCATACCCCAATCCCTTTCAATATCAATCCCACCGTATAGGTTAGGGCCTCGATCTTCGCGGGAGTCGTCATGTCGCCCTGGGCATAAAAGGCGTTCACCAATATGTGATTGATGCCGCCCACCAGTACGACGCCGGAACAACTCATCAGGATGATCCACATCCTTTTCAGATCGCCGGCCTGTAAGGTGCCGACGCGGCTCAGTTGATCCAGCAGATCCAAGTGGTGCACGGCGAACGCCCCAAAGAAAAGCACAAGCACCACCCCTGCACTCAACCATCCCATCCAGCACACGCGTTCGCTCCATAGCGCATTGAACGAACGCCAGGATTGTTCGCTCGCGAGTCGAGCCAACCGCGGAACGATCGGAGCGACCACGCCATGATTGAGCACTCGTCCTATCGCCGAATGCACCCGAACCACCAGGTCCAAAACCGCGATACTTCCAGGGGCGAGAAGGGAGGCTAAAAACCGATCGACGACAAACCCTGTGCGGTGATACGAAGCCCCGGCGACAAGCGGCCGCATCCGCCTCCACACATCCCTCGAGAGCAACGGAATATCGGCGAGAGAACCCTTCGCCACCCCGGCCAGCACCGGCAATTGCAGCAACACAGGGCCGGTAACGATCACGACTTGCACCCAGGCTGCCAGCCGAACTCCCCATCGATCCAGCCCGGCCACGAGCAGCCCCCATCCACCGCATGTACAGATCAGAACTGTCAAGGCAGGCCAGAGAAACCGACCCTTGGCTTGGGAAAGGCACATCAACATGATTCCACAACCGGCCCCTATCACGCCCACCGCCTGAATCTGAGCCAACTCCACGGTGAGGGCAGCGGTGGCCACAGCCAGCCCGGGCACAAGAAACGGGACGACGATCGGCGCGAGTAGAAATAACAGGAGAGCGACTATCGAGGAGACCGCCGCGATGGCGCACAGCAGCGGCCACCCGGCCCGGTCCCGATCGGCCTCCGTCTTCGACGAGAGGAACGGGATTAAGACGAATCCCAGCGGCTCCATGAGGAACGCGGTGGCAATCTGAGGCAACGTGCCCCCGGCATAGAGGGCATCGGCTTGGGCACCGACGCCCAGATGCGCAACGGTATACCATTGGATGCCGAAGGCGCTCATGATTTGCAGCACAATGACGGCGGACAGAGTTGGGCCGACGTGTAGACCGCTCTTGACCGGTCCGACGTCGCGATCATGAGCCGCATGAGGAGCGGCATCGAGTTGCCGCGAGCTTACCATTCTTCGGCCAGCCCATCCCGACCTTTGCGATAGCGCCGTTGACAGACATGACATGTGAGCTGTCCCCGGGCGGCCTCGAGTTGCTCGCCGCACTGACACATCCAACCCGTGCGGCGGGCAGGATTTCCAACGACCAGCGCATGCGCGTCAACGTCGTTCGTGACCACGGCACCGGCACCGACGAACGCGTACCGTCCGACGGTCACTCCGCACACCACCGTGCAGTTCGCACCCAAAGTCGCGCCATGCCTAATCAGCGTCGGCCTGAGCTCGTTCATGCGCGGAACCTCACTGCGCGGATTGAGCACATTCGTAAACACCACTGATGGCCCGCAAAACACCGCGTCCTCCAGAGTCACTCCTTCATACACCGACACGTTATTCTGTATCTTGACCCCATCCCCGATGGTTGTGTTCGGGCCGATCACAACATTCTGACCGATACGACAATTCTTCCCGATTTTCGCCCCACGCATCACGTGCGACACATGCCAGATTTGCGTTCCCGCACCGACCTCAGCACCCTCATCGATGAACGCTGATTCATGAGCCATATAGGGACGCCTGGTCGAACCGGTCTCATATGTGCGTCGCATCACCTGCCCGGTTTCGAGCGATTGCTGGCACAGCTGTAACACCTGCAATACCCTCAGGGCTTCACTCCCATCGGTTCTGGGCGTGCTCCGTGTCTGCACGCAGTCGAGGAAATGCGCACATTCGGCCCGCAACGGTTCCTCGTGAGCCACGGGCACAACCTCAGCGTCCATTTTAGTGGGCACAGGGAGTTGATCTTTCCATCCGATGGAGTGGGGATAGAGCAGCAATTTATGTTCAGGCTCCAGATCGTCGAAGACTGCCATCTTTTGATTGCCCACTACGATCAACTTCTGTTCTTTGTAGGGGTGCAGCCAGGAGACAAAGACATGGGCCTTTACCCCGCTGGGAAAGGACAGCAGGCTGACGGTGACATCGGCAATCCGTTGCTGCAAGTAGTTGCCGCCCTGGGCATGGACCGTCTCCGGCATCTCGTTGAGGAGCCCAAGAATCACCGACAGATCGTGAGGCGCAAACGACCACAGGATATTTTCTTCTTTTCGAACCCGTCCCAGGTTCAATCTATTGGAGTAGATGTATTGGATGCGCCCCAGTTCCCCTTGGGCAATCAGCTGCCTCAGCGTGAGCACCGCGGGGTGATACCAGAGCAAGTGCCCCACCATCAGCACGCGCCCCTGAGCCGCCGCGAGCGCAACCAATTCCTGACCGCCTTCAGGGGTGAGACAAAGGGGTTTCTCGACGAAGACGTCCTTCCCCGCCAGAAGCGCGTCCCTGACCAACCGGCCGTGGGTTTCGGCGGGAGTTGCGATTGCCACCGCATCGATTGTGCGGTCGCCGAGCACATCGGATGGTGAGCCTGTTGTGACACAGTCCGGATAGCGCTGCGTGAAATAGGGAAGCACCGTTTCGTCGGTATCGCAAATAGCCCCGAGCGCCTGGAGTTCGGCGAAATTCCGGATCAGGTTCTTGCCCCAGTAGCCCGCTCCGATCACTGCAATTCGGCTCATGACCCTATTCCCTCTGCCGGCCCGGTGTTCCACACGCCTGACCTCGCGCGCGTCCTAGCTGGCGGTATTGAATGAGAACCTTTCCGGACGAGTTCCCGAACGTTGACGTTTCACACCGCTCCCACTTATGATCCGCTCCCATTGTGCTTCAGCCCACCCCCCCCACATGGCGCGCGCTTCCACTGATCGTCGTTTGGACGCTCCTGGCTCTGTTCGACACACTCCCAGCCGCGGGGGACAGCACAGGTCATTCCGCCTCGGCCACACGCGCGATTGACCTGCACGTCGAAACCACAACCTTCCTCCTGAACCTTGAGAAACAAGGGCTTGAGGACAACACGTTCACGAACGGTCTGGGCCGGGATACGACCCTGATGGGCAATCTGCTGAACGTGTATCTGCGGAAACGCCTGCTGTCCTCCGTAGACTTGGACCTTGGAGTGTTCGCCAATATGCCGTACGGCCATGACACGGAGGTGTCTCAAGTCCGGCCGATCGTCCGCCTTCGATATCGCCCCACTGAGGAAGTCACGGCGCTGCTCGGCACCCTTGCGGTCCCGCACCGGGACTTTCACGACGCAGTCTTCGACAACGCCAACCGGTTTGTGCGACCGATCGAACAGGGTGCACAAGTGACGGTGAACTCAGAGTATTACCGACAAGACCTGTTTATCAACTGGGAGCAAGCCTTCCGGAGCTCCGCCACCAACCGATACGATGTGGGTTATGCGGGGCAACTTCGAGCCGGCCTCTTCCGCTTCAATGGGCAGGCGCACTGGGTCCATCACGGCCAAGCCCTTCTCAAACTCGATCGCTCCTTCAATACCGGCAACAATCTGGTGACCGCATTCGGCCCCGAACTCGTTTTCGAACCGGCACGGTACTTCAGCTCCCTCCGATGGTGGAATGAACTCGGCATCCGGTTGACGTACCTCAACAGTTTCAATCAAGCGGCTCGCGCCACCCCTTATGACCAGGGACGCGGCT
>JBEIQG010000194.1:0-7178 GCA_040376625.1 Nitrospira sp. | reverse complement strand
TCGACGATCGGCTGCAATCCCGCCATTGCCGCCCCGATGGCTAACCCGGTGAAACCGGCTTCGGTAATCGGCGTGTCGACCACCCGTTGCGGTCCGAATTCTTCAACGAACCCCTTGGTGACCTTGAACGCGCCCTGGTAATAGCCCACCTCTTCGCCGATCAGAAAGATCCGCGGGTCGCGGCGCATTTCTTCCCGCATGGCCTGATTCAGGGCTTCCCGGTAGGACAACAACATGGTGATGTCAGCCCTCCACCATTACATCATGATGCAACGCCGATGGATCCGGGAATGGGCTCTCATCGGCGAATCTCACCGCTGCGGCAACCACATCCTTCACCTCTTGCTCCACACGTTTAAAATCTGAGTCGTCGCACAGATGCTTGCCGAGCATCGTCTCCCGCAACAGTACCAGCGGGTCCCGCTTGCGATGTTCCTCGACTTCGTCCTTACTCCGGTAATGGCCGTGCGACGGATCGGCCATCGAATGGCCCATGAACCGATAGGTCATCGCCTCGATGAAAAACGGGCCATGCCCGGCGCGCACCTGATCCACGACCGTCCGCATCAGCGCCCGCACCGCGAGCACATCCATGCCGTCCACACGCTCGGCCATGATGCCGTAGGAACGCGCCGCCTCCGCCACATTCTCGTACAGCGCCACCGCCCGATGCACCGGAGTGCCCATCCCATATCGATTATTTTCACAGATGAAGATGACAGGGAGCTTCCACAAAGCCGCCAGATTGAAGGCTTCATGTGCCTGGCCGCTCGGGACGGCGCCTTCGCCGAAGAAACAGGCGGTCACCAGATCCTGTTGTTGATACTTCGTCGCGAACGCCAACCCTGTGGCCAATGGAATGTGTCCGCCGACGATGGCATAACCGCCCATGAACCGGTGCGCGAGGTCCACCAGATGCATTGAGCCACCTTTACCCTGGCACAAGCCGGTGGCTTTGCCGAAGAGTTCGGCCATCACCTTCCCGGGATCGGATCCGCGGGCCAAACAATGTCCATGGTCGCGATAGGCGCTGATCGCATAATCGTCCGGTCTCAGCGCGGAAATAGCCCCGACGGCAATCGCTTCTTCGCCGATATACAGGTGGAGAAATCCAGCAATCTTGGCAAGCGCATACATCTCCGCCGATTTTTCTTCGAACCGGCGAATCAGCAGCATCTGACGATAGAGGGTAAGCAGATCATCCTTGTCCATGTGGGTCATTATGCATGCCACGACAAGGCGACTCAACCGTGATGTTCGGAGCTCGGCACTGAAAAGGGTATGGGGTGAGACCCGCGGAGGAGCACCGGTGCGAATCTACTCGATTCCGGTGCGGGCGGGATGCCCGCACCGGAACCAGGGATCTATCTCACTTTGGAGAAGTCGGCATCGAATTGCATGGTCTGCCCGTCCTGCAACGTCACAATGACCGTGGTCTTGGCATTCGGGTCGAATGACTCGTATCCGAACCGGGCCGTGAAGCGGGATCGGTAGGCCGGGCCTGCGCCCTCGTTCTTGCGGCCCCGGTCAGCCGGGCTGATATCCACCGGGCGGATATTCTTTCCCTTTTGCTGGAACACGATGTCGGCCTTCTCCGCGAAGTATTCATCGTCGCCGCAGAGTTGCACTTCCACTTCCATGTTCGGCATGTCCACGACTTTCTGAATGAACTCCTCGGGCATGCGCACTTCTTTCTTCTGTTTCTTCGATTCCGCTGCTTCCTGCCGGCCGAACGCTTCCAGCCGATACCGCTTGGTGCGCAGGATGGCACTCGCCCCGCATTGATCTTTCTCAGGATCCGCTCCCACTCGCGTGACCAGCGAGGCCTGCTGCAACACCTTCTTCACGTCCTCCGGGGAATTGGCCTTCTCCATCGGTGCCCGCCCGGCTTCCAGGGCCTTCTGCGCCTCTTCGGGGGACAGCTTGACGTCGATTGCCCAGGCAAGACCGCCCACCGAGCAGACCATCGCTCCGACGACGAGCCCGATTGCTCCAAAGGACCTCCGATACCGACCTGCATTGCCATGATTCGCGCGCATGAGTACCTCCCTGACGCGTCACTGAACAAGGGCGCATTGTAAAAGGATTGCGCGGACCTTTTCAATCTCACAGCTGAGCGGGCAGGAAGCCTGCTGGCGCCGATAATTCACGAATGCCGCCGCGGGGCGTTCGAGCGGAAGCCCGTCGAGGACGCAGAACGAGAACAGCCTCGCCGGGCGAGAGGATCGGACGCCGGGACACGGATTCATGAATAGGCCGGGCTAGGGAGTGAACCGATTCCAGTTGGGATAGGGCTTGCGGGCATACAGTAGATCGATATCGACCGGACAGGGCATCCCGCGCCGGCGCAACATCTCGGCGACCGTGCGAAGGGGTAAACCCACGGCCGCCGTATAATCACCCTCGATCCGCTCAATCAGCGCAGCCCCTCCACCCTGAATGGAATAGGCGCCGGCCTTGCCCAGACTGTCCCCGGTCCGCAGATAAGCGGCCAAAGCGTCGCTATTCACCGGTTTCATCATGACCGACACCGTGGCGATCTGAACATCACAGGGTTCAGGTCCGGGTCCCGCCACCGCCACGGCCGTAAAAATTTTATGGGTCCGCCCCGCCATACGGCTGAGCATGGATTCAGCCTCGATCAAACCGGCCGGCTTCCCCAGCACCTCCGAGCCAAGGCTGATCAGGGTGTCGCTGCCGAGGATGAGCGCATCGGGGTAGGGCTCGATGCAGGATCTGGCCTTGCCTGTGGCGAACTCGACGGCCTGCTGTTCGGCGGACCCATTGGGCACCACCTGCTCGACAAACGGCGGGGTCGCGACCTCGAACGGCAACCCCAGGAGGGTCAACAATTCATGCCGTCTCGGCGAGGTGGAGGCGAGGATCAATCGCATGCGCTCACTCGGCGAAGACGGAAGAAGTCTGTACCGCATCCAGATCGGGAGCAGGCGCGTCCTGCTCTGCCTGCATGAGCTCCCGGCAAAACTCAGCCACGATACGTTCGACATCCTGCACGGTGGACGCTCCGAACATCTTCCCCCGCATCGCCGCGGCATGGGGAAATCCTTTGCAGTACCAGCCCAAATGCTTCCGGATGGACCGAAACCGTTCCAGCCCGGCGATCGCTTCGTATTGCCGGGCGTGATCGAGCATAACTTGCATGCGATGGCTCACTGAGACCCGCGGCTCCCACGCGGTGGCGGGTAGGGCGGACAAGTCTCCCCTCTCGCTGGACGCCCGCCGCGCCTGTTCCTTTTCATGAAAGAACCAGGGCGAGCCCAGCGTACCGCGTCCGACCAACACGCCCTGTACGTTGCTTTCAGCCACGCGCCGAATCGCATCGACTAACGTATTGAGATCGCCGTTTCCCAACATCAACGTGCCGGTACCCCGGGCCAGCTTGGCGGCTTCGGCGATGGCGGACCAGTCAGCCGCCCCCCGATACATCTGCTGCAGCGTCCGTCCGTGCACCGTGATAGCCGCGGGACGGGCATCCAGCAAATGTTCGACCCAACGTTCAACCACCACGCAATCAAACCCGAGCCGGGTCTTGATGGACAGCGGCAGGAGCCTGCGCGGCACAACCGGCACACCGGAACGCTTGTGGTTCAGCGTGTGAATAAATTCGATGCGCGAGGGTTTAAATCCCTGGCTGTGGATCGACTGACCGCCGGCCCAATCCTCCAACCCCTGCCGAGCAGCCCGAACGATCGCAAGGGCCAAGTCCGGAGTCTTGATCAACGCCGCCCCCGACCCGGATGCCGCCACACTCTTCGAAGGGCAGCCCATGTTGATATCGAGCCCATCGAACCCCAGTTCGCAGACCACCTGCGCGGCGCGATAAAACTGATCCGGATCCTTCCCATACAACTGCGCAACAATCGGCCGTTCCGCCTCGCTGTAAATCAACGACTCCAGCAGATGGTCCGGTCCACGACAAATCTCATTGACGTTAGTGAACTCAGTGAAGGTGATATCCGGCCGCCCCTGCGAGGCCACCACCCGCCGGAAGGCGGCATCGGTCACTCCGTCCATCGGCGCCAGTCCGAGAATCGGCTGCGGCAGCGTCGCCCAGAAACTCATGCGCGCACCCCAGCCGACTCCGCCGGTTCGTTTGCCGCACGATAGGCCGTCCGCATTTCCTCCGCCTCTTCACTCACGATCACGGTCGCTGAGGGACACTCTTGCGTGACGAATTCGACGAACCGATCGATCTTCAGCAGGAAAAAATCATAATCTTGCTCGTCAGTCTTCGGCCGGCTGAACCAAAACGAAACGAAGCGCTCCAACGGGAGATGAGCCGCTGCGAGTGCACTGCAGGTCCGCGGAAACATATCATGCAGCTCGCCGCCCCAATGGAGCACCTCATGAGGCAAGTAGATCTCGCGATACCGGTTAAGGTCATCGAGCGATCCGCCGAGCAGCGACAGATGTTCCGACACCGGCAAAGGCTCCCCGGTTGTGACGAACCGGACATAGGCCTGGTACTGATCGCGTAGCGCCGCCTGCTCAGCCATTGCCAGAGGCTGCTGCGTTCCAGTGCGTTGGTCCGCCCCTGGTTGCAGAGAATGAGCCGTGCCGGCCTGCTGCACCCGATTGACTGTGGCTTCAAATCGGTCAGAAAAGCGGCGAAACTCTGCAACGATCCGGTCCACCGGCTTCGTATCGACCTCCAGCGCCACACCTTTTAAAGCCATCAATCGTGGATGTGCCAAGACCTGCGCCAGCAGATCGAACAGCACTTCCGGAATCGGAGCACCATGGGCATCGATCCAATAAGGCAAGGCCTCAGCATCGACTAAGTGTTGCTCAACACGCTGCGCCGTGAACTCCGCCAAGCCGGCAACATGAATTTCGATCACCCGTTCCATCGGGAAGGCATCCAAAAAATCAGCGGCAAAAGCCTCCAACGTCTGACGACCCCAGGCCCCTGTGTAACGATACACCGTCCACAGATGCCCGATGTCCAACACTAGACCGCAGGCCACCCGGTCAGTCACGGCCCGAAAGAACGCAGGGATCACGAGAGAGCCGCAGCCGAAATACGTGAGCGGCGGCATTTCCAGGAGGACAAGCGCGGGATCAGTCCCATGGCGGCGCGCGTGTTCGTCCACCTGTTCCTGGAGAAAGGCCAGGTTCTGAGCTGTCATCCTGGCGGACAGATCCGTATACAAGGGCGGCAGGTAGGTGCCGAAGGAAGAGCCCGCCATCTGCTTTGTCGCACATTCGTGATTCAGCCAGGCACTCCGCAGGGCGAGGATTTGCGCACAGGCCTCCGCGACCCCTTGCGTCCCGGAGTAACTACGCGGAAAATCCGGCTGCGTGACCCACAAGCCTTCGCCATGGTAAGGAAGCTTCATATCCGGCAGCTGCCGCCGCACCCACTGCATGGCTGAGGTGGTCGCCTTGAAGACCTCCAGATAGCCGGGCTGCAGATTTTCTTGCTTCAGTGAACGGACGAGGTGCATCAGGTCAGGCGAATAGACATCCACCGACAGCCCTACACCGTGCGTGGCAAGGCCGTTCGCACGTTGTGTGAATTCGCTTTGCATCAGATCACGTTTGGCATATTTTGAAGCAACCATACTGACTATAGTTCATGTGCAGTCTAAGCGCCTAACCTCTTGGTTGACAAGGGAAGATGGGGAACCTAGCCCGGCAGATCGATCTGGTATACTTCCTTTCGACGTGCTGGTCGCCGGGCCGACACGTCAGCCCCTCTCAAGGCGAGAAACAGGCTTAATCGATGACAAAAACCGGCTCCATGCTCCGCGACAAACCGACGCATTACTCTACCCCTATGGTGGCCCACATGATGACACCCGGCGTGGTACAGGTTCCCGGGGATGTCTCCGTCAGTGAAGCCGCCCTGCTCCTTGACCGGGAGCGGATTCCGTGCCTGCTGGTGAAAGACAGTGAGACCACGTTCGGCATCATGACCTCCGCCGATATCGTGATGAAAGTCGTCGCCCAGGGACTGGAGCCCCATGACGTGGAAGTCCGCACGATCATGTCGAAGCCCGTGCATTCCATCGAATCTGATCAAATCCTCGACGATGCCACAAGTGTCATGGCCTCCACCGGCGCCTCGCTCTTGATCGTCACGAAGCAAGGTCAGCCGGTCGGCATCCTGACGGCGCGCGACCTGGCCCTGGCACCCAAACGATGCGAAACCTGCCTGCCTGCCTCCATCCGCGTGACGAACGGTGAGGGCGAGGGCGCAAAACACCTCGCCACAATCCGGCAGTTGAGTCACGTCGGCGCGTTCATCGAAAGCCGCACACTGCTGTTGCCCGGCACAAGGATCGTCCTTTCGTTCATGCTGCCAGGAACAGACTTGAGTTTCTCCGTGCGTGGTACCATTCTCAATAGCAGTTACGAGCCGGAGTTCCATGAAGACCGGGGGGTGCTCGGGACCTATCCCGGGGTCGACATCCAATTTGCACCCCTCCCTTCCTCCGATGAGTCAAAGATTCGCGCCTGGGTGCTTCAAAATCTGCCGCGGCCCTCCGGCCTCTCCTAAGCTCCGTTCCATGAATCTTTTGCTTCATTCGCATCAGCTTGTTATGATTTTTATGCGTCCTCTCTCCGACGATACGCGTCCGGAGTTTACCGTGCGTTAGGTGACAATCCATGAAAAGCCCCGCCGCCCGCTCCAAGCCGACCCCGACGAAGGATGAAATTCTCGCGCAACTCAACACCCTGCTCGACCGTCCCGACGACGACATCCAGGCCGCGCTCATGAAGGAAATTCTGGCGGGCGTGATCCGGCTCTCAGAATCGCAGCTGGACGTCCTGGACCTCAAAATCGTCAATCGGGCGCTGAAAGAACTGCGGCACGCCTTCAGAGTGTTCCAGGGCTACCGGCACCGCTTGAAGATCAGCGTGTTCGGATCGGCACGCACGCCGGCCGACGACCCCAACTATCAACTGGCCTTTCAATTCGCCCGGCGAATGGTGGAGGAAGGCTACATGACCATCACCGGCGGCGCGGACGGGATCATGCGGGCTTCGCAGGAAGGCGCCGGCCGCGAGCACAGTTTCGGCGTCAATATCATGCTGCCCTTCGAGCAGGGTGCCAATGCCGTCATCGCCGATGACCCCAAGCTGGTGACCTTCAAATACTTCTTTACTCGCAAGCTCATGTTCCAAAAAGAGTCACATGCGATCGCGCTGTT
>JBEIQG010000172.1:0-8076 GCA_040376625.1 Nitrospira sp. | reverse complement strand
CGTTCACCGACACCCAGATGGAGCGCCGCCACATCGAGTTCCTGCTCCAAGCGATGCAGGACTTCGTCACTGATCGTGCCGTTATCCCGAAGACCGATCAAAGCCATTCGCTCAGCCGTGAGTGCTTCATGCTGCAGGCGCTGGACGGATGCGCCGATCGAGCTCGAAATGGTCTCCTCCGCCAGACTGGCCTTGGTGAGCAGATCCAGCCGTCGGAGATACCGCAGGCGTACCCGCTCCACCTGCTCGCTTCCCACCCAGTTCTCGACCAATACTTGATCCAGCCGATTCAGAGCCGCCGTCGCCGCATGTTCCCGTGCCAGGGTTTCTTCCTGTTCCAGCCCATCGTCTGATTTGAGATGCATCAGTCGAATGATCGGCGGCAGGGAGAGGCCTTGGAGTACCAAGGTCGCAAGAATCACAGTGAAGCTGATCAGAATGATTTCAGAGCGAAATGGAAACGGCACGCCTGAGCTGGTCGTCACCGGAAGCGCCAACGCGGCGGCCAGGGTCACGATCCCGCGCATGCCGGTCCAGGATATGAGGAACAGAGCAGACCGGGGAGGCATCGGATCACGCTCTCGTAACTTCGCACTCACCCAACGCGGGATGAGAGCGGCCAACGGCACCCAGAGAAGTCGCACCAGGATCGCGGTCGCGCTCACCCAGGCTCCGGCGATGAGCACCGGCCCGAACTGACCCGGCGGGACCGACTCACGCAACGTGCCCAGCTGCAGGCCGATCAGAATAAAAATCACTCCATTTAAGATAAAGATCAGAAGATCCCACACCGCACGTGCCTGCAACCTGGTGGCCGGAGACACCGCACCGCTGAAGGACTGACGAAGGTACAGGCCACCCGACACACAAGCCAGCACCGCAGAGGCATGGACCGACTCCCCGCAGACCCAGGCGATATAGGGCGCCAGCAGCGTCACGCCGATTTGCGTAAACCCATCCTCCGTTACGCAGAGCGCCCACCGCGTGAGCCAGGCCACGCCGATGCCGATGACAACCCCCGCCAACGCGGCGAAAACAAACTCCAACAACGTATGGCCGAGTGCAAACGAACCGGTCATCGCGGCGCCCACGGCCGCCCGATACAACACGAGCGCTGTGGCATCGTTGACCAGGCTTTCGCCCTCCAGAATGGTGACGATCCGGCGCGGGATCCTTAACCGCTTCCCAATGGCCGTCGCAGACACGGCGTCAGGCGGCGAGACGATCGCTCCCAGCGCGATGGCCTCCGCCCACCCGATACCGGGCAAAAGCACATGGGCCACAAAGGCCACCCCGGCGGATGTCGCCAGGACCAGCCCCACCGCCAGAAGAGAAATCGGCCTCAGATTCCGGCGAAACTCGCGCCAAGAGGTGAAATAAGCAGCAGCCCACAAGATCGGCGGCAGGAAGACGAGGAACACGAGGTCCGGATGAAGCGTCACTGCCGGCAAGCCCGGCAGCAGACCCAGCGCCAGACCACCCAACACCAGAAAGATCGGATACGGGATATGGACTTGCTGCGCGATGGTCGTCAACGCGAGCACCACCGCGAGCAGCATGATGATGATTTCAAGTTGATGCAGGCTTTCCATCAATGCCCTGGACCGTTTCTGCGGCCATCACGGACATCGGGTCGATGCTGCGCCTATAAACAGCCCGTTACATCCCGATGATTTCCAGCCGCTGAAGATCCTCGGATGCGATCGTGAATTGGTCGGAGCGCAGATCTTCCTGCATGTGTTGCGGATCGGTGGTGCCGGTCAGCGGCAACATGCCGATTTGCATGGCGAAGCGAAACACCAGTTGCGCGAGCCCCATGCCGTACTTGGCGGCCATGGCCCGGACCTCGGGATCGGCAAACAGCTCCCGATTCGCCGTCAGCAGCGAGAACCCCTGGTAGATGATACCCTGAGTCCGGCAGATCGCCCGCACATCCTGGTCCCAACCCAGCGCGGCATAACAGCGATTCTGCACCACCATCGGCTTATGAGCAGCCCGCGCACAAAGCAGAGTGAGTTGATCCGCCGTCACGTTGCTGATGCCGATCATCTTCGTCTTTCCCGCATCGTAGAGCGCTTCAAGGGCGGCCCAGACCTCCCAGTCCGCATCACTCAACCCGCGGCGGGCATAGGGGCCGTGCAAGACATAGGAATCGAGATAGTCGGTGTGAAGATGGGTGAGGGAACTGGCGAACGATTGTTTCACTTGCGTGGTCAGGTCGGCCTGCGGATCGTAGGGTGTGCGATGGTCCTGACCGTTCACCGGCGTGAACTTGGTTTGGAGAAAAAGCCGGCCGCGAGGCGTGCCCTGGTTCGCCAGCGCCGCCAGCGCCTCCCCAACCAACGCTTCTTCGTAATGGATCAACTGATTGGCCGTATCGATCGCCGTGAATCCAGCGGTCACGGCCTGCTGCACCAGCGGCGCCGTCGCCTCTTTTTTCCATGCGGTCCCGTACATGAACGACGGAAGAGTGACCTGATTATAGGCAGTCAGCATGACGTGGAGTCCTCCATTCCGTACCATACACAGATCCTCTTCCCGGTCTCAATGTCACAAATGACCCGCGAGGCTCTAGAAGGAGGGTCTCAACGTCCCCGTCTCCCCCACCACCTGTCTCTTACCGGCTCACAGCTGAGCATTGACGCTGGCGACTTTTCTCCACAACCTGCTAGAGTGCCCCGTCACTTTCAGTAAGGAGCACCGCCCCATGGATGCAGAACCAGTCAATCAGGTCGTGGAACTTCGACTCACCTACCGATACATCAAAGAGCATCCCTGGACTGTGCAGGCCATCAACGGGTTTCTCTCCGCCTATTTCATGGAGAAACCCGGGTTCTCCGTCCAGCGGCATTTCGACGATCTCGAATCCGGCATGCATGTATGGCTCTGCGAAGTGCCGTCCAACATGAAAATCACCGTGCTCTTACGACGCCTACAGGCGGACATTCCCCCTTGCCGCCACATCCAGCCGCCCACGGAGCCCTCGGCCAGAGCGCAATACATCATCGACAGCCCCGAATGAACGACGGCTCTTGCGCCGCGCAGAGTCCCTGACTACACTCGGCGATACGTGAACAAGGGAGGTTCGGCATGCGAGTCATTGTGATCGGAGGAACGGGTACCCTCGGATCCGCCGTCGTGAAGCTACTCTCGACGCGGCACGATGTGGTGACGGTGGGACACAAGAGGGGAACGTATCAGGTCGATCTGGCCTCGCCGGACTCCATCACCAGCCTCTTCAAAATCATCGGCACTTGCGACGCGGTCGTGAGCACCGCGGGGATCGCCAAGTTTGCGAGTTTAGAGGATCTGACCTACGACGACTATTTCATCGGACTGAAAAACAAACTGATGGGCCAGGCGAATCTGGTGAGGATCGGCAGACCGTTCGTCACCAACCACGGCTCGTTCACGCTCACCAGCGGCGTACTGAGCCAGGAACCGATGAAGGGTAGCTGCGCTATCAGCATGGCCAATGCCGGATTGGAGGGTTTTGTCCGCGCCGCCGCCATCGACCTGCCGCGAAGCCTGCGCGTGAATGTCGTCAGCCCGCCCTGGGTCACGGAAACGCTGATCGCCAGAGGTATGGATCCGTCGATCGGCTTGCCTGCCGACACAGTCGCCCAGTCCTATCTCGCCGGTGTGGAAGGCACGATGACGGGGCAGGTACTCGATCCGAGGAAACACGCGGGCAGGTAAGCGCAGCCGCGCTCATCAGCGATCCGTGAGCTCGAAGGTCCCCAGCGGATGCGCGTGGCCATTGATCAGGACCTCGACCGCGTGTCGTCCGGGATAATGCGTTCTTGTCGTCAATTGCGCAAGGGACAACGTTTTCCGCACCGGAACCGTTTCACGCGGAGCGAGCTCGACCTGCTTCAACTTAAACACCTTCGGCCGTTGCACACCATTAGCCTTGACGTAGTGCACCCGCAAATCGACCAACAGCCGTTGAACCACCGAAGCCCGGTTTGCAATCTCACAGGCGATAGCGAGAGACGAGCCGATTGCAGGGCGTTGCGGGGTAATCCGCACCTTCTCCACCGATACACGTGCGGCCTCCCCGAATCCCAAAAGCCCAAGCGCGCCTGAATCACCTCTCTTCACCGCCGACCTCAACGCGTGCCGGATGATCCACCGGCGCTCCTCCGTCGCGTCACCCATCCATCGCTTGGCCGTCTCCAAGAGCATCGCCGGATGGTCCTTGCCGATGTCGTTCAGGTTATTGGCCACACTTCGACGCACATACAGAGACGGGTCATCCTTAAGCCGTTCCAGTAACGCGAGCACGGGACGCGGATCGATCTGAAACGCGCGCAACCGGCTAGCCCAGGGCAGTCGGGGACGCGTGCCTTCAGACACCAGGCGGCGCACATCTTCGCTGGAGTCGGCCGACCATTCCCGGAGACGGGCCAACGTCGCCGCCTGATGCCGTTCCAGATACCGGCGGATGCTGAATTCGGCGGTGAAGCGTTGCGTCAGCAGGTATTGCGCCCGCATGGATGCTTCGAAATGCTCCAGTCCGTACTCCGCCACAAAGAACACATGCGGAAGAAACAGAAAACCGTTCATCCCCTGAGCCACGGTGCGCGCCGGTTTCCGGTCCAGGGATGCCAGCAGGATCTCGACAGCCTGCTCATAGTTGTCCGGCAAGGAGCGGCGAAGCTGATGGGCGATTTGCCAAGCGCGTGGCATCAGTTCCAGCGCGTCATACCCGTCCAACGACGACCTGACAAACGCCTTCTCATCGAATCGCGGGAAGACGGCAGCAATCATCCCGGCAATGGTGCGCGGAACATCGGCCCCGAAACTATTCTTGAGCGGTTCAGCCATGAGATCTCACCCGCCGGCAAACACCGGCCGGAATCCGGCATTCGTCAAAATGCGCGCCACGTCCTCGCGCTTATCGCCTTGGATTTCGATCCGCCCTTCCTTCACCGTGCCCCCGACACCGCAGGCCTTCTGCATCTCTCTGGCCAATTGCTCTTTCTCCTCCGGACCGACGCCGAGGAAACCCGTCAGGACCGTCACCGTTTTACCGCCGCGATGGGCCGTCTGGCGAATGATGTCCACCCGCCCGCGCTTCTTCGTCTGCCCTGTGGAAGTTGAGGCAGGGTCGGCTCTGTTGTCGCGCTGCGCAGTCGGCGGCAGTTCCACATCCTTCAACGCCGCAAACGGACTCTTCCACGCCACCGGCTCACCATCGATGGGGATACGTTTCTTCTCCTTCATGCCGTCACGCTCCATAACTCCACGTTCGCGAGATACCTGTTACCTCTCGCGCTTCACGGTTCCTTCAGTGCTGTCAGTTCAATCTGCACGGCCCTCGTCCCGTCGCCGATCAACAGCTGCCCGTCTTGAAGGGTACAATGCAACTCCATGTTGCGTTGCGCAAGCCCCGTCAGAGCCCGACTGCCTTCCACCGACAGTTGCATCACGGTCAGGTTCTTCAACCGGTCGAGCATCGCCAGATTTTCCTTCCACCACTGGTCCGCAGCACGGCCGCCGTAGGCGTAGACGCAGACCTGCTTGGCACGACCACAAGCTTGACGAAGGGCTTTTTCATCCGGCAGGCCCACCTCGATCCACAGCTCGATGAGACCGGTCAAATCCTTTTGCCAGAGCGCGGGCTCATCCTCAGTGCTGATTCCGCGACCGAACGACAAGGCCTCATGTGCATGTATGACAAAAGCCAGGAGGCGCACCATCATCCGCTCGTCGGTTTCCGACGGATGCTGCGCAAGGGTCACTATATGGTCCTCATAATAGTGGCGGTCCACATCGGCAATGCGGAGGGTGGCCTTGAAAATCGTTGCCTTGGGTGCCATGCGATTCCTGTCCGTAAAGGATGGAGGGTGACGATCCGACCGTTATTTTCTGACGATCTTCGCCTCAGCAAACGTGTTCTCGATCATAAACCGCAGGTCACTGGCGACGGTAGCCGGCTCGATGCTCGGACCGATGTCGATCCAGTAATGCAGCACGAACACCAACGCATGCTCACTGAAGTCTTCAAACAGGACGTAGGGTTCGGGGTCCTTGAGAATTTGTCCGTGCTGGTGGGCCAGGTCCCGAAGCATCTCCTTCACGCGTCGCGCATCAGATCCGGTCGCCACCGCGATCCGGATCGAATAGCGTTTGCGGAAACTGGAATAGGTCCAGTTGGTCAGGTTCCGTTCCAGCAAATTACTGTTCGGAATCAGGGTTTCAACACCGTTGACATCCCGGATCGTCGACGAGCGCAACCCGATGGTCGTGACTATGCCCCTGATCCCATCAACTTCGATCACGTCGCCGACACGCAGCGGACGCTCCATCAGAAGCAGGAGCCCGCTGATGACATTCTTCAGGAGATTTTGCGTGCCGAATCCGACGCCGATCGCCAGCGCACCTCCTAAAAAGGCAAAAGCGGTGATCGGAATCTTGACGAACGTCAGCGTAATGCTCACGAGCACCAAAAAGAGAAAGGCCAAGGCCCACTGGCGAATAATGTTAGCGACATTCGGATCAACCTGCAGTCGCATGATCGCCTGCTTTTCTGCGAACCGTGCCAAGACGACCGCGCACCAGTAACCGAAAAGCAGGATGGCCAACGCAGTCACCACTTTTCCGACGGTGACACTGCGTCGACCGGTCACGCTCTTCCCGTCTATCTCGATCGTATCCTCGGCAGTGAACAACTCGACAGTCCACAGGTTCCCGACTACCGCCCCGGCCGATATCCCCCAGTCTTTCAGGCGTGTGACGATGGAACGAGCCTGCTCACGCTGAGCGAACTCGGTCTGCCGGTGCTCGATCAATCCCAACAGCGAGTCCGTCCGTTGCAGCATGCGCCGATAGAGATCTTCCCGGTGACGATAGGCGCGAAGCAAGTCGGTCAAATATCGACCGGCGGCAGCGGAGGACTTTTCTTCGAGTCGATTTTCCACGTCGCTGATTTGACTGCCCACCATGCCAAGTTGCTGCAATCCGTATTCCTTCCAACCCTGTATCTGCTTGGCGGCAGCAGTCAACGACTTTGAGGCCTCACGTTCCTCGACGACGGAGAGAGTCCCCTGCGCCGTGGCATATCGAATGTCCCAGATCTGCCGTTCACGCTCCAGGCCATTCACCATTTGGCGGAGGAGATCCACCTGCAAATTGGCATTATCGAATTGAAGGCGAGTCAGCTCGAGGGCTTCGGTGAGATCCGTCCCCCCTTCTTCCTTGAGTCCACGGGAAGAGGTATTGGGGGAAGCAGGGGCGTTGTGAGCGACGGCGGCCAGCTTCGCCTCACTGGCCGCGAGTGCCTGCCGTTTCGCAGCCTGTTCCAGCACCGCCCGCTCCAACTCCAGCATCAGCGCCTGATGGTCGGCGTCGAGCCGTTTCTTGATTTTATCGTAATCCTGTTTGGGGAACTCCACGTCCTGCACTGCGACAGCAAGTTGTCGCTTGAGCAGCGTGATACGCTGCTGCGCCTCCGTCAGCTCTTCCCGGATTTGCGATTTTTCGGCCTCCAACATTCCTGTTCGCGCCGACTCCACACGCTCGCGTAACTGAGCCATGCCACGATCCCAGGTGAGGGCCTCTCGCTTCACCGGGTCCTGAACGCCTTCGAGACGTTCGGAAGCCTGGCGGGCCTGCTCTTGGGAAGCCTTCAAATTGCGCCGCGTGCTGTCGGAGATACTCTCGGTCATGGACAGCCTGGTTTGAATGCCCTGTGCCGTGAGCCCAATCGACCGTGCCGCATCGCGTAATTCATCGACCATCAGCACCGAATAGGGCGGCGGTGTGGAAAAGCCGTCCCATTCCTTATTCTGGCGTTCGACCTCTCGCACACGCAGGCGCATTTGATCGAACTTCCTCAAGGCATCGAGGTGCTGCTCATATGTCTGCACCAACTGCTGCAGCAACGACCGACGCTCCATCAACCGAGCGTCCGTGGTCCCGGGGGGCGCCCCTTTCCGCAGAGCCGGCGGTGAATTGATTTCGTCAAGTTCCTTTTCGGCAGCCGCTCGTGTGCGCTGCAAATCAGCCGCGAGAGAGGCTGAATCCGACCCATTGGCCGGGGACGAGTGACTACCGGAACCGGACTGAGCG
>JBEIQG010000189.1:0-7406 GCA_040376625.1 Nitrospira sp. | reverse complement strand
GCGAGAAGAGGTGCGCGAGGAGCGGCGCGAGCAGGCCGTGCACGCCCGTGAAGACACGCAGAAAGCTCCCGGGAAAGAAATCGGCGCGGACTACATGATGCGCGGGAGCATCTCCACGATTCTGGATGAACAGGATGGGGCCAAAGCGGTCTTCTATCAGATCGACCTGGAAATGGTGGATATGGAGAACAACGTAAAGGCCTGGTTCGGGCAGAAAAAAATCAAGAAAGTCGTCGAGAAGAAACGAACGATTTTTTAGCCCGACGTATTCTGTTGAGACGCCACTCCCCATCGACCACGGCCTCCCGTCAGGGAGGCCGTTTCGTTTCTCTCCCCTGGATGCGCGTGGTCCTTCTGGGTTTGTTGTGGACCCTGTCGGGGTGCGGGTTCTCCGCTAATCATTATCTCCTCATCGACCAGAGTTTGCTGGCGAACGACCCCCGGCGGGCGGACGCCATCATGGCGCAAGCCGAATCCGAATACGGCTCGCGCAATCGCCTGCTGTACAGCATGGATCGCGGGATGACGCTGCATCTAGCCGGGGACTATGTGCAGAGTAACAGCCTGCTGGAACAGGCCTCGCTGGAAGTGGAACGGTTGTATACCAGGACCATCCGCACGGAAACCGCCGCGTTCCTTACCAACGACACCATGCTGCCCTACGAAGGTGACCCGTACGAGCATGTGATGATCAACGTCATCAAGGCGCTCAACTATGCGGCGATGGGACAGCTGATGGAGGCCCTCGTCGAGGCGAGGCAGATCGACCATCGCTTGAACGTGCTGTCGGACAGCGCCAAAGAAAAAGACGGGTATCGAGAGGATGCGTTTGCCCGGTACCTGACCGGTGTGTTGTACGAGGCGACGGGCGATCTCAATAATGCGTTCATCGCGTACCGGAAAGCCTACGAAATTTATGAATCCACGCGGGAATGGGCCAGGACGCCCATGCCGCCGATGCTCCGCGCGGATCTGCTTCGAACCACCGATGCCCTGCACATGACGGCTGAATTTGAGGAGTATCGACGGCAGTTTCCCGACACCGGATGGGTGTCGTTGCAGGGCCAACCCGATCTCGCTCAGGTGGTGGTGATCGGCTATAATGGCCGCGCGCCGCGCAAGGAAGAGGTGCATCTCGATATTCCGATCAGCCTGAGCGCGCTGCAACTGGTGCTGCTGAATCGGGGCGTCATCCACGCGTCCAATCGCCAGGAGCGTCGCGTGGCGGATAGTGTGTTGTACGGCTTGAACGGGCGTGTCGTGCGGGTGGCCCTGCCCCGGGTGGTGCCCCAAAAGACGCAGGTCTCGCACGAATCGATCACGCTGACGCCGCGAAACGGAGAGCCGATCACCGGACAGTCGCAGCTGATGTATAACGGCACGGCATTGGCGGAAAAATCTCTGTCGGACCGCATGCCGGGAATCACCACGAAAGCCCTGGCGCGCGCGGCTGTGAAATTCACCGCCGCTCAAGCGGCGACCCGTGGATCCCAACATGCGGTGAACAAGGGAGATGCGGCGTGGGTCGGGCTCCTGGTGGGGCTGCTCACCCATGGTCTGGCGGTGGCGTCCGAAGTCGCCGATACGAGGAGTTGGCGGACCCTGCCGGATGAAATTCAGATTTCCCGCCTGTGGGTCCCGGCCGGCGAATACGACAGTCGGATTCAGCCGGTACTTCGATACGGCGGGGCTCCCCAGGCCGGTGTGTCTCGTCCGCTGGTTCTTCGCGCCGGGCAGACCGTCTTCCTGATTGAACGGGTGGTGTTATGAAGCTCATGACCGTTCGCGGGAGACCGACCGGTCTATCCGCCATAGTGCTCTTGCTGCTGGCCGGCTGCGGATGGTTCGGCGGGGCGGCCCGTCCTGCGTGGATCGACGGAGGCAGTCCACAGTTTCCGTCGGCCCAGTATCTCGTCGGGGTGGGCCAGGCCGATTCACGCCCGCAAGCGACGGAGCGAGCCTATGCCGCCGTCTCGAGAATATTCAGCGCCGAGATCACGGCCCAGGCGAAAGACTGGGAATCGTATCTGGTTGTGGAGTCCCGCGGGCAGACCAGCACGGAGCGTCGTCTCACCTTGGACAATGTGACTCGTGTGACGACCGCCAAGGTACTTGAAAACGTGCAGGTCCTGGATACCTGGTTTGACCAAAAGGCCCGACAGTACTATGCTCTGGCAGGCATGAACCGGGCACAAGCCGAATCGGCGATGGTCGAACGCCTCGCTGAACTCGATCGCACGATTCAGACCGAAGTGACCGAAGCGCATCAAACTCAGGATAAGCTCTCGCGCGTGCGTAATCTCAAACGCGCCGCCAGGAACCTGGTGCTCCGCGAGGCGTACAACACCGATCTTCGCGTGGTGAGGACGAGCGGGTTGGGCAATGCGTCTACGTATCGTGTCGCGGAGTTGACCGCGGAATTGGAACAGTTTCTCAGCAAGAACCTCCTCATGGCCGTCGATTTGACCGGTGAGCAGGCCGAGCCGCTTGCGCGCGCCCTCGTAGACGGCCTGGCGCAGGAAGGCTTCACGGTGGTCGGGCGCGGCGCCGAGGCGGTTCCGGCGGAATTGCTCATCACCGGGTCGGTGCGCCTCTGGCCGATCGAGGTCAACGATCCCCATTTCAGGTACGTACGCTGGTGCGCGGAGTCCGTGATCGAAGAGGTCTCGACACATCGCGTAATCGGGGCCCTGTCGAAAGGCGGGAAGGAAGGACACGTCACGGAGCGCGAGGCGGCGGCGAAAGCGGTCCGCGTGATGCAGCAGGAGTTTGCCTCCGAGTTGGCCCGCTCCGTGTCCGCGCATGTCTTTGGAGAGGTGGAATTGCCGGCGTCGGCCACGACGCCGTCCGGTTGTCCGAAAGAGGCGGCGCAGCCGCCGGTCAGTCGTTAACGCAGAGACTCAACCACAGGAGAGAGGAGCAGGGATGCGTAAAATAGGGGCCCGGAAAGCGGGTGAACAAGGCAACGGCGGACGCCGGTTGTCCAGTCAGGCGATGAAGAAACGGCTGCGCGAGCGGCTGACGGCAGATACACAGGAGGTGTTGAAGCGCGACATCGTGAGTATTTTTCGCAAACAGGGCTACTACGAGGAATTGCCGCTGGATGAGCTGCAGGATCGCCTCTCCAAGCTCCAGTCGCCGTTGGCCGACAGTCTCTTGAAGGGGAGGGTGTAGGATGCCGTATTACTATTTCGACTCCACGGCGCTGGTGAAGCGATACAGCATGGAACGCGGAACGCGGGTCGTGAACAAGCTTATGGTGAAACGGGGCAAGGTCGCCATTCTCCCCATGTGGAGCGTCACGGATTTCTACTCGGCTTTATCCGTTCGCGCGCAACAGGGGGAAATCACCCGGGACGACTGTTATTCGGTGCTGTACAAGTTTGAGATGGAAGCCACGCAGGGGCTCTTTCAGTTCATATCCCCGACGATGGAGACCTATCTGGCAGCGAAGGAGTTGATTCTGGATTATCCGGCCCTGCGCTCGCCGCAGTTATTGCACCTGGCCTTGGCGTTGGAACTCAAACCACTCCGGCTGACGGTCGTGAGTGCGGATAAGCAGCTCTTATCGGCCTGTCGTCCGGCGGGACTCCATATCATTAATCCCGAAGACGACTAGCGGCGGCAGGAGGCGGAAACAGTCCGCCAGCGGCGTTCTTGCTTCGTACAGGCCCTCAACGTACCGCAAGGGTACGCCTCGGGCCTTCACTCGCTGCGGCCTTGCTGGACGGCCTGTTTGCGCAATCCTGCAGACGTTCCGTCCGTCAACGTGGCTAGTGGGTGAATCCCGACCGCTTGAGGGTAAAACAAGTTCTTCCGCAGCCTTTCAGGGCGTGATGGCTAACCAGGTTGCTTATGAGTAGCCTTTTTCAACGGACGTCTAGCCCGGACTATTCATGAATGCCGTCGCGAGGCGTTTGAGACCGAAGCCCGCCGGGGCTTCTCGCAAGTGAGGCCGACGCAGGCGTACGTGCAGTCCGTCGAGGAGGCCGAACGAGAATAGCCCCGCCGGGCTAGAGGATCGGACGCCGGAGCAGGTATTTATGAATAGTCCGGGCTAGGAGGGGCAGCGAAATTCCCCCTGCATCGAATCCAACACAATCGACCAGTCTTCCATACTCTGCTGCGCCGCCTTCCGTCGAGGGAAGGCGGTGTTTTTCTCCTCGGTAGCTTCCGGCCTGCTGAGAGTGTCATGCGCATGGCGTAGTTCGAGCTGTGCCATTTGGAGACTGCCGCAGACGCCTGCCGAGGCGGGGAGTTCCCCGCCGGCCCGGCGAAACAGGGCGAGCGCTCGATACCCATGTTCCTGTGACCGGTAGAGGTGTTCCGTGGCCTTGAAGGTCTGCCGAGAGGCCGGCTCGGTCTGCCGTTTGGAGAGCTGCGCCGCCATCAATGCCGCGCGTCCCATGCTCATCGCGGCCCCCTCCGCGTCGTCATTACCCATCGCCTCTTCCGCCTTCACCCGAAGGCGATCCAGCTCAGCCTCTTCCCCCATCACCTGAGCCTGCACAGTGACAGCGAGGCAGACGACGAGCGTCAGAGCCAGGGTGTGGCACAAGACGCGAGTCCTGCGTGTGGCCGACCTGCCCAGGCGAAGGAAGGCGGTGACTCCTATTGCACGTGTTCCCAGGTGTCGATCTGTTTGATGCTCCAATTGACGGCTTCCTTCAGTTTGACCAGGCTAGGGTCGGCATCGTTCGCATGCACGTGATAGAGCGACTTCTGAAGCGCGAATAACGGTTCGTAGGCCCGCATGTCCGGCAGCTTTCCGAGTGCCCAGGCCACTTCGGTTTTGACGGCGACATCCTCGGTGTTCAAGGTCTCCAGCAGGGGATCCACGATGGTGAAATCCCCGTGTAACGCCCCGACGATGCCCAAGGCCTTTGCCGCCGGCGCGCGCAAATCCGAGGGGCCGGATTTCATCGTCTTAATGAGGACCGGGATCGTGTCTTTCTGCCCGATATTTCCCAACGCCAGCGCCGAGGCTTTGGCGATGCTGCGATCGGCTCCGTTCAATCCATCCAGCAGGCGCGGGATCGCCTTCACGGAGAAGAGATCCCCGAACAGGGCCACCAACTTCACCTTGCGCGCAACCGGTGTTTTCGGATCGTCGTACACGCGGAACAGACGCGCTTCCTGCCCCCATTCGGCAGTAATGAGCGCGGGGAAGTCGTACTCTTCCAGGCGGGCTTGTAACCTGGCCATGGCGTAAGTCGCGGGATCGCCGGCCTTGGCGAGGGTGGCTGCGGCTTGGGCGTCGTCGAAGTCCGTCCGGACCTCTTTGCGCCAGGCCGCTTTTCTGCCGTTGAGGAGATAACCGAGCTGACAGGCCGGCCCCTTCCAGATGCGTGACGGGGAATCGGGAAGGTCGGCATCGCTACCCATCGTGGTGCTGCCTTCCCAGGTCTTTCGCTGCTCGCATTTGATCTTCAGTTCCACATCGTGCGGTTGGGCCGGATCGGTCACGATCGTGTAGTCGAATTCTTTCATGCGAGCGGCGACGACCTCAACCAGGGGTTTGGCGTCGAGGCTCCCCTTGTCCGAGAGCGCAATCACATCGACCAGCACGCGATCGATGCGTTCCAGCTGGCTCTTTTGTTCGGCGGATAAGGCGTCGCGGCGGGCCCAACTCTGGTCTCCCGTGAGTAACAGTGCCCCGAGGGTGATGAGCGAAAGGATGCATCTCATGTCTGCTCCATTCTGCTGAAATAGACGATGATTACGAACCCTGCCGTCACTCTATACAACCACTTCCGGCGGTTGCAAGTTGCGCCTATGGGAGAGCCGTCCGTATAATCGCGCATGTTGAGGGGGACACGAATCGCATTCATCGGCGGCGGCAACATGGCCGAGGCGCTGCTGGCAGGCCTCCTGCGGAAGGGCGTGGCCGCCCGTGAACACCTCACTGTCGGCGATCCCGATACCCACCGCCGGGAACTCCTGGCCGACCGATTTGGCGTCGCCGTCCATGCCGACAACCGGACGGCGGCACGAGGCGCGGATCTGGTTGTGTTTTGTGTCGAACCGCAAGTGCTCGACGCGGTTCTGGATGAACTGGTTTCCAGCCTTCAGTCGCGGCCCCTCCTGGTTTCCGTCGCAGCCGGGTATCCGATCGCGCGCCTTCAGGCGCGCCTCAAGCCCGCAACCAGACTGGTCCGTGCCATGCCGAATACACCTTCGATGATCGGGGAAGGGGTGACGGCGGTGAGCCTTGCGCCGGGGTTGTCGGCAGAAGATCACGACCGGGCCCGATGCCTGTTCGAATCGGTCGGCAAGGTGGTCGTGGTGGAGGAGCGACTGATGGATGCCGTGACCGGACTGAGCGGCAGCGGACCGGCCTACGTGTTCGCCATGATCGAAGCCCTGGCGGACGGCGGCGTCTTGATGGGACTACCAAGGGCCACTGCCCAGGTTCTGGCGGCGCAAACGCTGGCCGGCGCCGCGCGCATGGTGCTGGAACAGGGGACACATCCGGCCGTCTTGAAAGATCGCGTGGCTTCGCCCGGAGGGACCACGATCGCGGGACTGGCCCGCCTGGAGCAGGGGCGGATGCGCGCGACCTTGATGTCGGCCGTGGTAGCGGCGGCGCAGAGATCGCAGGAGTTGGGGACGGAAGAGAGCCATCACCTCTAACAAGGAGCGTGTCTTGTGCAATATTGGGTGAAAGTCGTGTTTGCCGACAATCAGGAATTATTGGTGAAGGATGCGATTCGTCACACGATCAGCGAGGACATGGAAGTGCTGGAGGTGGATTCGGCCAAGGAAGTGATCATCGTCCCCATGAAGCAGATTAAGTACATCGCTTGTGATGCGACCGTGTTCGCGCAGAAAGCAAAAGCGTAGGACTCTTCTCTCCTCCGGTCACAGGTGGTGAGCCCCTGTGACCAGTTCCGTCGCTGGTTGGTGAGTATTCTGCATCACAGCCGGGTGTGATGCAGCAGCGTCGCAGACCCTCGCCTCTCTATACATTCCTCGAACCAAATTGCCCTGGTCACCACTTCGGTATCCTTGTGGATGAGGGGGGATACTGCAGCCCTTACCGTTGATATGATCCCCCAACGCTCCACCGGCTGCTCCGGGTCGCGCGGACCTGACGGCCGGGGGATCGGGGGCGCAGCCCCCGCCTCACTTGATCTATATGGTCAAAGTAGGACGAAATCCTGTTTGTCCTTTTAGAAATTGGCTTCGATTTCAAAATCAGATCAAATCGCGGTGGAGCACTCAAGACGGCGGGCTAGGTCGGGTAATTGGTTCCCTTACTAGGGTCCACCTGGAAATTTAGAGATGAAGAATGTCTGATAGTTTCAGGGCGCTGCAACGCGACGAAACCACAGCGATAGGCATGGATCAGCAGGTTTTGTCGGTCATTCACACCCAGTTTGTCAAAAATAGCGGTCAGGTGGTGT
>JBEIQG010000096.1:0-12646 GCA_040376625.1 Nitrospira sp. | reverse complement strand
GTACCGAGTTCGACGTTGAGATTTTTCTGCGGTTTCAGATCAAAGTTAGTTCCTGCGAGACCCGTAAACGGGTTGGTCAGCAAGTTGCCGAACCCGGGAATGGCATAGCCGGTGGAGGCGCGCACCCAATGGCGATACCCGTCGGCCGGCTTCCAGCTGACCGACAGCTCCGGCGCCCAGTTGCTGAAACTCCGCTCCGCTCCGGACCGGCCACTCACCGCCCCGGCCGTATAGTTGATCGTCTGCACGCTCAACTGCGATTGCTCGAATCCGAGGCCTGCGGCCAGGGTCCACTTCGGAATAAACTCCAATTCTTCCCGGAACCGTCCGCCGATGTTCCGGATCGTCCCCCGGCTGTTCTGGGCCAACGTGCCGCGCGTACCGAAGAAGTCCTGGAGGTTATTGAAGGTGTTCCCTTCCTGCTCCATCTGATTTACAAAAAAGCCGACGTAACTGCGCAACGGCATGTCGAACAGCCGTCCGTCGTGACGCAAGTCCGTATAGTGCTTGTAATTCGGATTGACGTTGTCGGTGATCTGCGTGAAGGTCTGGTTGATGTCCTTCACGTCGTAGTCGGCTTCCATCGTCAACACGGTGTTGGCATCAATCTGCCGTTCATACATTCCACCGATGATATTCCGCCGGTCCAATCGACGTTGGCCCAGCAGCACCGCATTCGTGGCATTGTTGATCCCGCCGGCCTGCCGGTGGTCGGCATCGAACTGCGACAGCGTCAGCCGCGTCGGCACCCGTGAGTCCAGCCAGTTCGTGATCGCCTTGAAGTAGAGGTTCTGTTTGTCGTCGACCTTCACGCGAAAATTGAAATTCATCGTTTGCGTGCTGTAGTCGCTGTGGCGAATGAATCCGTCCTCGGCCACATGGCTGCCGAAGAGCGAGATATCCACATTCTCGAACTGCTGGCCGACGGCGAAGCCGTATTTCTGATAGCCATACGAGCCGCCGCTGATAAAACTCTCCATCCCGTTGATGTCACTGCCGCGCCTCGTGCGGAAATGCACCATACCGCCGAGTGCGTAGTTGTCGTAGAGAGATGAGGAGGCGCCTCGCGTCACTTCCACGCTCCGCATGAACCACGGATCATGAATGTCCAGACGGGACAACCCATCGGATTGCGTTTGGATGAATCCGTCCTCGTACATCTTGATCTCACGCACCGCAAACGAGGTCTTCACGCCCGAGCCACGGATCGAAATACTGAAATCCCTTGGTCCGTTGGCCTGCCGCAGCACCACGCCGGGGAGCGACTCCATCGACTCACGAAGCGTCCTGGTCGGCTGCGACTCGGTTTCCGACTGCTCGGTCGCCGAGAGCGAAATGCCTTCCGGACGCCGCTGCACCCGATCGCTCACGATGCTGACATCAGCCAGTTCAAATTGCGGAACCGCTTCGGCGGTCTTTCCCTCAGACGGTTCCTGCACCACCGACGGCTGTGCCGGCGCGGCGGTTGCGCCTCCCGCAGGCGCCTCCTGGAGTTCCTCCAGCTCATGAAGAATTTTCTGTAGCTGATCCCGCAGGTCGCGCTCACGCGCGCTTTTTTCCAGGACGGCGCCAGTGGCCGGCTCCTCCTGCGCAAAGACGTGGAGCCCGCCCAACGGCAGCGCCCCGACGAGAGTAAGAAGCAGAATGAATTGAATTTGAGATACGTACAGACGGGCCCACATACAGGTCCTCCTGGCACAACTGTGCACACGACAGCAGAGACATACCCTTCCCGCCCCTGTCTGAACGGGCGAGAAGAGAAGCTAGACACCTAGCGATATGAAAAGGACTTACGACTGAACGGGTGGTGCGCGAGAGGCGGCGTGGAAGCCCGCGCCGCCGGCAATGACGGTGTGGTCGGCCTCGACGAACAAGGCGACCACGAGGAACGGATGAAACAGGAGCGTGGACGCCGCGGCATCCGACGTGGGGTTGACCTGACAGGCCCAATTGCAGAAACTGGAGTGAGAGACCGTCCCACCATGGTGATGGCCGGGCGGCATCGGGTCGGCATGGTCGAAGGCGCAGGCCATGGAGAAGGCGGCCAGGACCAGATAGATCCCCGCAAGAGCGGCCGCGAGTCCGACGGACGGAGTCCTGAAACGATTCATGGCATCAGCCCTTGCAAAGCCTGCACCGCCTTCGGTGTATCCCATTCACGCGGTCCGACAGCGCGGCCCAGCAAGGCCCCCTGCCGGTCGATGAACACCGTGGTCGGCAAGGCCCGCACCAGATAGGCTTGCGAGACATCCTGCTGTTCGTCGAACAACACGGGAAGTTGCACGTTGAGATTCGCCAGGAACTGCTTGATGCCGGCGCGCTGCAAGTCGGTCGTGATGGTCAGCAACACGAAGCGGTCGGGGTCCAGCTGCCGTCGCAGACGCTCAAAGGCCGGCATTTCTTCTTTGCAGGGCCCGCACCAGGTGGCCCAGAAATTCACCACGACGGCCTTCCCCTTCAGGTCCGCGAGCTGGACCGACCGGCCATCCAACGACTGTAGTTCAAAATCCATCGCAGCAGTGCCCGGCGCAACCCGCGCGATTTTCAGCGCGGCGAAGGGATCATCCGCCCATACAGGACCAGCCGTCGTGCTCAGCACAACCGCCAGCATGAGGCCTCTGAACAATCCCGTCGGCATCATCGAATCACAAACCTGCCCGGTTATCGCACCGGCTCAGCCGCCACCTTCACCGAAGGTAGCTTCACGGTCTGCATCACAACTTTATGACCGGGCATGCCATGCTCCATCCAGGCCAGGGCAAACAGACCTTGACGATTCACGGCCACGACCGGAGTCTGGCTTTTTCTCTCATTCACTTTGTGCGGGGCCGTAAAGGTTGCGCCACGGTCCATCGACACGCTCATCACCACATCCCGCTTGACCGGAGCCTGCTCCTCCCACACCACCACGATACGTCCCTCCGGATCGACCGCAATCTGCGGGTGGTCGGGAAAGGTGTTTTTCGAGACGTTCAATTTCCGCTTTTCAGAAAAACTCTTCCCTCGATCGTCCGAATAGGCGATATAGACGGCAGGGATTTCGTCCGTTCCTTCGGTGTACCAGACGACGTAGAGCCGACCCTGCCGGTCGACACCCATCGAGGCGGGACGATGCGGGCAGGCCGGGAACACCCAATGATCGTGCCCCACGATCACCGGCGCCTCGAAGGTCTCCCCGTGGTTCGTCGAACGGGCCACGACGGTTTCCCGCACATTCCCTTCGAAAATCTTCCGCCAGGCCACGTAGACCATCCCCTCCGGGCCGCTCGTGATCGCCGTGCGGCAGCAGACGCAGGTGCCCTCATCCACCTTGAGATTCCTGGTGATTGACGCGCCACGGTCCAACGAACGGGCCACGTAGGTGCCGGGCTCCTTCTTTCCTTCACGCCCGTCGATCCAGGAGAGGTGCAACCGTCCATCCGCATCACGATGCAGCGCGTCGAAGGTATGTTGAATGACTCCCGGATCGTCGTTCACCGCGACGGAGGGCTGAAATGTCTTCCCGCCATCGGTTGAACGGCTCAAACGCAATTCCGTGGCAAAGGGCTGTTGCGGTGTGGCATTCGGATGGGCCAGTCCCCATGTGACAAACACGTCCTCCCCCTGCACGACCAGGGCCGGCGCTTCCTGCCGCCAATAGGTCACATCTTCCGGACGGTTGATGCGTACCGGGGCCCCCATCGGCCCGCCCGGTTCTGCGCTGCGGGCGTATAGAACCGACCGCACGTCCTTATCCTCTTCCATCCACGACAAGGAGACTCGTCCCTGCTCATCTACCTGCACGGAAGGACCAACCACACTCTTCACCCTATGCTCGGTCACAAATTTCTGACTGAGTTCAAAGGGAACGGCCGACTCCGCCTGCGCGGCCACAATAGGGATCGCCACTGCGAGGCACAGGGTCAACAGCCCGCCCAGGCTTGTTTCAGACCGTCCCATCACGGCCCGCTCCTTTCCAGATTCATTTTCCGGCTCCTCTGATGGAGAGATCGACGGCTCGTCCCCCTGCTCCCGGAGATGCCGCAACCCCGGGAACCGACTCCATGGATTCTTTCAGCGTCCGGGTTGGCTGGTCGCTCATTTCGGTCCTCGGCGCCGACGAGCGGCTGATCCCGTCCGGCTGCTGCTTCAATTCACTCAATTCCTGCTGAATGCGATCGCGATGCTTCTGAAGATCCTTGATCCGCTGAGCCCGCTCAGACTCGGAACTTCCGGTCTGCCCATCTCCAGCCCATACACAGCCTGCGGCAATCCACCAGGCCGCGAGAATCCCCGCACAAACAAGAATCGGAAACCCCACCGGTCGCAGACCCTTGCGCACCCTATCCATCATCAGCGACTGACTCTTTCCCGGACAGTCCGCAGGATGGGCACCATGGTCATCCAGCGAAGCCGCCTAGCGATTCAAACTGTAACTGACCGGCAAATGCAGTACGACCATCGGCGCGGTCAATTCATGCTTCATGTGCAGGGGACAGGCGCGCCGCACTGCTTCCATCGCCGCCTGATCCAAGGACTCATGCCCGGAACTTTTCACCACCTCGACATCTTTGAGTTGGCCGTCGTTGCGGATCGACACCTTCAGGACGACCTTGCCTTCCCAGCCGTTCAAACGAGCAGTGCTCGGGTAATGTCGCAACTCGATGATGCGACGATGCAGCGATTCGGCCAGCCAGCCGTAGTCGGCTTTGGTGGCAGGCCGCGGCGTCGCCACGCGCGCTACGACTTGATGTTCTTGTAACGTTGCCGGATCCGGCTGAGCTGCGGCCACAGGAGCAGGCGTGGCAGCAACCGGTTCCGCCGGAGCCGGAGGAGCGGCAACCGGTTCACTGACGGCGGCGACTGCCTCCACGGCCGGTGTCGGACTCGGAGGAGCCGGTTCAGCTGCCGGAGCCGCCTGCACGACCGGCGCACTCGCCGTCACGATCGGTTCCGGCCTCGTCTCCATGACCGCCGGCGCAGTTACCACTGCCTGAGCCTGATAGGTCTGCGCCGTCACCGGCGCCGCTTCCACCACCGTCTGCTCGACGGCCGCGACGGTTTCACGTACCACCTCAGCCGGCACCGCCGCTTGCATCAACGGTTCCGTTTTCTGAATCTCCTGCGGCTCGATGGGCTTGGCCTGTACCTGCACCACTTCCTTGGCCGGCTGAATCTGCTCCTGAGGACGAACCGTTTCGACGATTGGCTGCACCTCACGTTGGATCGCCTGCGGCACCACCCGGGTTTCGACCTGACGTTGCACCGGCTGGGGCGGCGGTGGCACGGCACGCACCGGCTCCGGTCGCGGTTTCACAGGCGTCGGAGCGGGCGGCTGAGGTTGCACCTGCGGCACCGGAGCCGGCGCTTCCTGTCGCACTACTTCGCGTGGAGCCTCGACCAGCGCCACATCCCATGTAAACGGCTCTTTCTCCGCGATCATGGCCATTTTCGGCATCAGCCCGAACGCAGCCAGCGCGAGGCAGGCGTGCAACAGGAGCGAGGCTCCCCACCCTGTCATCGACCGCCTCGGTTGCCACGATTGCGCCACGAGCACATTCTCCATGGGACACTTCCTTTCGAAACGAGACAGTCCGTTTTTACTTGAACATCACCTTGGATACGGATCCGATCGGCACTTCGACCTGGCCGAAATCCGATTCGCCCTTGAAGCTGCCGCTGACGGCAGGCATGAATTCCCCGTTCTTGCCGTTCATCAAGGTCACCGTCATGAGTGGCGCGGTCTTGTCCGCACCGGGCTTGATCTCAATCTGCTTGATCTGGTCGAATTTGATATTGACCGTCGCCGTGCCGCGTTTGGCCGGCAGGTGCCGCAACTCATGCGGAACGAACGAGGTCTCACTCATTTTTTCTTCCCAATAGAAGATGCCGTTCTTCAATTCGGTCTCGACTCCCTGTTGGTCGGTCACGGCGAGGGTGAAAGACTTGTCCGCCTTTCCCTCGGCAGCGGAGACGCCCGGCGCCCACAGCGTGAGCGCCAATCCCACCAACCCTAACAGCCCCATCCGTCCCACCCGCTGATTCACCTGCGTCCTCATGACTCCTCCCCTTGCTCCTGCGGAATGCTGAAAAAGTCCGTCAGCGTCGTTCTCGCTGCGTTCAGAGGCTCACCGTGCGGGAACAGTACGCTTCGCCCCTTCGCTTGCTGCGGCCTTGCCGGACAGCCTTTTTGAGCATCCTGCGAATTATTCCGTCGTTGTCGTCGCGCTTCAGATAACGACGGCTATTGAACGAACCCCGAGTGTTTCCACAACTTGCTACCAATTCGGAATCGCCGGACCGCGCTAGGGTGTCACCACGCGCGACAATTGCCCCTGTTGGACGACAATTCTGTTATGCGGAAAGGCATGTTCGGTCCAGCCCAACGCCACCGCTCCGCTGTCGTGAATAGCCACGGTCGGATGCTCGGCCTTCGAGCCGCGGCTCAAGGTCTGCATCGGGCCGAATGTCTGGCCGCGATCGTCAGAAACCCGCATCACCACGCGCTTCCGCACCCCCGTCACTTCCTCCCACACCGCCACGACCCGGCCATCCGGATGGACGGCCATGTGAAGATTGTCCGGCAGAGAGGTTGTCGCGTTATGCAGCGCCACCGGCGCGGAAAACGTCGCGCCCTGATCGTCCGATGTCGAAATGAACAGGCGCGGCTGTTCGTCTTTGCCCTCGGTGTACCATCCAATATAAATGCGTCCCCGGCCGTCGAATGCGACCGAGGGGCCCCGATGGGGACAGGCATCGAATACCCATCCGTCCCGACTGACGATGGTCGGCGGGGAAAAGGTCCGGCCCTGGTCGGTCGAACGCGCCACTACAATGTCCCGCACATTTCCCTCGAAGGTCTTCCGCCAGGCGACCCACAACGACCCATCCGGCGCCTCTGCGAGCATCGGACGACAACAGGGGCAGGCCATTCCGTCGAGGACCAGATTCTTGCCAACCGTGGCACCATGATCCGGCGAACGAGCGAACATGATTCCTGCCCCGCTCCGGTCCTTGTTCCGCCCATCAAGCCATGCGACATAGACCTCGTTGTCTTTTCCAGTCACCACATGCTCGAAGGTATGCGAGATGGCCAAACCATCGTCATTGACCTGCACCGGCGGCTGAAAATGCGCACCCCTGTCGACGGATCGCGCCAGTTGGAGATGCGACGCGAATAATGCTCCGGGAGTTTTATTGGGAGAAGACCAGGTGACGAACTGTTCTCCGTCACCGCTTATGGCGAGTCCCGGTGATTGATGCACCGCTTCCGGCCCGACACCCGGCGGACTGACGGATACCCGGGCGACCGTCGAGTGATCAGCCGGAATCGCTGTCGTTTTGACCTCGCCCTGCCCCCCGTTTTTCTCGATCCAGGCCACGTGCAGGAGTCCATCCCGATGAAATTGAAGTGCGGGAGGAGACAGCACCGTTGTGGACTGGACGAGGGTAAGCGGCTCCCCGAGCATCGTGACAGCCTGGGATCCATCGTAGGCCGAAGCTCCGCTGCCGAAGCCGACGAGGGTCAGCAGGGTCGCAGCACTACATACGGCAACGCCGATCTCACGCGCAGGGACTATCACAGTGTCCTCAGTATTCCGACGATCTGAAAGTAGGAATGCACCCACAGCATGCGAGATACCTCGCCGAACTGTTTCCTCATGCTCTATGACATCGAGTCACGGAGCGAGACAGGCACAACGGAGACTTGGATTAGGCGAACAGGGGTGGAGCGCGGGGTCGACTCGGAGCGAGTAACTGAAGCAGGAGCACAGTCTCAGAGTGGAACGAAACGTCACCGGCCACGGTGAACAGGTGCGTCGAGTGAACCGAGGTCACCACATGCACCCCGGCCGTCGCACACATCCAGGCACAAATGCCTGACCCATGCATCCCGGCATCGTGATGCGCGGCATGTTGGAGTTCGTGCGTGACCGCGCTCCCGGTCGTCATCGCCAATAGGGCAATGACGGCGAATGCGACCATCCAGACGATGCTTTTAAAACGGGAACTTCGCATAAGGAAAGGCCCAAAACCTGGCTCGCATGCTAACAAACTGACCGACGGAGCGTCAACGCAGCTCTTGGCCTTCAAGGGCCCTTTGGCCGGAGCCGGTTACGGTCCGCCCAGGCCGATGATGCGCTCGACCCTCTCGTCCCGGCCGCCAAGATCCCGATAGCGCCGGTATTGCGCCAGCGCCCGCCCCATGTCCTTGCGATGGAGTTCGTAAAAGACCCCGAGATTATAGTGGGCCTCCGCCGATTGAGGCTTCAGGGCCACCGCCCGCTCGTGTTCCTTCTCTGCCTCCTCCAACCGGTTCAGGCTGGTGTAGACCATGCCCAGATTCAAGTGCGCTTCCGCATATTCGGGGCGATACCGGATTACCTCCAGGAATTCCCGCTCCGCGTCGGCAAGCAGCCCCTGACTCCGATAGACAAACCCCAGATTGTAATGGGCATCGACCAGATCGGCCTTGACCGCAATGGCCTCCTTGAATGCGGCGGCGGCGGCGTTCAAGTCATTGCCCCTCTCGGCCAGGCGCCCCAGGAGATACCAGGCATCCGCATGCCCGGGGTTCGCCTGCGTAAGACGCGACAGATACTCGCGGGCCAACGTGAGGTCACCCTGGCTGTCATAGAGGCTCGCTAAATGATACAGGGCATCGGCATGGTCAGGACGCACTCGCAGCAGGGATTGATACATCTTCACGGCGTTCGCGCGATCATGCCGTTTTTCATAGAGGCGCGCGAGATCCAGATGAGCCTCTTCGTTTCCAGGCGCGATATCCAGCGCCTGCCGCAACACCCCCTCCGCGTCGCTGCCGCGCCCTTGTGCCAAGTACACATCAGCGAGATCGTTCAGAATCTCCGCGGAAGCCGGCCCTAATTTCAGTGACTGTTTGTAGGCCTGGATCGCCTCGTCCGGATTACGCTTATTCTGAAAGTAGACGAGTCCTAGTACATGGTAGGCCTCGGCCAGCTTGGGATTCAGTGCCAAGGCCTTCTTCAATGCCTCGATCGCGCCGTCGGCATTGCCTTCGCGAAACAATATAACACCCCGCTCGTAACTGCGCCGCGCTGAGTCGGACGACACGGATGAAGCGGCCGACACGTCGGCGACTGATACGAAAACAGCCAGGTATAGGAGCGAAACGCTCGTGATGACACTGAGAGAGAAGATGGCCCCTTGCCGCATCGATGTCCGCAGTGGAATCCGTGGGTGACCTTCGCCTGTAGAACGGGCGAAGCGGTGAGCCCCACTATAGATCGCAGCGCACACGAAAGCAACGACGGGGGGCCCGTCGACCCCGCTCATTGCAAAGCAGTTGAGACCTCCGACGCAGTTTGGGTAGGATTCCCCTGTGCATTCCTGTATACTCCGCCGCCGAGCCCATGCTCAGACGGTGAGTCTCGCCCGCGAGAAGGTTCCTGAGAATAAAGGTACGTCTGCATGTTAACCCAAGTTCTGAACATCATCTTCGGAAGCAAGAACGACCGCGAGATCAAGGCGTTGCGTCCGATTGTCGAGCGCATCAACGGGCTCGAATCCAGCTTCACGCCCCTGGCCGACCAGGCTCTGGCCGACAAGACGCAGGAGTTCAAGAAACGGCTCCAAGACGGAGAAACGCCGGATGATATTCTGCCCGAAGCGTTCGCCGTCTGCCGGGAGATGTCCCGTCGCCGCTTGAATATGCGGCATTTCGACGTGCAGCTCATTGGCGGCATGATTCTGAATAAAGGCCGGATCGCCGAAATGAAAACCGGTGAGGGCAAAACCCTGGTCGCGACCTTACCCCTCTATTTAAATGCACTCGAAGGCAAAGGCGCCCACCTGGTCACCGTCAACGACTACCTGGCCAAACGGGACGCCCAATGGATGGCGCAGCTTTACCACGCACTAGGCCTCTCCGTCGGCATTATCCAGCACGACGCCTCGTTTTTGTACGATCCAACGTATGAGGCGTCGGACAAGCGCCTGCAACATCTGCGGCCCTGCACCAGGCATGAGGCCTATCGCGCCGAGATCACCTACGGCACCAACAATGAATACGGGTTTGATTACCTCCGCGACAACCTGATCGTCAGCGACCTGAGCCAGTGCGTCCAACGCCCGCTGAACTTCGCCATCGTGGACGAAGTCGACAGCATTCTGATCGACGAAGCGCGCACGCCATTGATTATCTCCGGTCCGACCGATCAGACAACCGATCTGTACTACCGCATCAATTCGATCATCCCGCAGCTCAAGGCGGAACAGGACTATACGATCGAGGAAAAGACCAAAACCGCCTCACTCACGGAAGAGGGCAATGTCCGTGTGGAGAAGCTGCTGGGCGTTGAAAATCTGTACGATCTGCAGCACATGGATCTGGTCCACCACGTCGTGAAAGCGCTCCAGGCCTATTCGCTCTACAAACGCGATGTCGATTATGTGGTCAAGGACGGCGAGGTCATCATCGTCGATGAATTTACGGGTCGCTTGATGCCGGGCCGACGGTGGAGCGACGGGTTACACCAGGCCGTCGAAGCAAAAGAAGGCGTCAAGATCGCCAACGAGAACCAGACCCTGGCCTCCGTCACCTTCCAGAACTACTTCCGAATGTACAAGAAACTGGCCGGCATGACCGGTACGGCCGACACGGAAGCGGGAGAGTTCGCCAAGATCTACAATTTGGACGTCAACGTCGTGCCGACCAACCGGTCCATGGTCCGCAAGGATTACGCCGACGTCGTGTTCAGGACGGAAAAAGAAAAATTCACGGCGATCGTCGAGGAAATCAAGGATTGCAACGAACGTGGGCAGCCGGTTCTGGTCGGCACCGTCTCCATTGAAAAATCAGAGCGGCTCTCCGGCTACCTCAGTCGAAACGGCGTAAAGCACAATGTCTTGAACGCCAAGTTCCATGAGAAAGAAGCGGAGATCATCGCGCAAGCGGGACGTAAGGGAGCCGTGACCATCGCCACCAACATGGCGGGCCGCGGCACCGACATTCTCCTGGGCGGCAACGCCGACTTCCTGTTCAAACGCATCCTGTATCAGGACGAGAACCTGACGGAGCAGCGCAAACAGGAAATTTACAACGAGATCAAGGCCGATTGCGAAAAGGACAAGCAGGAAGTGGTCGCCGCCGGAGGGCTGCACATTCTCGGGACCGAGCGGCATGAAAGCCGCCGTATCGACAACCAGCTCCGTGGCCGCGCCGGCCGTCAGGGCGATCCCGGCTCCTCGCGCTTCTACCTGTCGCTCGAAGACGATCTGATGCGCATTTTCGCCTCCGAGCGCGTCTCCCAGTTAATGCTCAAATTAGGCATGGAAGAAGGCGTGCCGATCGAACACGGCATGGTGACCAGAGCCATCGCCAACGCGCAGAAAAAAGTCGAGGCGCACAACTTCGAAATACGCAAACAGCTCCTCGAATACGACGACGTAATGAACAAGCAGCGGGAAGTGATCTACCAGCACCGCCATGCCGTGCTGGCCGGTGAACACATCCAGCAGGACATTCACGACATGATGCGGGACATCGTGAACAATTTCGTGGAAACCTACTGCCCGGCCGATCAGTACCAGGAAGAATGGGACTTCAATGGCCTCGGAGAGGCTTTGCAGGGCCAGTTCGCTCTCGACATCACCCAGGGCAAGGGTAGCGTCGCCGACCATTTCAAAGATGTCGGGCGGGATGCGCTGATCGAGGATATTCAGAACCAGGTTCGACGGGCATACGACCACAAGGAGCAGGAACTCGGCTCCGAGCTGATGCGGTACCTGGAAAAGATGCTGCTGCTCCAGGTGATCGACCACCACTGGAAAGATCACTTGCTGGGCATGGACCATCTGCGGGACGGCATCGGCCTGCGTGGGTATGGGCAGAAGGACCCGCTGATCGAGTACAAGCGCGAAGGGTTCGACATGTTCTCTTCGATGATGGACCGCATCAAGTCGGATGTGCTGGAGCGGATGTTCCGCGTCCAGGCCGTGCGAGGCGAGCAACCGCCCCCTCCCGCACCCGAGCCGATCCCACCGCCTCGTATGGTGCTGAACCGCAGCGACGAACCCGCCACGCAAACGGTCCAGGGCCAAGCGGACAAGACCGGTCGCAACGATCCCTGTCCTTGCGGGAGCGGAAAAAAATTCAAGAAGTGCCACGGGGCGTAAGGGCGAATAGGCAATATCGCTTTCTTCACTGCGAAACAATCAAACCCTCTCTCGAACATCGAGATTCTCCTGCTCGATCAGGTCTTTTCGCCTTGACTTGCCGCTGAGGCAGCGGCTAATCTAACCCCCTCTTTTCCCTAGAGAATCCGGTAGAAGTGCTGTTTCTAGCGATGACGCATGAAACGGGAGGCGGCTACCGAAAAGGGTGGTGTCACTTTGAGCACTGGGCATCCACAACTCCTGGCGGAAATCAGGGCTGAAATCGCAGCCACTGGTCCGATTCCGTTCGCCCGCTTCATGGAGCTCGCCCTGTATCATCCCCAATGCGGCTATTACGTTCGCCCCGTCGATGACCCGACCCAGGAACGCATCGGATGGTCGGGCGATTTCTATACGAGCTCCGACGTACATCCGATCCTCGGCCAGGCGTTAGCCAGACAGGCACAGCAACTCGACGCCCTCCTCGGGCATCCGGATCCTTTCACCGTGGTGGAGATGGGAGCGGGCAAGG
>JBEIQG010000257.1:0-4624 GCA_040376625.1 Nitrospira sp. | reverse complement strand
GATGTCGGCATGGAGCGAGTCGATGAAGGAGATGGATGAGGTCTGCATGGCCGTACCCCCTTTTGTCCAGAAACCGGAAAAAGGACGGATGACAGGTCAGTCAGGTAAGCCTACGCGCATCGCAGAGCCGGGTCAACAAGGACAGATTGAGATCGAAATCGGGATCGCGCCTGCCTCCCCGGCCGCCACAAGCCGCCCTGTCCGCCGGCCTGATGCCGGCAGGCCCCGCCCCTTGCCGTTCGGCTTTACACCTTAGATGATGATCAGAGTCGACAACAGGCGGAAGAGATAGGGGCCGGGCCGAATCAGGAGCCGGAAGCTGCTTCGCGCATCCGTTCACTCGTCATACTTCCGGGCATTGCCATAGGACTTCTCGACGGGATATTTGGCCTCGTTCTTTCTCAACTTCGACAGCACCGCGGCATTCAGATCCAACCCCACATCATGACTGAGGTAGGAGAGCAGAATCACCACATCGGCGATTTCGTCTTCCACACGAACCCGAGACGGGCCCTCCAGGAGACGCGCTACCTCGTCGTGAGACTTCCACTGGAAGACCTCCAGCAACTCACTCGCCTCCACCGCAATCGCCGCGGCCAACTCCTTGGGCTTGTGAAACTGCTCCCAATCCCGCTTCCGACGGAATTCCAGCACCGCCGCAAGCACCTCGTCGTTCAACATGCAATCTCCTCTCAGTGGGGTCAGGTCTTGCAATCACACTTTTTTCTCAATTCAAGAAGCAGGCACCCTCCGCTCGCGTTCATCCGAGCCCATCGAACCTCGTACAACCGGCCTGCTGCCCGACGAGGTCTGACTCCTGGAGAATCCTGTGAGTCGGCTGCTCGAGATCCGGCAATTCATAACGCTTCAGTGTACGGCTGCGCAACGTGTGATTGCCATGTCCGAGCGCCTCAGATCTGTGCCTTCACGACTCACCCGAAGGGTATGATTGAAATTTCATCACGAGTAGCGTAGAGGAGGAGAGGCAAACGGGAAAACTCTGGCGCCCCTTCCCCCTCCGCTTGCCGGAACAGTGCAGGAGGTCCGCTTATGATCGCTCGTCTTATGCTCGCAAGCTGGGCACTCCTGTTGATCGTTGCACCTGTCTACGCACAGAGCCCTTGTTCGGATTGTTTCAACGCGGCGCAAATGGAGGCGAGAAAATGCCTCGACAATGCCATCAGTGCAGGCGATCGGAATGATTGCCTGGAGACCCGGCAAACCATGACCAAGGCCTGCAGCGACAATCAATGCCGGGAGGACAGGGAGGAAGTGGCGGCCACGGAGACGCAACAGAGCAGCAGCCGGCCCGGCGTCACGCCGTACACGCCGACCGAAGGCGAGTGGCTGGCGTTACTCATGCGAGCCGGCCTGAGACGAGAAGCCACTTCGGACCATCCATATTCACTGGATATTGTGCTCGCCGATCCCCAGACCATCCAGATCGTCGTGCGACATGCTTCCACGCTGGACCGGAACAAGCTGAACAAAGCCATCGAGAGCGCGCGGGAATCGATCAAAAGCACGGCCAGAAGTTACGGATGGGACAAGTGGGTCAAGATCCGGGAAACAGTCGAGGTATATTCCGCCAAAAAATGAGCCTCCCGCCTTTCTGGGGTCAGGTCTTGCAATTAAACATTTTCCTGCTCGGTCCGCTTCAGGCGGCGGCTTACCGTGGCGGCATGCACCCCCAAATGATCCGCAATTTCGGCCAATCGATACCCATATTGCCGATAGGCCTGGTGGATCGTCTTCTCCAGGTCACTTTTCCGCTGAAACAACCTTTCCAACGAGGGGCGCTGGGCCTGCGTCTGCCGGCGCGGAATGTCGCGGATCACCCGATTCGGTTGGTGCTGGGCCACGAATTTCTCCGAGCCCAGGTAGATCTGGCCGGTGAGTTGCTCCCACGGACCTGCTCCACCACGCCCCTCGGCCACAAAAGCTCGATAACGCTCCTGCGCCGGTCCCTCGCGTTCGCCGAATTGACTCACGATCCAGTCCGTCGTCAGCCAGCCGGGGGCCTTCGTCTCTCCCACCGTGGCCCGATAACTACTCCAGGCCCATAGCCGGGGATGCGATACGATCTTCGCGCGGACGGGATTCAACACGACGTACCGGCACAATTCTAGGAGATGCGCGTCCTTTTCCACCAGAATTGCCCTGAAGCGCCCTTGAAACAAATGCCCCACCTGCTCGTGCCGGAGATTGTAGGCCTGCGTGTAGCGGCCATTCAGCTGCCGCATGCCGAGTGAGAGATTCGGTTTGGGAGTCTCGATCAACAGATGATAGTGATTGTCCATCAGACAGTAGGCATGGCACATCCACCCATAGCGATCGACGACATGGGCCAGCAGACTCACCCAACGGGAGCGGTCGCGGTCGTCAGTCACGATGTCCTGCCGGGCATTGCCCCGACTCGTGACATGGTAGACGGCGCCCGGAAATGCGAGACGAAGGGGACGTGCCATAAACGGGAATGTAGCCTGCGAGATTGTTTGATTGCAAGACCTGACCCCACTGAGGGCAGAGGCGGACTAATGGCGCGCGATCTCAGGAGGCTCGGGCTTGGCCGGTCCGGCGAAGAGTCTGTGAATGAAGACTTGGTACAGGATCACCAGCGCGAGACCAGGCGGGACCCACCAGAGGCCGGCTTCCAGGCCGGTCCGATCGGTTGCCGCGTTGAGACTCGTGAGACTGTTGGCCTGGCCGGTTGTGGCGATCAACAGGTTGGGAAAGACGCCCCAGGCCGCGGCGACCAGAAGGCTCGCAACCAACAGGCTCGATGCCGCGAAGGCCACGAACGGCCGCTGTCGTCCGGCGTTCAACTGTCGGATCAGCAACGCGACCACTGCTGCCAGAGGCCAGACAAACCCGATGGGAGAGGCGGCATAATGCGCGCCGAAGGCCGGCTGCACGGAGGGCAAGGCCAACACCACAGCCACGAGCAAGAGCACAAGCCCGACGGTGGCGGACTTCGCCAAGGCCTCCGCCCTCGCCTGCACCTCCCCGCGCGTGTGCATCACCAGAAAGCTCGCGCCGTGCAACGTCAACAGGGCCACCAGGGTCAACCCGGTCAAGAGGGTGAACCAGTCGAACAGACCGGGCAGCGGCCCGGGGCTGAAGTCGGTCCAGAGCGGAAGGAAGAAATAGCCGCTCGCGTCTAACGGAACTCCCCGCAGCAGGTTTCCCACCACCAACCCCACCACGAAGGCCAGCAGAAGGTTGGCCAGAAAAAAGATCCTGTCCCAGAACGTTCGCCACAACGCGTGATCGACATGCTCCCGCAGTTCGAACGCCAATCCCCGGCCCATCAAGAGCCATAACATGATCATCAACGCCAGGTAGAACCCGCTGAAGCCTGCTGCGAAGGCTTTCGGAAAGGCCATGAACAAAATGGCGCTGCCGGCGATCACCCACACTTCATTGCCGGTCCACACGGGTCCGATCGTCTCCCGTACCAGGCGGCGCTCGCTCTCCTTCCGGGCCACGAAGGGCGACAGGATCCCTACGCCGAAGTCATACCCGTCGAGCACCACATAGGTGGTCAACACGAACAGCACCAGGCCATACCAGATCGTTTCCACGGGTCAGCTCCCGGCCTGCGTCACAGCCGGCTCCGTCGGTCCGTGGCGCAGAGTTTCCACGAAGAGCAGGACGAACAACAGACCCAGCCCGAGATAGATTCCCAGAAAGCCGAGCAGGGTGAACAGCGCGTTGCCGGAATGGACCAGCGGCGAGATGCCCTCCTCCGTGCGATAGAGTCCATACACCAGCCATGGTTGGCGGCCGAGCTCAGCCGTCATCCAACCGGCCGTCGTCGCCAGATAGGGAAAGGGAGCGCTCAGCATCAGAAGCCAGAGCAACCAACGGGCCCTGAAAAGCCGTCCCCGCCAGAGCCACAGCAACGCCAGCCCCATCACGGCGAGCAGGAGCGCGCCGAGCCCGATCATGACGTGGTACGCGTAGTACAGGAGCGCAATATGATCCGGCCAGTCCTGCGGGGGGAAGGCATCCAGGCCTTTTACCTTCGCATAGAGATCGTCATAGAGGAGCAGACTTAGCGCCGACGGCACGACGAGCGGATTGTCGATCGTCATGGTTTCCATATTGGGCTGGCCGATCAGCACGAGGTCGGCGCCGCGCTCGGTCCGAAAGAGCCCCTCGAAGGCGGCCCCCTTGATTGGCTGGAACTCGAACACCTGCCGCGCACTCTCATGTCCCGTCGGCGTGATGAGCAGCACCGACGCGAACGCGCCCGCCACGACGCCCGTGCGCAAACAGGTCCCGGCCAGCGCGGGATGTTTCCCCGCCAGTTGATACAGGGCGCCCACGGCGGCCACCACAAATGCGCCGGTAGCGACGGACGCCGTCATGTTGTGGGCGAATTGCCAGATCAGCCAAGGATTCGTGAGCAGCCCTGCCAGACTCTCAACGGTCAGGCGACCGTCGGCAGCCACGTCATATGCCACGGGATGTTGCATCCACGCATTCGTTGCCAGGATGAAATAGGCGGACAGCCAGGAGCCGAGCCACAGCAGCACCGTGGCCACCCACATCGTGCGCCGGCTCACGCGCGATTCCCCGAACAGAAGCAGGCCCAGGAAGGACGACTCCAGAAAAAACG
>JBEIQG010000119.1:0-11522 GCA_040376625.1 Nitrospira sp. | reverse complement strand
TATTGGGGTATCTGGGGGCCGGTCATAGCCTGGATTGTGTTGGAGGTTGCCGCTTGCCTGGTACTGGTGCTGTTATTTTTCTACGTGTCCAATCAAGCAAGACCTGCGCTGATGACGAGGGCCTCCGGCGGAATGGATGGCTATACGAAATGAAATCACGTCGCTGAATGAAATCCTTACGCGTTGCGATTGTCCATGATTGGCTTACCGGGATGCGGGGCGGCGAGCGCTGCCTGGAGGCGTTCTGCGAGTTGTTTCCCGATGCCGATCTGTACACCCTGTTGCACATCAAGGGGACTGTGTCGCCCACGATCGAGCGTCATCGCATCGCGACCAGCTTCATTCAGTTGCTGCCGCTGGCGGCGCGATACTACCGGTATTATCTCCCCCTGTTTCCTCTGGCCATCGAACGATTGCAATTGCAGTCTTACGATCTGGTCTTAAGTTCGAGCCATTGCGTGGCCAAGGGCATTCGCCCGCCCGCCGGTGCGAGACATCTGTGTTACATCCATGCGCCCATGCGGTATGTGTGGGATCAGTTCGATAACTATGCAGGCGGCGGGCGATCGGGACTCGTGGCGCGACTCGGCATGGAGGTGTTCCGGGAGCGTTTACAGACCTGGGATGTCGCATCCGCCGCGCGGGTGGATCGATTTGTCGCCAATTCTCAAAACATCGCCGGGAAGGTGCAACGGTATTATAATCGGCAGGCGGCGGTGCTGCATCCACCGGTGGATTGGCAGACATATCAGGCGGCGGAACGATCGGAGGACTTCTACCTCATGGTCACGGCCTTTGCGCCCTACAAACGGGTTGATCTGGCTATTCAGGCGTGTAATGTTATGAAACGGCGCCTCAAGATCATCGGCAAGGGGCAAGAGGAAGGGCGGTTGCGCAAGTTGGCCGGCCCGACGGTCGAATTCCTCGGCTGGCAGCCGGACGGTGTGGTACGGGATCACTACGCACGCTGCCGGGCGTTGCTCTTTCCCGGTGAAGAAGATTTTGGTATCGTCCCGTTGGAGGCGATGGCCTGCGGCAAGCCTGTGGTTGCCTTCGGGCGCGGGGGAGTGTTGGAGACCGTAGTGCCATTGCCTGGTGCCGGAGCCGTGGATGATGCCCCTGTACCAGGGGACCTCGGTTCCGTGACCGGAGCGAGGAACGTTGCCACAGGCGTGTTTTTCTTCACTCAGTCGGTCGAATCCGTTGTTGCAGCGATGGAATCGTTCGAACGTCGCCGCAACGAGTTTGATCCCTACGCCATTCGCGACCACGTGGCGGTATTCGACCGCCGGCTGTTCAAGGAGCGCATGAAGGCCTTCGCGATGGGTGCCTTGACCCGAACGGCTTCATAGAGGGAGCATGCTCAAACGCCACTCCCAATTTCTCAAGAGTCTGCTGTTCTGTATCGACCTCGGGCTGATCTGCGCCTGCTGGATCGGCGCCTACTACCTGCGGTTTTCTGAAATCGTAGAACCAGCCACCAAGGGGATTCCTCCTCTCCGGATCTATCTGCTGCTGTTGCTGCCGATCATCGCCGTCTGGGGCATGTCGTTCCAGGCCTTCGATCTGTACCGACCTCGGCGGATGGGCACGCGGTTGTCGGAGTTTCTTGATGTCGCGAAAGCCAATACCCTGTCCGTGCTGATTCTGGTCGCGTTGACGTTCTTCTTCCGGCAGTACGAATATTCCCGGCTGGTGCTGCTCTACTTCTGGCTGTTGAACCTCATCACCCTGGGCTTTTCGCGGGTGCTGTTCCGGGAGGCGCTCCGGTTCCTGCGCCGGCACGGATACAACCAACGCCATGCGCTGGTCATCGGCACCAGTCGGCTGGGACGCCGGGTAGTGGACGCACTCGCCCAGCATCCGGAACTGGGGGTGAAGGTGCATGGCTTCTTGAGCGCCGATTCCCGGAAGGTGGGTGAACGGATCAACGGGGTCCCGGTGATCGGAAGGTATGATGACCTCCAGGAACGGGTCCAGTCAGGCATCGATATTGTGTTTGTCTGCCTGCCTCCGGAAGATGAGCAGTGGGCTGAAAAAATGTTTACTTGTTTGGCCACAACCATGGTCGAAGTGAAGGCCTTGCCTGCGATGTGCGAATTTGTGAGCCTGCGCGCGGAAGCCGAGATGTTTGAGGGGCTTCCGCTGATCACACTACAAGGATCGCCGTTGTACGGCTGGAATCTGGTCATCAAGCGGGTGTTGGATGTGGTCGGTGCATCGGTGGCGTTGGTCGTCTTCTCCCCGCTGTTCTGTGCGATTGCGGCGTTGGTGAAGCTGACCTCCCCCGGCCCGGTGTTTTTTCGTCAACTGCGCATGGGACTGGACGGGCAGGCATTTGAAATGTTGAAGTTTCGCTCCATGAAACCCGATGCAGAGTCGGAAACGGGTCCGGTCTGGACGCAGCCCAATGACGATCGCCGGACTCCGATCGGCGCATTTTTGCGGCGAACGAGTTTGGATGAACTACCGCAATTCTGGAACGTGTTACGCGGGGAGATGAGCATCGTCGGTCCCAGGCCCGAGCGGCCTGAGTTCATTGCCCGGTTTCGGGAAACGCTGCCGCAGTATATGCTGCGACACAAGATGAAGGCCGGGATTACCGGATGGGCGCAGATCAACGGCTGGCGTGGCAACACGTCGCTGGAGCGGCGGATCGAGCACGACCTGTATTACATCGAGCACTGGTCGATCTGGTTCGACTTCAAGATCATGCTTCTGACCGTGTGGCGAGGATTCATCCACCGGCATGCGTATTGATCGTCGTGCCGCCTTGCTCAAGCCGCTGCTGGGCGAAGGTGTAGCGGGGGGGATGCTTCCCGACGGCTGAGTTTTCTTGAGTTTCCCACGATGGCTTGTTAACATCGGCTGCAATTGAAAGTCATTGCATGCCCAATACGACACGCCGCGCCAAACTTTCAGCAAAGCCTCGTTTTTCCTTACAAGGAATTCTCCGGGGGATCCGGCTGTTCGCGACGGATGTGGATGGAGTCTTGACCGATGCCGGGATGTACTACTCCGAGTCCGGCGACGAATGGAAAAAATTCAATACGCATGACGGGATGGGCATCAAGCTCTTGCAGAAGGCCGGCATTGTGACGGCGATCATCACGCAGGAGTCGACAAAGATCGTGATGCGCCGCGCGCAGAAGTTGACGATTCCCGAAATACACCAGGGAGTGTATGACAAGCTTGCCGTGCTCAAGGAGTTGGTTGCACGGCACGGTTTGTCGATGGATCAGGTGGCCTACATCGGCGACGATGTGAACGATCTTCAGGCCCTGGGCGCAGTCGGGTTTTCAGCCGCTCCGGCCGATGGACTGCCGCCGGTTCTGAAGACGGTCCGCTATGTGTGCAAGACAAAAGGCGGCGAAGGTGCGGTGCGGGAAGTCGCCGATCTCATTCTGGCAGCCCGACAGCCAGGCTGAGCCAATCACAATGACGGGATGCCGAAGCTGAAGGGCGCGCTATGATGGAACACCTCTATCCGGTTATTCTGGCCGGCGGCAGCGGGACACGGTTCTGGCCGCTCAGCCGCCATCTCTATCCGAAGCAATTGCTCCGAATTATCGGCGACGAGACGCTGATTCAACAAACGATGCGGCGCGTCCTCTCCTGCGCAAAGCCCGAGCAGGTCATCATCTCCACCAATCCTGGCCAGGCGGATTCGATTCGCGTGCAATTGGGGGAGTGGAAGTCCGCATTGAAAGACAATTACGTCGTCGAGCCGATTGGTCGCAATACGGCTCCGGCCATTGCGCTGGTGGCTGCCGAGCTCCTGCTGCGCGATCCTCATGCGATGATGCTGGTCTTGCCTGCGGATCATGTGGTGACGGGGGAGAAGGCGTTCAAGGCTGCGGTCGCCCTGGGTGTGCAGCTGGCCGAACAGGGACATCTGGTAACGTTTGGCATCAAGCCGACCAGGCCGGAAACGGGGTATGGGTATATTCAGCCGAACCGACGCAAGTCACTGGCAAAAAAGGGGAGGCTGACGGGTCATCCGGTCGCGCGATTTGTCGAGAAGCCGAACCGGACCAAGGCGGCGCAATATTTAAAGAACGGTAATTACTTTTGGAACAGCGGGATGTTTCTATGGAAGGCGGCCACCATCCTGGAGGAAATTGAGCAGCACCAGCCGCAACTGGCCAAGGCAATTCATCGGGTCCATGCTCTCATGGCCTCGGGTGCTGAGCCGGGATTGGTCGAAGCATCCTATAAGAAGGTGCCCTCGGTATCGATTGACAACGGGGTCATGGAACAATCGGCTAACGCCGCGATGATTCCGGTCGGATTCGGATGGTCGGACGTGGGGAATTGGAGCAGCCTCGAAGAGGTGGCTCCACGCGACAAGGCCGGGAACGTCGTCAGCGGGCGCGTCATCGATATGGACAGCACGAATTCCGTCCTGTATGCCGATCGACGGGTCGTCGCGACCATCGGGCTCTCCGACATGGTGGTGGTGGATACGCCGGATGCGACGTTGATCTGTCCGAAGTCGCGATCACAAGATGTGAAGCAGATGGTCGAGATCCTTAAGCAGCAGGGGGCACCCGAGCACCTCGAGCACTTGACGGTCTTTCGTCCCTGGGGATCCTACACGGTCTTGGAGGAAGGGCCGGGCTATAAGGTGAAGCGGGTGACGGTGAACCCCGGAGGGCGCCTCTCGTTGCAACTCCATCATAAACGAAGCGAGCACTGGGTCGTCATCGCGGGGACCGCGCGGGTCACGAGGGGAGAGGAGATCATGGATCTGCGGGTGGGGCAGAGCACGGCCATTCCTGTGGAGACCCCTCATCGCCTCCAGAATCTGGCATCGGAGACATTACACATCATTGAGGTTCAGAACGGCCCCTATCTCGGCGAGGATGACATCGTGCGTTTTAAGGACGACTACGGCCGAACGGCTGCGCGATGATGTGTACGTGGGCTGCTGGTGACAGATGTGATTGCCACATCGAACCTTGGACGCGGGAGTAATGCATGGCGCTGTTTCGTGAATATGATTTGAGAGGTATTGTCGGAGAGGAACTGACCGAGGCGATCGCGGAGCAGGTGGGGCTCGCTTACGCCACCATGGCACGGGAAAAAGGAGCCTCGCGGATCAGCCTCGGCCGGGACGGGCGATTGAGTTCGCCTGAGTTGCAGCAGGCCCTGCTGCGTGGCCTGCTGGCCGGCGGCCTTGATGTCGTCGACTTGGGGCTGTGCGCCTCGCCGCTCCTGTACTTCTCATTGTTCACCTTGCCGGTGGATGGTGGGATCATGATTACCGGCAGCCACAATGCTGCAGAATACAACGGCTTCAAGATCTGCGTCGGGAAAGAAGCAATCCACGGGGAAGAGATTCAGCGGTTGCGGCGGATTATGGAAGCCGGTCGATTCGCCGCTGGTTCCGGACGACTTTCTTCCCATCCCATCGTCCCGGACTACTTACAGCATCTGAAAACGAGTTTTTCCGGCGTGCGGGCCGACCATCTCCATGTCGTGATCGATTGCGGCAATGGCGCGGCGTCGTTGGTCGCCAAGCAGGCGCTTGAACAGATGGGGTGTCAGGTCACGGGCCTCTATGATGAGCTGGACGGGCGATTTCCCAATCACCATCCGGATCCCACTGTGGTGGAAAATCTGCAGGACCTCATCGCGAAGGTGCGTGAAAAAAAAGCCGATGTCGGCATCGGCTATGACGGAGATGCCGATCGGATCGGTGCGGTCGACGAGCGGGGAGAGATTCTCTGGGGCGATCGCCTCATGATTGTCTACGCGCGGGATATCCTGACTCAGCGCCCGGGGACCACGTTTATCTCCGAGGTCAAAGCCTCGCAATGCTTGTACGATGACATTGCCGCCAAGGGCGGGCGCCCGATCATGTGGAAAACCGGTCATTCCTTGATGAAGGCCAAATTGAAAGCCGAATCGGCGGTCCTGGCCGGTGAAATGTCCGGTCATATGTTTTTTGCCGATCGGTATTTCGGTTTCGACGATGCTGTCTATGCGTCCTGCCGATTGGTTGAGATTCTCGCGAAGACCAAACAGTCACTCTCCAGCCTGGTTGCCGACCTGCCCCAGACCACGGTGACGCCGGAGATCCGGGTCGATTGCTCTGATACGCTGAAGTTTCAACTGGTCGATCAGGTGCGCACGCAACTAGCCGCCTATCTCACCGCCGGTCAGCCCGTCGGTGCGTCGAATCTTCGTCTGCGCGAATTGGTGACGATCGATGGAGTGCGGGCGATTTTCGATGACGGGTGGGGCTTGATTCGAGCCTCCAATACTCAGCCTGCGCTGGTACTCCGTTTTGAGGCCCCGTCACCGGCCCGGCTGGATGTCATTCGCGCGACGATTGAAACCAAACTCACACAGGCACGACGTGTTCTGTCGGCGTAACCTGCCCTGCTACTCTGACTCCCTCTCTCCCAGGCTGTTCCTGTCCGTCATGATTCTGGCGACGGTTATTGCATCCGCCCCGTTGCTTTCCCGCGCGGCACCGGACGGGCAGATCCTCGTTCCTGCTGCGCTTCCCTTTGCAAACGGCGAGCGGTTGTCCTACGACGTGACCTGGTTGGGCATGCGCGCGGGTACCGCAACCATGGTCGTTCAGGAGGGACCGTTCGAGGGGGCCCGGCAACAGCTCACCTTTTCCATGACGGCTCGATCGAGCCCGACCGTCACTAAGTTTTATCCTGTCGATAACCGTGGGGTTTCCGTGGTCGATCGCGAATCCTTCCTGCCACGACACATGACCTTCGCCAGGCGGGAGGGTAAGCGGTTCAACGATTTCGACTATACGTTCCGGCATACCGAAGGGCTGGTCACTGCCGTCAAAGACGGAAAAAGCGATGACTTGCCGATCCCTTCGGATGCGCAGGACGCCATGTCGTGCTTGTATTATGTGCGTAAGGTGCTGCCCTTTGTGCCTGGGGCCTCGCTGACGATGACGGTGCATCACGACAAGAAGAACTATAAGATGGAGGTGCGGGTCGAAGCCCTTGAAACGGTGAAGGGGGTGTGGGGTGCGCGGCAGACGGCTCGGGTGGTCGTCATCATGCCGTTTCAGGGTATTTTCTTGAACGAAGGCAATATTCGCGTCTGGTTCACGAACGATGAGCATCGTGTGCCCGTCAGAATGAAGGCCAAGGTCGTGGTGGGGTCGATCGTGGCCGAATTGACCGGAGGGTACGGAGCAGCCTCACAGCCCTGACATGCCTGCCTTGGTTTGCTCGTCCGGACGGAAACCGCTATAATCACGCCGGGTTCTTGGGGAGGGCTTCGGCTCTGTCCGAAGCCCTCTTCATTTCGGCCGGTCGTCGTTCGATCTAATAGGAATCCTGAGCATGGCGAAATTTCCCATCACATTAAGCCGCTTCATTATTGAACAACAGGCCGCGCACCCGGAAGCAACCGGAGAATTCTCTGTCCTGCTGACCCAAATCGGTCTCGTTGGAAAAATGATTGCGCATGACTTACGCAGAGCCGGATTGAACAAGATCCTTGGCACCACCGGTGAGACCAATATTCAAGGTGAGGTGGTCAAGAAGCTCGATCAGATTGCCAATGATACCTTTGTTCGCGTGTTCGAGCACAGCGGTCTTGTGTGTGTTCTAGCTTCTGAAGAGATGGAAAAACCTTTGAAAATGGTTCATGAAGGAGCCAACTACATGCTCCTGGTCGATCCGCTCGACGGGTCATCCAATACCGACGTCAATATGCCGTTGGGAGCCATTTTCTCCATCCGCAGATCACAACTGGGGCAGCGACAGTCTGTGGAGGACGAGTTGCTCCAAAAAGGCACCGAGCAGATCGCCGCAGGGTATGTTCTGTATGGAGCGAGCACCATGCTTGTTTTCACGGTCGGTCAGGGCGTGCATGGCTTCACCCTGGAGCCGTCCATCGGTGAGTATCTCCTATCCAACGAGAACATTCGAATTCCCTCGAAGGGCAAGGTCTATTCGGTCAATGAGGGCAACTATCATCGTTGGCCTTCAGGTACACGGAAATATCTCGATAGTCTGAAAGTGCAGGACAAGGCGACCGGGCGTCCTTATAGCGGCCGATATAGCGGGTGTCTGGTCGCGGATGTTCATCGCATACTCCTGGGTGGCGGCATCTATTTGTATCCCGGTGAGAACGATAAGCCGGAAGGAAAGCTGCGATTGATGTATGAGGGAAATCCGCTCGCGATGGTCGTGGAGCAGGCCGGCGGAAAGGCGACGACGGGGACAATGCGCATTCTCGACGTTGAACCGAAGGCCCTCCATCAAAGAGTGCCATTGATCATCGGGAGCGCCGAAGATGTCGCTCAGGCGGAAGCCTGTATTCAAGGACGTGCGTAACGACTCATGTGACAGAGGTTTGTTGGGAGGATGATTATGAGCAATCGGGTCCAGGAAATTCTGAGCTGGTACGAGAGTGACAATGCGGGAACGAAGACGAACATTGCGCGGCTGCTGAATCACGGCAAGCTGGCGGGGACGGGTAAATTGGTGATCCTGCCGGTCGATCAGGGTTTTGAGCATGGTCCGGCCAGAAGTTTCGCGCCCAACGCCGGCGGCTACAATCCGCATTACCATTTCCAGCTGGGGCTCGATGCCGGGTGCAATGCCTATGCGGCTCCGCTCGGGTTTATCGAGGCCGGTGCAGGCCATTTCGCCGGCCAGATCCCGCTCATCCTCAAGCTCAATAGCCACGATACGCTTCATGATGAGAAGGATCCGATGCCCTCCGTGACCGGCAGCGTGCGAGATGCCTTGCGATTGGGTTGCTCGGCGGTGGGATTCACGATTTATCCGGGCTCGTCCCATTGCAATGCGATGTATGAGCAGTTGCGGGCGATCGCGGAAGAAGCCAAGAGTTGTGGATTGGCCGTCGTGGTCTGGTCCTACCCGCGCGGGTCAGGATTGAGCAAGGAGGGCGAAACGGCTTTGGACGTGGTGGCCTATGCCGCCCAGATTGCGGCGCAGTTGGGCGCCCATATCATCAAGGTCAAATTGCCCACGGCCCATCTGGAGCAGGCGGCTGCAAAGAAGGTCTATGAGTCTGAAAAGGTGCCGATCTCGACCTTGGCGGAACGGGTCAAGCACATCGTGCAGAGTTCGTTCGACGGACGCCGGATCGTCATCTTCTCCGGCGGCGCGAAGAGCGATGAAAAGACGGTGTTCGATGAAGTCCGCGCGATTCGTGACGGCGGGGGGTTCGGATCCATCATCGGCCGGAATTCCTTCCAGCGTCCCAAGGCCGAGGCCGTTAAGTTCTTGAACACGATCATGGGACTGTATGCCGGAGAGAAGCCATAACCGGCGCCTCCCTTTGCACGGATGACAATGAACGACTTTCGGATTCCAACGGAGCAGAAACCGTCCAAGCGGTCCTGGATGTTACCCCTACTGCTGTTGAGCGCGGGCGTCTTAATCGGGGTGATGCTGACGTCCGATCTAGGCTGGTTGCCGACCGGACATGCAGTTCCTGAACCGGCGGCTGTTCCGCCCGCGACGCCCGTCTCCACAGCGGTACAGCCGGCGCTGCCCGGCGCCGGTGGCCAGAGTTTCGTCGATGTCGCCAAAGTCGTGAAGCCGGCCGTCGTGAACATTTTTGCGACTCGGAACGGATCCGGCGAGGAAGGAAAAGGCACTCCATTCGACGATCCGTTTTTTCGGCGATTCTTCGGTGAAGAATGGATGAAACGTTTCGAAGCGCCCAAGGAACGGAAAGAACGAGGCTTGGGGTCCGGCGTCATCGTCGATTCGAACGGTCTCATTATCACCAACAATCACGTGGTCAACAAGGCCGATGAGATCAAGGTGTTCCTCTCCGATAAGCGGGAGTTCAAGGCGAAGCTGGTCGGGACGGACGCCAAGACCGATGTGGCCGTGCTGAAGATCGAGGCGACCGGGTTGCCGACCGTCGCCTGGGCCGATTCCGACAAGCTGGAGGTCGGAGAGTTTGTGCTGGCGGTGGGCAATCCGTTCGGGTTGACGCAGACAGTGACGCTGGGAATCGTCAGTGCGCTCGGTCGCGCGGCCGGCATCGCCGAATATGAAGACTTCATTCAAACCGATGCGGCGATCAACCCCGGTAACTCCGGCGGTGCGTTGGTCAATGTGCGCGGTGAACTGGTCGGAATAAATACAGCGATCTATAGTCAGAGCGGCGGGAATATGGGAATCGGCTTTGCCGTTCCGAGTAACATGGCCCATTCCATCATGGAGCAGCTGGTTCAGCATGGCAAAGTCGTGCGGGGCTGGTTGGGGGTTTCGATCCAGGAGTTGACCCCCGAATTATCTTCGCAGTTCGGCGTCCCGAAAGACGTGAAGGGTGTGCTCGTCAGCGACATTATGGACGACAGTCCGGCGAAGAAAGCGGGTTTCGAGCGCGGTGATGTGATCGTCGAATACGACGGGAAGCCCATGGATTCTCCGGCTCACTTGCGGAATGCCGTGGCTCAGACGGTGGTGGGGAAGAAGGTGACGGTCAAGCTCATCCGCGAAAAGAAGCCCAAGTCCATCGAGCTCGCCATTGCCGAGCAGCCGAAGAATTTGGCGCAGGCGGGGGTCGATGAAGGCGGAGAATCGGTGGCTCCTGCCGGTCTCCTCGCGGACATCGATGTGCGGGAACTGAACACGGAACTGGCCGGGCGGTATGGTTTGAAGACGAGCGATCGCGGAGTGGTGGTCGTGCGGGTCAAATCGGGGAGTCCCACGGAAGAAGCCGGTGTGCGTGAAGGTGATCTCGTGCTGGAGGTGAACCGTAAAGCAGTGGGAACGATCAAGGCGTACGAACATGTCGCCGCGAGTTTGCCGAAAGACCAGGCGGTCTTGCTCCTGTTGAGACGGCAGGGGCGAGCCATTTATCTGACGCTGAGGCCGTGATCGCACCGGATCGTCCGTTCGGTCGTGATCACAGAGAGGAGCCAAACAGTATGGTAACACGGGCCATATTTGTTCTTCTCAGCGCTCTTGCCGGAATGGCCTTGTTTCTTCGGGCCCAGGATCCAAGCCGCGAGTTTTTGTTGTTGGGATTGGGTATGGGCGCAGTGGCCGGTGGGCTGATCCTGGCCGGCGAGTATGCGCTCCGCAGACTTTCATTCGGCATTATAGTCGGCGGTGCCGTGGGGCTCGCCGGCGGTCTTATTCTGACGGGATTGGTGGAGTGGGTCGGGAGTGCGGTGTTCGATGTCGAGACCTTTCTGTTTCATATCGGTGGGTTGATCTTTCTGTTAGGGTTGCCCTATCTCGGCCTCGCTATGGGTGCGCGGTTCGGCAACGAGCAGTTCCCCGGTCTGGACCAGGGGCCCACGGCAGCCGGAGCTTCCCATGCCAGTCTTAAAGTATTGGATACCAGTGTCATCATCGACGGCCGGGTTGCCGACCTCTGTGAGACAGGGTTTCTTGAAGGACCGTTCCTCGTTCCCCATTTTATCTTGAATGAATTACAGCATATTGCGGACTCGTCTGATTCTTTGAAGCGGGCGCGAGGGCGTCGCGGTTTGGATATCCTCAACAAGATTCAGAAAATGCCGGGCATTGACGTCC
>JBEIQG010000278.1:0-3883 GCA_040376625.1 Nitrospira sp. | reverse complement strand
CTTCCACCAGGCGGTGGAGACAAATGTCCCGAGGATAGGCCTTTCGTGGGCTGCGACTCTCGGCAAGCTCAGCGGCCTGTTCACCGGGCGAGAGGATCGATAACTCGCTCACCGATGCCTCCGGCGACGCAACGATCTGTCGCAACAATTCCTGCAGATGCCCGGCCATGCGCGCGATCGTGCGATCGGCAAACAGGTCCGTACTGTATTCGAACACCGCATCCAGGCTTCCATCAGCCTTCTGCGCCATTTCCAAGGTCAGATCGAAGACGGAGGTCCCTGTACCGACGTTGAGCCGGGAAGCCTCAAGATCCGCCAATCGGCGAACCTCCGATGGGCGGTCCTCCAGCACAAACATCACCTGGAAAAGCGGCGTGTGACCGAGATCCCGTACCACGTTCAGTTGGTCGACCAGGCGCTCGAACGGCAGGTCCTGATGGGCCTGCGCGCCAAGCACGATGGCGCGAATCCGGTCCAGTAGAACCGGCCACGAGGGGTTCCCGGATAGATCCATCCGGAGCGCAACGGTGTTGACGAAACAACCCACCAGTTGTTCCGCCTCGCGTCGTGCGCGGTTGGCAACCGGGGTGCCGATGCAGAAATCGGTTTGGTGGCTATAACGGGACAAGAGGAGCCCAAAGGCAGACACGAACAACATGAAGGGAGTCGTGCGAGAGCGAGCCGCCACTTCGTACAGGCTGCGTGCGACAGCCGGGTCCACCGTCCACGAATGACGCGCACCGCGATGGCCTTGGAGGGCCGGCCGCGGATAATCCCAGGGCAGGTTCAACAGCGGGGGCACGCCCTCCAGTTGAGTAGCCCAGTATTCAAGCAATCGTCGATCATCCTCTCCCCTGAGTCCTTCCCGTTGAGCGGCAATCAGATCAACATACTGGACCGTGAGAGCAGGCAGAGGTGGCGGACGATCGTTCTTGAACGCCTCATACAGTGAAGCCAATTCCCGCCTGAGCACATCCATCGACCAGCCGTCCGCCACGATGTGATGCAGGGTCAGCGACAACACGTGGTCGGTACCGTCGAGCCGGAAGAGTCGGCCACGAATCAACGGTCCACCCGCAAGGTCAAAGGGCCGACAGGCCTCTTCTCTCGCCATACGCAGAACCTGCGCTTCCCTGTCGGCCTCGACGGAAGCGCACAGATCTTCGATCTCCAGCGTGAGCGCGAGGCGAGGAGCAATGATGTGCGCAGGACGGCCGTTGCGTACCGCTATGCTTGCCCGAAGGATCTCGTGACGCTGAACGATTTCGTCCAGCGACCTGCGCAACGCCTCCACATCGAGGGCCCCGGTCAGCCGCAGTGCAACCGGAATATTGTTGATCGAGCTGCCAGCAGACAATTGCTCCAAAAACCAGAATCGTTCTTGGGCGAAGGACAGAGGGAGGATTCCCTCGCGCGACACCGGCTTGATCGATTCGATCGGCGACGGTGCATCGACGGGCGAATAGGTCTCGACCTGGGCGGAAAACGCGCGCAGAGTCGGATATTCGAACAGCGTGTCCAAGGTCACATCGAGCCCGCGAACCTCCCGCAGCCGCGCCACCACCTGAAGCCCGCGCAATGAGTCTCCGCCGAGGACGAAGAAGTCGTCGTCAGGCTCGACCTTGGGCCGCTTCAACACCTGCGACCAGATGTCTGCCAGTACCTGCTCGAGGTTCTCCGCATTCCCGCCTGGCGCGTAATCCTCCTCGGCCGGAACTCCATCAGAGGCATCCGTCAGAACCGACTCCTCGATCACGATCAACTCACGGGCGAGAAATTTGTCACGGCAAAGACTTCGTTGAACCTTTCCACTCGATGTCTTCGGAAGCGTTCCGGCCTTGATCAACACCACTGCAAACACCGACACCTCATGTGCCTGCGCCACCGTCTGCCGGATGGCGGTGGTGATCGCCTGCAGATCGAGGGCCCGGGAACGCGGTTCCACCTCCTGCACCACCACAAGTTGCTCTTCATCCCCTTCACTGATCGCGAAAGCCGCTCCAGAAGCAGGCCTGAGAGCCCGATGGCATTCCTCGACCGTCCGTTCGATGTCGTGTGGATAGTGATTGCGACCTCTGATGATGATGAGGTCCTTCAATCTGCCGGTGACGAACAGTTCGCCCTCTTTGAGGAATCCGAGGTCTCCGGTCCGAAGGAAGGGCCCTTCTCCCGTCTCGTGGAGTGATGCCTGGAAGGTCTGCCGGGATTCTTCCTCCCTTTTCCAATATCCCTGAGCGACGCAGGGCCCGCTCACCCAGATCTCTCCTACCTGACCATCCCTACATGCGATTCGTGAATCGGGGTGGACAATGCGAATGTGACGCTCCGATCGGTCGACACCGCTGCTCACCAGAAAATGGCTTGCCGTGCCGGATGCGGGCAAGGTCGGTCCAGACCACGGCAAAGAGTGCTCGAACGGCTGCACGACAGGTCCCGCTCCGCGAGTTCCACCCGTGACAAGCAGGGTCGCCTCAGCCAATCCATAGCAGGGATAAAAGGCCTCAGAGCGGAATCCACGGTTACAGAACTTTCGTGAGAACCGTTCGATCGTCGCCGCACGAACGGGCTCGGCACCGTTGAAGGCTAAGGCCCATGAACTCAAGTCCAATGACTCGAGCTGCGCGTCGGTCACCTGCCGCACACAGAGGTCATAGGAGAAATTCGGCCCCCCGCTGGTGGTGGCGCGGTACCGGGTGATCGCGGATAGCCACCGTACCGGCTTTTGAAGAAAGTGCACCGGAGACATCAGGATGCAGGAAGCCCCGAGATAGAGGGGTTGCAACACATTCCCGATCAAACCCATGTCATGGTACAGAGGCAGCCACCCGACGATGACATCTTGCGGCGTATGTCCGAAGGCCTCCTGAATCACGCGCTGGTTATGCAACAGATTGGCATGACTGACCATCACGCCCTTCGGAAGGCCGGTCGAGCCGGAGGTATATTGCAGAAAAGCCAACGTTTCCGGTCTAATTTCCGGCTCGCTCCACTCTTCATCGAGACCCGACGGAACAAGATCGGTATTGAGCCAGCGTAGCGTCGCCAGACTCTCGTACCCGCCTTCTTTGCTGGCGAGTCGATCAATGGCGCGCACAATGGATCCAGTGGTTAATGCGTAAGCAGCCTGCGAATCTGCAAGCATCGCTCGAACTCGCGGCAAACCGCGATGACGCTGCGGCGGATAGGCCGGCACGGCCACCACGCCGGCATAAAGACAACCAAAAAAGGCGGCCAGGTAATCCAGCCCCGGCGGGTACAGCAACAGCGCCCGCTCCCCTGCCGCGCCATACGACTGCAACCAGGCGGCGATCGCCCTCGCTCGACGATCCAGTTCGCCATAGTCCCATGTCATGGCGTCCGTCTCCCCGTCGCGAAGATACGTATAGGCATGCCCGAACGGCACCTCTGACGCCCGCATGCGAAGGAGTTCGACGAGTGTCTGATATTGACAAGCGTTACGCCGCATCACGAATCCACCCCCTACCTTCCCGACTGCTGCGTGAATGTGGTCTACTCTACAAGACGCACCTCAACTGAAAATCTTGCATGTTCACTTTCCTGATCTTGTTGCTCGTTCGCCAGATTCACTGCATGGATGGAATCAATAACCGATAGACCTCGAAGGTGAGGGGCCAACGGCTGAGGCGGAAAGCGGGGGTAATCCCATGCTCTAAGTAAGGATAGGACTCGAACATCGGCCTGCAGCCGCTTGTTGAATTATGGCGCCGCCGTGCGTGTACGTGTCAGGAGTGTTCGCATCTGCGACAACAACCACATCGCTCAGTTGCCGATGGCGCTCCATGGTTCAGATTGAAGCAAAGGTCCTGCTTGCTAACGAAAATGTTTGCGTGGCCAGCCTTTGACGACAGACTCTTTAGTCCTG
>JBEIQG010000233.1:0-5451 GCA_040376625.1 Nitrospira sp. | reverse complement strand
TCGGTTATTACGGTGCGAGCGACGATCGTCTGCTGGATGAAGGTTCTCCTCTCGGTCAGGGCTTTCTTGCCGACCTATCCTCCGCTTGGGAGACCGAGGCGCTGCGAGCCGGCCAGTTCGGGACGCGCGTCGTCCTGTTGAGAACCGGGATGGTGCTCGAACGGGAGGGCGGCGCGTTGCCTAAGATGTTGCTGCCGTTCCGCCTCTTTGCTGGAGGTCCTATTCTGCCTGGCACGCAATGGGTGTCCTGGATTCACCGGCGCGATCTGATCGGTCTCATCCAATGGGCGATCGCGACGCCGACGGTTTCCGGTCCCGTGAATGCGGTCGCTCCTGAGGCCGTGACGATGAAGACCTTCTGTGCCACTGTGGGAAAGGTGCTCCATCGCCCATCGTGGCTTCCCGTTCCCGGCCTGGCGCTTCGTGTGGCGCTGGGGGAGCTGGGGACATTGATGACGACCGGTCAACGAGTGTATCCGGCCAAAGCGCTTGCCGGAGGATATGACTTCCGTTATCCGACGCTCGAACCGGCCTTGCGCGCCATCCTGGCCAAGGAGGACCGGCCATGAGCGGCCTCATTGAATCCGTGACGCAGTATCTGCACGAGGTGGCTGCGGCTGTGCTGGTCGGCAAGGTGGTGCTGCTGTCGTTCGTCGTGGCCCCCATCCTGGCGAAGAATTTGGACACGGAGTCGTTCGCCAGGGTCGTCCGGCGGTTGTTTCCGGCCTACTATATTTTGGGGATGGGTGCAGCGTTCATGGGAGTGCTGTCCCTGGGCTGTTTCGCGATCATCCGTGGGAGCAGTCCGACGCTCCTGTTGGCGGGGGGGAATCTGGCTCATGATCCTGGCGGCGGAGTCCTATTGCCGTTCGCCTCTGACTCCGCAGAGTAATGCGATGAGGGATCGACTCAAGGAGCAGGAGCGACAGGGTGCCGTCGATGCCCAGTTGCAGGCGGACTGGAATCGACTGCATCAACGGTCGCTCTATCTGAATTCGCTGGTGCTGGTCGGAGGGCTTTGTCTCGTGGGATTTGGGGGGCGGTTCTAACTTCAGAAAGGAGATCTCGTATGCCAGATCATATACCCGTAGGCACTTATTTGGTTCTTGGCTTGTTGACGGTTGTCCTGAGTCAATCGCCTGGAGCAAGTGGCCAGGTCTGGGCCGTTGAGGGGCAAGACAAGCCGGGAACGCAGGTCCCTTCATATGGCCTCGAGGCGGCGATACCGGATGGCGTCATCGGAGTGTCGCTGCATGTCGGTGCGGAGCGTGTCGGCGATACGGCCGTGCTTTATATTGCACACGTGTTGCCCGAAGGTCCGGCGCAGCAGGCCGGGCTCAAGCAAGGCAATGAAATCACCACGGTCGACGGCGTCGCGGTGACGGGCAAGACCTATGAGCAGGTGGCCCTCATGGTTCGTGGCGAGCCTGGGTCGGTGGTGAAATTGGGAGTGAAAACCGAGGGCGGTTCACGCGAGGTCTCCGTCACCCGTGTGGCTGGTCAATCTCTGTACAAGGGGCAGATGGGATCACACGGCGGCTCTGCTCGATAGGTGGAATATGAACCGGATAACCACAGCGCTGGTCGTGATGACCGTCTTGGGATTGAGCCCGAGCGTCGAGGCGTACAACCAGCCGTTATCAGCCTCAGCGACCGACAGGGCGAACGTCGAGAAAACGAGACTGTATCTGATGGCGGGCGATTATCGCCGGGCTCTGGAGGCCTGTGAGCGGGCCATTCAAGAGATGCCGTCTGCCGAAGCGTACCTTCATCTCACCTATGTGTACCAGGCGATCGATGCTTATCTTGAGCAGCTCTCTCGGGAGGAGAGCTGGATGGCCGTGGAACAGTTGTATCTGAATCTGGCCTACCGGCATACGGAGGATCTCATCGATCCTCCAGGCGGTCTGGCACGCATGGCGAAAGAAATGATTCAAACCAGCGTTCGCCAACAGTCCGACCTCAGTGCCGCAATGGCGGCGCGGCTGAACAAAGCCGTGTCCGATCGGCTTTGGCAGGAGCAGGCGCAGTGGCGGAATGCGCATCCTACCACGTGGTGGAGGGCGTTGCCGGATTCCTGGATCCAATGACGAACTCAAATCACTGGTGCCAGGAATAGGATGCCCGCGGGAGAAAGATGGGGGGACCATGGCCAGGCAGACAATTGAACAGGGTCTCGATATCAAGCTGTTCGGAGCGCTCTTTGTGTTCGTGGGACTCATCGATGTGCTCATTATCGAATTCTTCCCGGCCTATGCGCTGAAACTGTTCGGCGCCACGATCACGGGCCCCTTGGCGTACCTGGTCAAACTGCATTCGCCGGCCGTGCATTTCCTGATCGGCTACGGCTTTCTGTTCTTGCGGCCGTGGGCCTGGGGCCTGGCAATCGCGTACGGAGGTTTTGGCCTCATCAGCGAGTTGATGAATCAGCTGACGCTCGGCATCCATCCATTGCGAACGGGCTTCATGATTGCGACGGCGTTGTTCCTGGGGTACCTCGCCAGGAGACAAACGCTGTTTGCCAACGCGCGCCATTCGGCCAGTGGGCTGGCCTCTTCCTCCACGGGGGCTTCGTCATGAGAGGGTTGGTCTGGTTTCGTCGCGACCTCCGGCTCCGGGATAACCCCGCTCTGTCGGCGGCGTGCAAGGAATGTCAGGAGATCGTGCCGTTGTTTGTCTTCGACGAACCGCTGCTCCGCTCTCATGTCTTCGGTTCCGGCTGTGTCGGCTTCATGCTGGGATGCCTGGACGAATTGCGCCGGTCGCTTGCGGGGCTCGGCCTCACACTCGCCTGGCGGACGGGAGAGCCGATCGACACCGTGATGCGGACGGTCACGGATTTCGCAGTTGATGCGGTCTACTGGAATCGTGATTACGAACCAGTGGCGCTCGAACGGGACCGTACGATTCAGCAGAGTCTGGCACAACAGGGGCGAACGGTCAGAACGTTCAAGGATCACGTGGTGTTTGAGGCAGAAGAAGTGCGCGGACAAACCGGTCAACCGTTCCAACGGTACAGCGCCTACCGCGACCGCTGGTGGATCAAATGGCGTGCGGCGACTCCGTCGGTGCTCCCCGTTCCGGCGTTCCCGTCGAGGCACAGGGGTTCCGTACCGGATGCAGTGGCCTGGCCTTCGGCGAAGGCCCTTGGATATGACCCCGTGCCCCTATGGATCGAACCGGGCGAGCAGGCCGCGCATGCCAGGTTGCAGTGGTTCTTACGAGGACCGGTCCATGAGTACGTCAGCGGCAGGAACCTTCCCGCGATCGACGGCACTTCAAAGCTCTCTCCCCATTTGCGTTTTGGGACGATCTCGGCGCGCACGCTGGTGCATGCGGCTCTGGACGCCTTATCTAAAGGCGATCGCGTGTCCAGGGCCGATGTCTTCAGTTGGATTGATGAACTTGTCTGGCGCGAGTTTTTTCAGCAAGTCCTGGCGGCCTTTCCCCGCGTGGCCGGAGGACCGTTCAAGACGAAGCCCGGGCTTCCTGCACCACGGCCTGCCGGCCCCGATCGCAATCGACTGTTTGCCGCCTGGTGTCAGGGCCTGACCGGCTATCCGATCGTGGACGCCGGCATGCGGCAATTGAACCAGACTGGCTGGATGCACAATCGCGTCCGGATGATCGTAGCCTCATTTCTGGTGAAGGATCTCCGGATCGATTGGCAGAGCGGAGAGAGGTATTTCATGAAACAGCTCGTGGATGCGGACCTGGCGGCCAACAACGGGAATTGGCAGTGGTGCGCGTCCACGGGCACAGATGCCATGCAGGGCTACAGGATTTTTAATCCGAGAATCCAGAGCGAAAAGTTCGACGCCGAGGGGGAGTATCTCCGCCGCTACATCCCGGAACTCAAGCGTGTGCCGACGAAATGGATTCATGAGCCTCAGCTCATGCCTCGGGAAGAACAGGATCGAGCAGGATGCCGCATCGGCTCGGAGTACCCAATGCCCATTGTGGACCATCGGCAGGCCCGCCAGGAGTATTTGGATCTCGGCAAGGAGCAGGTGGCCACATGACGACCAGTCCACTACGTCTCGGCATCAGCCGCTGCCTGCTCGGCGAAGCAGTTCGTTTCGACGGGGGGCACAAGAGGGATAACTTCCTGACGGATCTGCTGGGCCGATACGTCGAATGGGTGCCCGTCTGTCCGGAGGTCGAGGCAGGTCTCGGTACGCCGCGCGAAGCGATGCGGCTGGTCGGCGACCCGGAGCATCCCCGGTTGGTGACGATCAAAAGTGGAAAGGATCACACTCAGGCCTTGGAAGCCATGAGTGCGAAGCGGCTTCATGAACTCGACGGGTTGGACTTGTCCGGTTTTGTCTTCAAAAAAGATTCGCCGAGCTGCGGAGTGGAGCGAGTGCGCACGTACAATCAACATGGGATGCCGGGCAGGAAGGGGGTCGGGTTGTTCGCGCGCGCTTATGTCGAGCGGTTTCCGCTGATTCCAGTCGAGGAGGAAGGAAGGCTCTGTGATGCCCTGCTACGGGAAAATTTCATTGAGCGGGTGTTCTGCTACCGGCGTTGGCGGGAGCTTTGTGACGGGGGAGTCAGCCGGCAGGCCGTAGTGCGGTTCCATACGATTCACAAGTATCTGCTGCTCGCCCATAGCGCCCCCCACTATCAACGGCTTGGGCATTTGGTGGCGCAGGCGAACGAGTATCGGCCTAAAGACCTCGCACTTCGGTACGGCGAATTGTTCATGGAGGGGCTGGCCGTGAAAGCGACGGTTCGCAAGCATGTGAATGTGCTTCAGCACATCCTGGGGTATTTCAAGGAGCGGCTGGATGCGCTGGAGAAAGCCGAGTTGGTGGAGGTGATCGCGGACTACCATCGGGGACTCACGCCCCTGATTGTTCCTCTGACATTGATCAAACACTACGTGCAAATCTTTGACGTCGCCTATATTCGCGACCAGGTGTATCTCAACCCTCATCCGAAGGAGCTCATGCTCCGGAACCACGTGTAGAAAGGACCGACCATGCCGCACGTTGTCATCGAAGGAACCGGTGACCTGCAAGGGCTGTTTCAAGCCTTCACCCCAATCATTCAACGGGCGGGAACCGATATTCTCAAGGTGCAGGAGTTTTACCTGGCGAGGAGTGGTAGAGAGGCGCTGCTGGAGTCGGTGGCGATCGAGCAGGGTGCGGCACGTAACTTTTTTGTCCAGCTGAAACAGCATGACACCACCATCACTGTCCGTCTGTTGCCAGCGACAGATCCTGAGAAAACCACCGCCGTGAAAAAGGTGATGGGTCTGGTGGCAGGATTCATCCGATCGATCTATCCGGCGAGTCGCTATGGAAAGACCAATCTTCAGGAGTATCTGGATTCGAAGGGCTCGATGTGAGGATGTAAGTGTCGATTGACACAAGTCTCAACAGGAGGGGCAGAAACATGGCAGCTGTGCGGCGAGGTGTCATTTTAGTAGGACACGGAGGCATTCCC
>JBEIQG010000086.1:0-13693 GCA_040376625.1 Nitrospira sp. | reverse complement strand
GGTCATAGACCGCCGCTACAAAATGCCGGGATGCGCAGCGGCGGCTTGTCTGTCCTTGTCGGTCCCTCAACACTCAGCTCTCAACTTTAAACTTTCCCCGACCACCATGGCCCAGCCTGAAGCCCCCAAGATCATCTTCTCGATGATCGGCGTCTCGAAGAAGATCGAGCGCAAGGAAATCCTCCGCGACATCTCCCTGTCGTTCTATTTTGGCGCCAAGATCGGCGTGCTCGGCCTCAACGGCTCCGGCAAGTCGTCGCTCATGCGCATCCTCGCCGGCATCGACACCGAGATCGACGGCCGCGTGCACTTCGAGCCCGGCTACACCGTCGGCTTCCTGCCCCAGGAACCGTCGCTGACCGCCGGCGCCACGGTTCGCGCCTGCGTCGAGGAGGGCGTAAAGCACCTGACGGACCTGACCTCGGCCTACGATGCCTCGTGGGACGAACTCGCCGAGGCCGCTGACGACCAGGCGAAGGACGCCATCTCCGACAAGCAGGCTCAATTGCAGGAAAAGATCGAGGCCGCGAACGGCTGGGAATTGGAGAGCGAACTCGAAATCGCCATGGATGCGCTGCGCTGCCCCCCCGCCGATCAGAAGATCAGCGTGCTCTCCGGCGGTGAAAAACGCCGCGTGGCCCTCTGCCGCCTCATGATCCAGGAGCCGGACATTCTGCTGCTCGACGAGCCGACCAATCACCTCGACGCCGAATCCGTGCAATGGCTGGAGCAGCACCTGCAACAGTACAAGGGCACGGTCATCGCCGTGACGCACGACCGGTATTTCCTCGACAACGTGGCGGGCTGGATTCTGGAACTCGATCGTGGCTCCGGCATTCCCTTCCAAGGCAACTACACGGCGTGGCTCGAACAGAAGCAGGATCGGTTGGAGAAGGAAGAGAAGGCCGAATCCAAGCGCAAGAAAACACTCGAGCACGAGTTGGAATGGATTCGCATGTCGCCGAAGGCCCGGCAATCGAAGGGCAAGGCGCGTCTCAACCGGTATGAGGAATTGGTCAATCAGAAGCAGGACCAGCTGGCCGCGGATCTGGAAATCTATATTCCGCCGGGACCACGGCTCGGGGACCTGGTGGTCGAGGCCAAGGGCATCAGCAAGGCCTTCGGCGACAACGTGCTTTATGAAAATGTCGAATTCAGCCTGCCGAAGGGCGGCATCGTCGGCGTCGTCGGCCCCAACGGCGCGGGCAAAACGACCATGTTCCGCATGATCATCGGCAAGGAGAAGCCGGATACCGGCACCATCCGCATCGGCGAGACGGTCAAGCTCGGCTATGTCGATCAGGATCGTACGCTCGATCCGAACAAGACGGTGTATGAAGTCATTTCCGAGGGACAAGACACGATCATGCTGGGTAAGGCCGAAGTGAATGCCCGCGGTTACTGCGCCCGCTTCAACTTCGCCGGCACCGATCAGCAGAAGAAGGTGAAAGACCTCTCAGGCGGTGAGCGGAACCGGGTGCACCTGGCGCGCATGTTGAAGGAAGGGGCCAACCTGATCATCCTCGACGAGCCGACCAACGACTTGGATGTGAACACGTTGCGCGCATTGGAAGAGGGGTTGGAAGGATTCGCCGGCTGCGCCGTCATCAGCAGTCACGATCGCTGGTTCTTGGACCGCGTCGCCACCCATATCATGGCCTTCGAAGGCGACAGCAAAGTGGTGTGGTACGAGGGCAACTACAGCGAATACGAAGCCGATCGTAAGAAACGGCTCGGCAAAGAAGCCGACCAGCCGCATCGCATACGTTATCGCAAACTGACCAGGAATTAGCAGCCTGTTGAAAAATGGTTGCCGGCGGCGCTCTCGCGGCGCGAAGAGGCTCCACGTACCGCAGAGGGTACGCATCGCCTCTCCGCTGGCCGAGGCCTTGCCGGACAGCCTTTTGAAAAGCCTGCGACGGCCACTGCGCGAGTCTATGGGTCTTTGGGAGTCACATGGTTGCTGTATGCTCGTACGCTGTCAGCATCCTGTTAGCGTCCGCCCCAAAGCCGGGTCCTTACTAGAGGGACATCCATTTTCCGCATTCGGCCGTAGATTCGTCCATGAGCATGTTACGGGGACATACTCTAAGCCGCTGGTTGGCGGTGCTTGCCCTGGCGTCCGCCTCCTGCACGGCCATTAATTCTCCCCCGGCGTCGCCTCCCGAATTTCGCCCCCTTCACACGAGAGCCACGCTGCACTTGGGTGAAAAGGAGTTGGCGGATGGCCGGTTCGTCGGGCTGGCGTTATCCGGGGGAGGGAGCCGAGCCGCCGTGTTCGGCGCGGCCGTCATGAAAGAACTCGACCGGCTGGCTGTGCTCCAACAGGTCGATGTGCTGTCTGCAGTATCCGGCGGGGCACTGCCTGCGGCGTCCTATGCGCTGGAGGGCTATCGCGATTTCAGCTTTCAAAACGGTTTCGTGGAGTTGGTGGGCCGCGACTTTCAGGGAGCCATCCTGGGCCCCTGGTATACCGTTCCCCAGAACGCGATCCGATATGCCTTGACCGATCGGGTTCCAGCCGAACAGATCATTCGCGTCCTGGACGACCGGCTTTTTCGGGGCGCAACCTTCGCCGATCTCAATCCGTCGCAACCGATTCTTCTGCTGAATGCCACCGATGCCCTCACCGGCGACCCGCTCGTCATTTCCGACGAACGGTTCGCTGCGCTGGGTCAGGCCCTCGCTCCTTTCAGCATTGCTCGTGCGGTGTATATGTCCGCCGCGTATCCCGGTGTGTTGGAACCGCTGGCCATTCCTTATGGGCACTCAGAGGGCGCGCCATCCGGGCTACCCCCGCTGCTGGCCTACGACGGCGGGGCTGCGGACAATCTCGGGATCCGGACGCTGATGCAAGTGGTGAACGAGGCGCTATCGGAGCAATCGATGGCGGACCGGTTTCCTCGCGGGTGTCTAGTCGTTTCTATCGATGCGACGGGCCGTCAGCTCAATGAGCGGCGCAAACCGCTCTCCGCCGCTGCGGCTCTGCTCAGAGGCCATCGGCGTAACGTGCTGGAGCTGGCCGGAATTCCTGTGCCACAGCAGGATGCATCGATGTTCGGGACCTTTCAGGTGGGCATGAACGGACAAGGCGGGACCTGCCGCTTCTGGCACATTGCGTTGCGCCAATTGCCGGACAGCGATCCATTGGGCGACCGCGTGACCCATATCAAGACCAATCTCGGGTTGTCGGCGGAAGATCAGTCGGCCCTGGTGACCGCAGCGGCCCGTCTCGTGGCGAAAGGCCGCGAGGAGATGCATCAAGCCGACGGGTGGGCCGAGTTTATGAGCGCCCGGCCCGCACTTCTCACGCATCCATGACGACGCCTCTCAAAACCCGGCGCGTGTTTGTGACCGGTGCGACCGGCTATCTCGGCGCGCGGCTCATTCCGTTGTTGGTTGAGCGGGGCCATGAAGTCACTGGCCTGGCTCGCCCGGAATCAGTCCTCAAGGTTCCGGCCGGATGCCAGATCGTCGTCGGCAATCCACTGGAAAGCGGCACGTTCGTCGAGCGGGTGCGAGGCGCCGATACCCTCGTGCAATTGGTGGGTGTGCCGAAGCCTGCGCCCTGGAAAGGCCCGCAGTTCCGTGCCATCGACGGACCTTCGACCATGGCGGCAATCCGTGCCGCCCGCGAAGCGGGCGTGCGACATATGGTCTATGTCAGTGTGGCGCATCCGGCTCCCATCATGCGGGACTATATCGCCGTGCGTGGCGAATGCGAAGCGGCGATTGCGGCTGCGGGGTTGGTCGCGACGATCCTCAGGCCCTGGTATATTCTCGGCCCCGGTCATTGGTGGCCATTGGCGCTGCAACCGGTCTATCGGCTGATGGAGCAGTTTCCGGGAACGAGAGCCGCCGCTCTGAGACTTGGTTTGGTCACCATTGAGGAGATGCTCATGACGATGCTGTGGGCGATTGAACAGCCACCGTCCGCGAGACGGGTGATTGAAGTGCCGGAGATCCGTCGCCTTGGCCGGAGTTACGCGTGAAGCCGACCGTCCTGATTACGGGTGCCGGCGGGCTGATCGGCGGGTACCTCGTCAGCACTGCTGCTCGGTGGGCCCCGCAGTGGAATGTGCGCGGCGTCGCCAGGGCCGAGGCAGATTTAACCGACCCAATGCAGGTGCAGAAACTCTGGGACCGTTCGAGACCGGCTCTGGTGATCCACTGCGCGGCTCTGAGCCGCACCGGCGCCTGTGAACAGGACCCGGCGCAGGCCCGACGTATCAACGTGGAGGCGACGGAACGCCTTTCCGGACTGGCCCGCGACATTCCCTTTATCTTGCTATCTACCGATCAGGTGTTCGACGGTTCGAAGGGACAGTACGTTGAAACGGATGCCGTGCATCCCCTGAATGTGTATGGACGGACGAAGGCAGAAGCGGAGCAGGTGGTGCGGGAGAATCCGGTCCATTCGATCGTTCGTATCGCCCTCACGGCCGGTACGTCGTCGACCCGTGACCGGAGTTTCGTCGAGGACATGTTGCGGACTGCGGCCAAGGGGACGAAGTTGACACTCTTCACGGACGAGTTTCGTTGTCCTCTTCCAGCCGGACCTTTGGTACGTGCCCTGTGGGAGTTCGTCGCGCAACCGCGAGCAGGTCTCTATCACCTGGGTGGGAGCGAGCGGCTGTCGCGATGGGAAATCGGTGAGTTGCTGGCGAGGCGTTATCCGGAACTCCGGCCCTGGATTCAACCCGGGTCAGTCGCTGACTATCATGGCCCGCCCCGTCCTCCGGATCTGTCGATGCGAAGCGACAAGCTCCAGGCGCTGCTGTCCTTCCGCCTGCCAGGTTTTCGTCAGTGGCTCAGCAAGGACGCCTCGATCAGCGACGATCCCTGGGACACAGGTCAGTGAGGCAGGGTGCGGATGTACGCCAGCACGTGCCGGATGTCGCGCTCCGACAGCAGGCCTTTCCAGGCCGGCATGTTCGGCTTGCCCTCGTGGATGGTTGCCAGCAGGGCACTGTCGGATTTGTTTCTGGTCGCCGGTGCCGTGAGATTTGCCGGATCGGGTCCGAGTAGTTTGTAGCCATCCCCTTTACCTTGGGTTCCGTGACAGCCGGCGCAGTATTTGATGAAAAGGGTCTTACCCTTTGCAGGGTGAGCAGTTTTCGGGGCAGTCTTATCACCGGCGTGAGATGCGGCCGGTACCGCAACTACAACGGCCATTGCGACGATCAGCGCTTTGACGAAACACATGTCCATAACGGTCCCTCCGATGTGATGCGACGATACTCGCCACATTGCTGATGGTGAATCTTACCTGCCTCCGAATCCGAATGCCATTCGACACCGGGGGCCCTGTCACGATGGAAGCCGTCATAGTACAATTGCCTGATTTTGTGAGGTGAATCCGGTTCGTGTGCGGTAGCTGATCGCATGACAATGCGAGATCCCCTGTCCCTCCTCATCACCGCCTGGGCTGCCTCCGCAGCCTTGATGGTCCTGCTCTGGTTGGTCGAGCGCCGCATACACAACGTTTCCATCGCCGATGCCGGCTGGTGCTACGGCTTGGCGCTGGTGGTGTGGTGGTACGCAGGCTCCGCTGCTGGTGAACCGGCCAGGCGATTGCTGGTGGCGTCGATGATCTTCCTCTATGCCGTTCGCCTCGGCACGCATGTCCTTATCGACCGGGTGTGGCACAAGCAGGAAGATGGGCGATATCGTGCGCTACGCCGCCGATGGGGCGCACAGGAGTCATCGCGCATGTTCTGGTACTTCCAGCTCCAGGCCGCCGCCCTCGCGATGTTTTCGGTTCCTCCCCTCATCGTCATGCAGAACCCCCATCCGCCGTTTCATTTTTGGGACCTGGTCGGATTGCTCTGGTGGGCTGTGGCGGTCACAGGGGAGGCCGTGGCCGATCGGCAGCTGGCTGCATTTCGCAGCAAGCCGTGGAATACAGATCGTGTGTGCCGGATCGGTCTGTGGCGCTATTCACGCCATCCCAACTATTTTTTCGAATGGCTGCACTGGTGGAGTTATGTGTGGATGGCGCTGGCGATTCCCACGGGAGGGTGGGGACTGACGCTGATCGGTCCGATAGCCATGGGCCTAGCTCTGCTGAAGGTCACCGGCATTCCCTGGACGGAAGCCCAGAGCATGGCAAGCCGTGGTGAGGAATATGCAGAGTATCGGCGCACCACGAACGCCTTCTTTCCCTGGTTCCCGCGCCGGGGAAGCGTAAATCGTGAAACGTGAAAGGCGCCTCGCGAGGACTCACAGCATATGGCTGATGGCCCTCTCTTCGGACCATACGATCCTCTATCCGGATGAGAGACGAACCACACTTCACGGACGACGGACCAAGGTGACGACCTTTCTACGCATCTCCCGGCGATTCCAGGAGAACTCCATAACGGGGGGCTACGGTGTGGCGGCCAGTTCAGCCAGACGTGCCCGGGCGATCTTGGCGGCGGGGCTGTCTGGATACTGATGGACGATTTGTTCGTAGAGTTCTTTGGCGTGAGCTCGATTGGTCTGGCGCTCTTCGAACTGGGCCGTCTCCAGCAGCTGCGCGGCCTGATCGGGCCCACAGCCTGACAGGCCGAGAAGGAGACTCGGAATAATCCAGGCAGCAACTCTGTTCATGCGGTGGTCCTTTCGGCTGACATGTCGCGCAATGTCGTGAGGAGATTGGATATCTGCGTAGTCTCGCTCAAGACCCCGGTGGTTGCAAGAAGGCGGACCCGCACCTGGCGCCGACTACGATCCATTGTGTTCGCGAATGCCGAATCGCGGGGATGTGATGGCTTCGCTGCGGCAGCGCGGGCACCGGCTGGGACGGGTGAGCCTGGTTCGTTCCCGGAAGACGTATGTGCAATCCTGGCATTCCGACGGTTCGAGGAGGAATGTCCGCGCGGGATCCCGTGACAGGGTTTTCACGATATGCGTCAAATGGTCTTCCACCTGGCGTTCCGGCATGCCAAGGAGTTGGGCCAATTGATGGGAGGATAAGAATATGCCGGTCAACAGCTCGATGATCCGCCGCCGTGGAGTCAGTCCGGGGGAGAGCATATGGCGAGCATCATAGGTGAACGGCCTATCGATGAAAAGACAGGAATCGGTCCCCGCGATCTTGTTATACTACGCCAGACTTCCCGGGCTCCTTCCGCAACGAGAGATGCTGCTATGAGTGGACCGCCGTGGGACGAATTGGCCGAGCTGGCGTTGTCTCGCCTCCGCGCGGCCGGGGTCGAGTATGCGGATATCCGTCTGCTGGACACCACGACGCGGACGATCACCGGTGAAGACCGGCGCATCGCTCATCTTCGAGAGGGCACCGATCGCGGGTTCGGTGTCCGGGTCCTGCATCGCGGCGCCTGGGGATTTGCGGCCAGCTCCGTCATTTCTCTCGAAGAAATTCCACGTGTCGCGGACCTCGCCGTAGAAATTGCCAAAGGATCGGCCTCGCTTGCGATCACGAAGGTGCATCTGGCGCCTGAGCCGGTGCATCGCGATCGTATCGTCACCCCCTGTCGACTGGATCCGTTTGCGGTTCCTCTGGAGGAGCAAACGTCGTTGCTCCTGAACACCATGGATGTGATTCAGCGACACCCGGGCATCGCCAGAAGCCAGGCCAGTTTCTGGGCCCAACGCGACCGCAAGCTGTTCGCCTCCACGGAAGGCTCCCATATTGAATTCACGCTGTTGGCGGTGCAGGGCGAGTGCAGCGCCACGGCGGTTCAGGACGGACGGTTTGCCACGCGCTCGTTTAATAGCCCGCATTTACGCATGGGGTATGAGTTGATCCGCGATACCGACTTTGCCCGCGAAGGGGCGCGTATCGCCGAACAGGCCGTGGAGAAAGTGCGGGCGCCGGTGATCGAGGCCGGGCGATACGATCTGGTGCTCGATCCGGAGCACCTGTCGTTGACGATGCACGAGTCTTGCGGACATCCGACTGAACTGGATCGCGCGCTCGGCTACGAGGCGAATTATGCCGGTACGAGTTTTTTGACACCGGATAAACGCGGCACCTACCGCTATGGCTCGTCTCATGTGAACCTGGTGGCCGATAACACCGAGCCGCAGACGCTGGCGGCGACGGGGTACGACGACGATGGAGTAAGTTGCCAGAAATGGGACATCGTGCGGGAGGGACTCTTCGTCGGCTACTGCACGAACCGCGAGGTGGCTCCGCGTATCAACGAGGACCGTTCTCGTGGTTCCAACCGAGCCGATAGCTGGGGGAGTGTGCCGATGGTGCGTATCGCGAACATCGGGCTGGAGCCGGGCACCGCGACTCTGGACGAGCTCCTGTCGGATGTGAAGCGCGGCATCTACATCGAAGGTCACGGCTCCTATAGCATCGATCAGCGACGGTACAATTTTCAGTTCGGGGGCGATGCATTCTGGCTGATTGAAAACGGGCGCCTTACGCACATGGTGCGGGACGTGATCTATCATGGCATTACCCCTGAGTTTTGGGGGCGGTGCGACGGCGTCGCCGATCGCAGCCATCGACGACGGTATGGATTTATAACCTGCGGCAAAGGCCAGCCGGGTCAATCGGGCTGGATGACTCATGCCGCCTCCCATGCCCGGTTCAGGCGTGTGGATGTCATTGCCGGACAAGCAAAGGCCAACGAATGACGTCCTCGATCACTCCCTCCTGGCCCAAGCTGACGGGACGGCAGGAATTCGAGTTTCTCGCCGATCTGGTGATGAGTCATTCGACCGGTGATCACACCAGCCTGTCGTTGCGCGATGTGCACGGCGGCACGACTCGTTTTGCCAACAATCAGGTCATTCAGAATGTGAATCAGCGGCGCGGCACCTTGTCGATTACCGTTGCCTTCGGGCGACAACATGGCACGGCGAGCACGACCGATTTCACCGCCGGCGCGGTGCGGGAAACGCTGAAGCAGGCCGAGTGCATCGCCCGAATCTCTCCTGAAGATCCCGAATATCTTCCCCCCGTCGGGCCGCAGACCTATCTATCGCTGCCGACCTCTCGTCCCGAAACGAGCGCAGCCGGCCCGGCACGGCGGCTCGACTATGCGCGAGAGGCCATCGGGCAATGCAAGATGGAGAATTTGAACGCGGCCGGGACGGTGTCGTCCAGCACGGCCATCGTGGGGCTGGCGGCTGACACGGATTTAAGGGCCTACGAGGAACGCACCGAGGCACGGTTTAGCCTGACGGTGCAGGCCGGCGAAGCCACGGGCTGGTCGGCGGCGGCCCATCGATCCATCGATCGTTTACATGTGCAGGAGCGCACACTGGCGGCCATCATCAAAGCCAAACGGGGGGCGGACGAGCCGCAAGAATTGCCGCCGGGCCGGTATACGGTCATCCTGGAGCCGGCGGCCGTGGCCGGGCTGCTGAGCTGGATGATCTGGATGCTGGATGCGAAATCCTTTTACAAGGGGACGAGTCCGTTCAGCAGAAAATTGAATACCCGGATCCTTGACCGTCGGTTGTCCCTGTTCAATCAACCTGCCCATGCCGACCTGCTCGGCCATGGATTTACGAGTGAGGGGCTCCCGGTCGTCGAATCCAGCTGGATAGAGGCGGGGGTGTTGAGGCAGTTATTACATGACCGGTTTACGGCCCAGGAGCATGGAATTAATCCACTGACCACCCTCGAGTCTCCCTATTTATCCGGTGAACGTCCTGTCGGCACAAGGGTGGACGACCTCATCCGTACGACTCAGCGGGGAATCCTGGTGACGAATTTCTGGTACATCCGCCCTGTCAATCCGTCCGATCTGACACTCACCGGCATGACGCGGGACGGGACCTTCCTCATTGAAAACGGGGAGATCACGTCAGCCGTCCGGAACTTCCGGTTTCACGAGAGCCCCCTGCGGGCTTTCAATCAGGTGGAGGCCTATTCTTCCCCGGTAGAAGCGGTCACATCGGAAACCGGCAAGGCCCTGGTGCCTGCCATGCGGCTTCACGATTTTAATTTTTCAAGCGTCACTCGATTCTAGCCGGTCTTTCTCACGGACTCGGATGGATTCGAGTCTGGTCGGGGCTTCAGAATACCCGAATAGCGGGCGGCAAAAAACCTGTTTCGGCCATTGACTAGGACTAGTGGAAAGAGTAATGAATGAACGAGTACCAACCGATAAGATGCCGGTGTCCCTATGAAGCGTAAACAGCAGCGGTTAGCCGAAAAACCGATTCATCTCCTGACGTTCGCTCCTGACAAGGGTGATAAAGGAGCGGTGAATCCGTTTGCGCCCTCGCCGTTGCGCGCGGCGATTGGAAAGGTGTTCGTCAAGCTTGAGGATATGACCGAGCGCTTCGAGGATTGGTGCCAGTACGGCAGCTCTGAGGAGCGGACGGAACAGCCATTGGGACAACGGGTTTCGAAATGGCTGGGAGCTCCTGTCGCGCGTCATATCGAGCACGAGGTCCAGGCGGAACAAGGGCTGGTTCCCGCCCGTCGGTGGGATGGAGCAGTCGGTGATCTCATTTTCCGGCTTCGTGACCGGGCCGGGTTTGTGCAGCGCGCGTTTACCGCCCAGGCTCGTGAGCTCAAGGAGTGGGTGATTGACCACACACGGTTCACTCAGGCTGAAGTCGATCAATTGCGGGAACAGGTGTCGGCCCAACAGGCCCAAGTCGAGGAGTTGACGTCGCAACTTCAGGAGTTGCGCGCTCTGGTGACCTCTCAACAGAAAGTCTTGATGTACATGGGCAAGGATATGGAGCTGGCGCAGCCTGCCGAGCTGGAGCTCTCCCTTATGCCGTCACGCGCGATTCCTTTTCGTGAGCGTGACAAGAAATCTTCGAGAGACCGACGGGAGGCTTCTGCCGAAGCATCCCAGACTCCCTACCTCAACGCCTAATTCCTGCCGATCGAGCAGGACGCTGAAAGATCAGAACCTCAATGTACCCTGGAAAAGAGTCTGTCGGGACCGGCGCGGGCGGGTAAGCACCTAACGCCTTGGCGAAGACACGGCCCGCTTACGGTCTCGCCGGCGCCCGCGAACGCCGCGCTCATTGCTCTTCGCGCCGCGGCCTCCCTGGACGCCGGTTCGAGCCTCAAGCATTCGAGCTACTCCACCCGCTGCTCTTCCCTTCGACGTGCTGTGACTAGCAACTTCTCGACGGGACTGCTAATTTGTGCCCTGCTGCGGAGCGGGGAGTCGTCGCAGGATGACGGCGCTGTCGGTCTGACCTAGGAAGACACGAGCTGGAGAGGGGGCCAGGATAATGGGGCGATATGCGAGGGCGCTGGTTCACGGAGTGATGGTCGTGGGGTTGGCTTTACCTCTTTCCGGTGGAGTCGCTCGGGCGGAGGTCAAGCTGTTCGAGAATCTCGGCTCTCTACATCATCAGATCACGACCAACTCAGACCTCGCACAAAAATTTTTCGATCAAGGGCTCCGGCTGGTCTATGCCTTCAATCACGAGGAAGCGATTGCGGCCTTCTCTGAGGCTTCCCGTCTCGATCCCGATGCGCCCATGCCCTATTGGGGTGCGGCGTTGAGCCTGGGATCGAACATCAACGCGGCCATGGACCCCAAGGGGGAGCCACGTGCCGTGGAGGCGGTGCAGAAGGCAACAGCGCGTCTGTCGCGAGCCACCGCCAGGGAGCGCGCCTACGTCGAAGCCCTTGCCGCTCGCTACTCGGCTAAGAAATCGGTCACCCGCAAGGTGAAGGACGACGCCTATGCCAAAGCGATGCGTCAGGTGGCGCGGGATGCTCCCGACGATGCCGATGCCGCGACCATAGCGGCTGAAGCCATGATGGTGCTCCGGCCATGGGACTATTGGCGCACGGATGGGCGGCCTCAACCGGGGACGGAGGAGATCCTGGCCATTTTGGAAGCGGCGATGCGGCAACACCCGGATCATCCGGGTGCCTGTCACTACTACATTCATGCGGTCGAAGCTTCACCCGAGCCTCAGCGCGCGCTCGACTGTGCGAAGCGGTTGCCCTCGCTGATGCCGGGTGCAGGACATCTGGTGCATATGCCGGCGCATATCTACATGCGACTGGGGCGTTATCGGGAGGCGTCGGAGCGTAATGCGACCGCCGCGATGGTGGATCATGAGTATTTGTCCCGTCACCTCCTTGAGGGCAACTACGCATCGGGATACTATGCCCACAACCTCCATTTCCTGAATGCCTCCTTGATGATGGAGGGCCGGAGCGCGGAAGCCCTGCAAGCCGCGCGGGATCTCCTGGCGAAGGTTCCGGCCGACGAGATTGCCAAGGAGCCGTCGCTGGAATGGTATGCCCCGACCGTGCTGCTGACCATGGCCCGCTTCGGTCAATGGGGCGACCTGATCAGACATCCGCCGCCGTCCAGGAGTCTACGGCTTACTACGGGCCTTTGGCATTTTTCGCGCGGGTTGGCCTTTGCCGCGACGACGCGATTCGGAAGCGCCGAGGGGGAATTGTCGAATCTCCGGAAGGCGATGAAGCCCTTCGCTCGCGCCAAGACGGCGGAAGGCAGGATCAGTCGCACGATGTTGAAGGTGGCCGAGCGGGTCCTGGTCGGGGAAATGGCCGCGCGGCGCGGGCAATACGAGGCTGGAATTCAGGCCTTGCGCGAGGCACTGCAGTTGGAGGCGTCGTTGCCCTATAGCGAGCCGCCGTTCTGGGTTCAGCCGGTTCGCCACCACCTGGGAGCGGTGCTGTTGCTGGCGGAACGTCCGGCCGAGGCTGAAGCCGTGTACCGGGAAGACCTGCGCCTCAACCCCGAGAATGGATGGGCGTTGCACGGACTGATACAGAGCCTGCGGGCTCAGAACAGGGATGCGACCGGGGAAGAAGCCCGGTTTCGTGCCGCCTGGGCACATGCCGACGTGACGTTGACGGGGTCACGATTTTAGAATCCCACGCCGTTTCTGGCCTCGAAGCCCATTTCCGTGCCAGACAAAGGATACGAAATGCTGAAGACGGACTACGTGTTCCATGCCGCTGAAGAGGCACGTGAATTGGAACGGTTGCAGATGCTGGAGCGGATCTTCGATCCGGGCACGCAACGACGGATGTTAGCTACCGGATTGACGACCGGGTGGCACTGCCTGGAAGTGGGGGCGGGCGCCGGCTCCATCGTGCGTTGGTTGGAGCAGCGGGTCGGACCATCCGGCAAGGTGGTCGCTGTCGACGCGAACCCGAGGTTCCTGCGCGGGAGCAGCAGCTCGACCATCGAAATTCTGCAAGGGGATATCTGTGACATGGAGCTTCCGCCCGCTGCGTTCGATCTGGTGCATGCGCGGTATGTGATGATTCATATCGCGGACCATCGGACGGCGTTTGAGCGGATGCTGAGGTGCGTCAAGCCTGGTGGTTGGGTCGTGATCGAAGAACCGGATTTTCAGGCGGCTCGCGCGGTGGCCGGGTCGGACGAAGCCAGGGCGGTATTCGGACGAGTGAGCAAGGCGATCGAACGGATGTTCGCCTCGCTGGGAATGGACCATGCCTTGGGCGCGAACTTGCCCGTGTTGTTCCAGCGCCATCACCTGGATCAGCTGACGGTGGAGCACGAAGGACATTTATGCGCAGGCGGCGACTTGATCCCGCGGATGATGAAATTGTCCGCCGAGCAGCTTCAAGCGAAGTATGTGGCGACGGGAGCGGTGACGGAGTCGGATATTGAGCAGTATGGGAGGCTTGCCGACGATCCTGATTTCTGGGCCATTTATTACGCGACGGTGGCGGTAACCGGCTGGTGGCAGCCGCAATGCGGCGGGCGAACCCAAGGATAGGCATGCGATACAT
>JBEIQG010000164.1:0-8489 GCA_040376625.1 Nitrospira sp. | reverse complement strand
CGGTGCCCCAGCATGGGGTTCGACTCCCGCAGCCCCTCGACGATCCGCGTCAACTCGTCTCGGGTCAGGCGAAGCTGGCGAGCCAGCAACTTGCTCTCCTCGCCCCCGTGGGGGAGGAACTCGTGCAATGGCGGATCGAGCAACCGGATGTTGACCGGGTATCCACTCATCGCCTCGAAGATGGCCTCGAAATCCGCGCGTTGCATGGGTTGCAACTTCGCGAGGGCGCGGCGGCGACCGCCCTCATCGCGCGCGACGATCATCTCGCGCATCGCGGTGATGCGGTCGCCCTCGAAGAACATGTGCTCGGTGCGGCACAGGCCGATGCCTTCGGCGCCGAAACTTCGCGCGATGCGGGCCTGATCCGGCACATCCGCATTCGCCCGGACCTTCAACTTGCGCACGCCGTCGGCCCACTTCAGCACGGACTCGAACAATTGGTACTTCTCGGAAGCCGAGGCTTCCATCTTGCCCTGCAGCACCTGGATGACTTCGGACTCCACGACGGGAATATCACCGCCGTACACGTTGCCCGTCGAGCCGTTCACCGACAGGTACTCGCCCTCGCGAAACACCTGGGTCCCGATCCGCACCGATTGACTATCCAACACCTCGATCGCTTCGCAGCCGGCCACGCAGACCTTACCCATCTGCCGCGCCACGACGGCCGCATGGGACGTCATGCCGCCACGGGCCGTCAAAAAACCCAACGCCGCGTTCATACCGTGAATATCGTCCGGGCTGGTTTCCTGCCGGACGAGGACCACGCGATTCCCCGCGGCCTTCATCTCCACCGCACGGTCGGCCGTCAACGCGAGTTTCCCGGCAGCGGCACCGGGACCGGCAGGCAGTCCCTTGCCGAGCGGCGTACAGCGCGATTCTTCCTTCGCATCGAAAATGGGATAGAGGTACTGCGCCAATTGATCGGGCCCGATGCGCTGAAGCGCCTCCTTCTTGGTAATGAGGCCTTCCTTTACCATGTCCACCGCAATCCGAACGGCCGCCACACCCGTGCGTTTGCCGACCCGGGTTTGCAACATGTACAACTTGCCTTCCTGAATGGTGAACTCCAGGTCCAGCATGTCGCGATAGTGGCGCTCGAGTTTTTTGTAGGTCGCTTCGAGATCCCTGTAAGCCTGCGGCATGAACTTTTCAAGTTCGTTGACGGGCAGTGGTGTCCGGATGCCGGCGACCACGTCTTCGCCCTGCGCATTCGTCAGGCACTCGCCGAAGAAGTTCCGCTCTCCGGTCGCGGGATCACGTGTAAACGCCACGCCGGTGCCGCTGGTTTCGCCCATGTTGCCGAACACCATGGCTACGACGTTCACAGCCGTTCCCCATGTCTCGGGAATATTGTAGAGCCGTCGATAGGTCACGGCCCGGGCTCCGTACCAGGAGGAAAACACGGCATTGATCGCCATCCGCAATTGTTCAAGCGGATCGTCGGGAAAATCCCGTTTGGTCTCTTCTTTCACCAGTTCTTTGAAGCTGCTCACGAGTTCCTTGAGGGCCTTGGCATCGAGGTGCGTGTCCTGCGTCACGCCGAGATCCCGTTTCTTATGCTTGAGGATGTCCTCGAAGTGCTCGCGGTTGACGCCCATCACAATGCTACCGAACATGCCGATGAAGCGGCGGTAGCTATCCTGCGCAAACCGCTCGTTCTTGGTCTTGAGGGCGAGGCCGTGCACGGTCTTGGTCGTCAGGCCGACGTTCAAGACGGTATCCATCATGCCGGGCATGGAGGCGCGGGCGCCGGAGCGCACGGACACCAGCAAGGGATTGTCCGGGTCGCCGAAGCCGGCCTTCATCGACCGTTCGATCCGCTTGAGGGCGTGCAACGCTTCGTCCATCATGCCGGGAGGATAGGCCTTGCCGCGTTTGTAGTATTCGACGCAGGCTTCGGTGGAGATCGTAAAGCCGGGAGGAACCGACACTTTGAGGTTTGTCATCTCGGCCAGTCCGGCTCCCTTGCCGCCGAGCAGTTCCTTCATGTTGCCGGTGCCTTCGGCTTTCCCATCTCCGAAATAATAGACGTATTTCTTGGCCACGCGACGCTCTCCTTGTGCTATGAGGTCAATGAGTCGGAACCGAATGGCGGGCGGCGGCTTCCAGTCGCATACGATAGCGGGTGACGACGTGCCTGGTCACGCGAATGCCACACACGATGATCCCCACCACGAACGCGCCGACCGCAAAAAGTCGGTAGTCCACGAACGGTCCATAGTCGAAATAGAACTTTCCGTCTGCGCCCTGTTTGAGTTGTGCGTCTTTTTGAAACGTATGGGTCTTCCCGGTCGGATCGGCGAGGTTGAGCCACTCCGAGCAGAACTGCACCGGGTTCTCCGAACCGGGGACACGTTGGTAGGCCAGTCGTAAGCAAATGTCTTGTCTGGAGTCATAGATATCCGGTGTCCGCACCAGCCGTTCGAAGTTGACGCCGGTCACCCAGATGCCGAAGAGGAACACTGCGTTGCACACCACCATCATGACGACGCTGATGCCGGACGCAAACCGCCGGACCTTGGTCGCCCTCAATTGGGCCGCGGCACTCGCCTCGGGTGACTCAGGAAGGCTCTCTGACGTAGAGTCCAAACGTTCACCATCCGCTACGTCCCTTGTACCATAATCTGGGAGAAATCAGCGAATGACATGAACAAATCGTCGACGCTCTTCAACAGGGAGAGCCGGTTTCCACGCACCGCCGGATCGTCGGCGTTTACCATGACCGCATTGAAAAAGTCGTCGATCGGACCCTTCATTCGAACCAACACATCGAGCGCCTGTCCATACTGTCCCCCGCGCATCGCCGCCGCATAGTCCTGCTGACCGCTCTGTACGGTCTGATGCAAGGCAGACTCGGCATCCTCCCGGAAGAGACCCGACTCGACCGGCTTGCGGTCCCACTGTTCCTTCTCAGTCAAACGATGAGCCCGTCTGAATCCGACGATCAACGGATCGAATTCCGCCCGAATCGTGATCTGCTGCAATGCCTTCATCTTGTCGAAGAGGTCCGTCAGGTCGATGGTCTGGCGATCCGCCGACTTCAACACGGCTTCCATCACATCATCCCGTAACTGATGCACGCTCTTGCCGTAGAAACGCACCCGCTCGAACAGGAAATCGATGACATCGGGCGCGCCGCCTTTGCCCGCATGAGGCGCGGCCTTCACCTCCTGGCCGCTCAGCACGTCCTGCGCCGCCCGCACGGCTTGCGCGAAATTCAGCCGCAACTTGCCCTCGATCACGATGCGCACAATAGCCGTAGCATGGCGCCTGAGGGCAAACGGATCTTCGGAGCCGCTCGGCACCAGGCCCACAAGAAAAAATCCCGCGATGCTGTCCAGCCGGTCCGCCAAGGACAGCACTTTTCCGGCCAGCGACTCAGGCAACTCCCCTTCCATGGCACGAGGCATATATTGCTCACGGATTGCCGCACTCACTACCGGAGATTCGCCGTCATGTTTCGCATATTCCCCGCCCATGAGACCCTGCAGGGTCGGAAACTCTCCGACGATGCCGGTCAAAAGGTCGGCCTTGCTGAGTTCAGCTGCGCGCCGGCAATCCTGAATCAGGCGATCGTCTCCCAGCTGTCCAGCCACATGCGCGGCCATCGCGACGACACGCTGCGTTTTCTGATGCAGACTCCCGAGCTTCTGGTGGAAGGTCACCGACAGTTGCTTGGCTACCCGTTCAGCCAACGACGTCTTGCGATCCTCATCGAAGAAAAACTTGGCATCCGCCAGCCGCGCCGCCAGCACCCGTTCGTTCCCTTCGCGGATCAGCTGCATGTTGGACAACTTCATGTTCGTGACGGCCAGGAAATTCGGCAGCAGCGCACCCTTCTGATCGACCAGCGAAAAGTACCCCTGATGCTCCTTCATCGAGGTCATCAGGATTTCTTTCGGAAGCGAGAGATAGTGCGGCTTGAAGGAACCCAGTATCGTCAGCGGAGACTCCACCATATACACGGCCTGTTCCAGCAAATCGTCGTCCTGGTGCAAATGCCCGCGAGCCGACTTGGCAAGCGCGGCGAGCTGGTCGAGAATCATGGCACGCCGCCGCTCTTGATCGACGATTACACCATGCCGTTCCGTCTCCTTCAGATAGTGCGCAATCGATTTCACCGCAAAGCCCTTCGGGTTTGATACCTTGGCACCCAGCACGCGATGCCCATGGCTCAGAGTACCGGCTTTGATCGTGGCGAACTGAATCGGGAGCACCTTCCCGCCGCATAGGGCGACCAGCCAACGCACCGGCCTGGCGAAACGCACCCCGGTCTGGTTCCAATGCATGGCTTTGGGAAACGACAATTTGGCGAGCAGCTGCGGCAGGGCCTGCGTCAGCACGGTCGCCACAACCTGCCCCTTCTCCTGCTTCACCGCAAAGAGATACTCGCCTTTCGGCGTCTGCCGTACTTGTAGTTCTTCAACCGGAATCCCCTGGCCTGCGGCAAAACCGACGGCCGCCCTCGTAGGCTGCCCATTCTGATCAAATGCCACCGCCTTGGAGGGTCCGATGGCTTCTTTGACGGCTGATGCCTGCTGCCGTGCCAGTCCTTCGATCAACAAGACCAACCGCCGCGGGGTGCCCATCGTGCGGACGGTGCCGTAAGTCAGGCGCAGGTCTTTCAGCAGGGTCTCAGCCGATTGTTGCAATGCGCGCATGGCCGGGGCAACGAACTGATAAGGCAATTCCTCCGTCCCGATTTCGAGGAGCAATTCTGTGGTCGCCGGGGCTTTCGGGCGTGAAGCAACCTTGGTTCGTGAGGCAGTCTTGGTCATGGTCTTTTTGGATGGCATCGTGAGCTACTGCCTGCGAATTACCTGGTTGGAACGGGTGAATGAGTGCCGGCGGCCTTGCCTGACCGGGCCGGTTGTTTCAGCAAGGGATGTCCCATGGCTTCCCGATCGGCCAGATAGGATTCGGCGCAACGACGAGCCAGCGCCCTCACGCGGGCGATATACGAGGTCCGCTCGGTGACGCTGATCGCCCCGCGCGCATCGAGCAGATTGAACATGTGCGAAGTCTTGATGCAGTAGTCGTAGGCCGGCAATGTCAGCTTCTTGTCGAGTAAACGCTGGCACTCGCCCTCGAATGCCTGGAAAGTGGCCATGAGCATGGGCACCTCCCCCTCCTCGAAGTTGTAGCGGGAAAACTCGACTTCGCTGCGGTGGTGCACATCGCCATAGGTCACACCATCGGTCCAGGTCAGATCGTACACGTTATCGACCTGCTGCAGGTACATCGCAATGCGTTCGGTGCCATAGGTGATTTCACCGGTGACGGGGTTCAGCGGAATGCCGCCGATTTCCTGGAAATAGGTGAACTGCGTAATCTCCATGCCGTCGAGCCGGACTTCCCAACCCAGTCCCCAGGCACCGAGCGTGGGAGACTCCCAATCGTCCTGCACAAACCGGATGTCGTGTTTCTTCGGATCGATGCCCAGCTCTTTCAGGCTCTCCAGGTAGAGTCCCTGAATATTGTCGGGCGCCGGCTTCAACACCACCTGATACTGGTAGTAGTGCTGCATGCGGTTGGGATTCTCGCCGTAGCGGCCGTCGGTGGGTCGGCGGCAGGCCTGCGGATATGCCGCGCGCCAGGGCTCGGGACCGAGGGAACGGAGAAACGTGGCCGGGTGAAATGTTCCCGCGCCCATTTCCAAATCATAGGGTTGGTGGATGACACACCCACGGTCGGCCCAAAAACGATGCAGGGTCAAAATGAGGTCTTGGAAATTCAACGGGTATCCAGATCTAGCAGCAGGCTGCTGGTGGTGGCTGATGAAAATCAGGCTGAAGCTAGCAAGAACGGTTACAGGGTGTCAAGAAACAGAACCTCCGATTTCAATGAGTTGCATTCATGATCCCGCCGCATCGGAGAGCGAGTCACAACCGCGTTTCAGCATTTGAGATGCTTGAATCACAACACGCGCTGGTTTATTCTTCAAAAACTTGAGCAACTCACTAGACAAAATGTCTCCGTCATGAAGTTCTCCAAGAAAAGCGAATATGGACTCCGGGCGCTGCTCGAACTCTGCGAGACCTATGGCGGACGCGTGCTCCAGCGCCATGAAATTGCGGAACGGCAGAACATTCCGGTGGAATTCCTGGAGCAGATTCTCCTCGCGTTAAAACGCGCCGGCCTGCTGGCGAGTCGCCGGGGCGTCCGGGGCGGATATTCCCTCATCAAGTCGCCTGAAGAAATCACGCTGGGCCAAGTGATCCGAATTCTGGATGGCCCCCTGGCTCCGATCAGTTGCGTCAGCAAAACCGCCTACCAGAAGTGCGCGGACTGCCCTTACGCGGCCAAACCCTCGTGTCCACTCCAGCAGGCCATGGGTGAGGTGCGAGATGCCATCGCAAACATTCTCGACCATTACACGTTAAGTCGATTTGCCCATTCGAAATAGCCCGAAGGAGCCGAGACTCGCTATGACTCGTCAGACTCGCACCATTTATAGCTTCGCAGCCGGCGCCTGGTTGACCATGCTCCTTCTGGCCACTGCCCCGTTGCAGGCCGCCGAAACCCGCGATCTCATTCTGGCCGCTTACAGCGTGCCGAAAGAAGCCTACGAGCGGCACATCATCCCCGCCTTTCAACGGCACTGGAAACAAAAGACCGGGCAGGATGTGCGCGTGCGCAGCTCCTACGGAGCCTCGGGCGCCCAGGCCCGGGCTATCATCGGAGGATTCGATGCCGATGTCGCCGTGCTGTCGTTGGAAGGCGATGTCGATCAAATCGTCAAAGCCGGACTCATTACCCATGACTGGAGAAAAGCGCCCCACGGCGGCATGATCTCCGCATCGGTCGTGGCCCTCGGCGTACGCAAGGGCAATCCCAAAGGCATCAAGGGATGGGACGATGCCGCGCGCCCCGGCGTGGAGTTGCTCTACCCCAATCCCAAGACCTCCGGCGGTGCCATGTGGGATGTGATCGCGATTTATGGCGCCGGACTGAAACTGGCGGAGGAACGCGCCGGAGCAAAGCCGATTGCCCCTGAGACAGCGGCCTCGCAGGCTCTGGACTTACTGACGCGCATTCAACGTAACGTCAAGGTCATGGATAAAAGCGGGCGGGAATCGGTGACCACATTTGAACGCGGCGTCGGCGATGTCATTGTGACCTATGAAAACGAATTGCTGCCCCGCGTGAAGAGCGGACGGCCCTATGAGATTATCGTGCCGGCTGAAACCGTTTGGATTGAAAACCCGGCGGCCGTCGTCGACACCTATGCCGACCGTCACAAAGCCAAGGACCTCGCAGAAGCGTTCATCGCGTTCCTCCACGGACCGGAGGCACAGGCTGCCTTTGTTGAATTGGGCTTTCGGCCGTTGGACCGAACCACTCCCGCCTCAGCCGCTTCATTCCCGCAACCGGCCCGGCTCTTTACGATTGCCGACCTCGGCGGGTGGGAACAGGTGAGCACCAAGCTGTTCGGGCCCCAGGGGCTCTGGACAAAGATCGTCGAAGACGTGTCGAAGAAATAACATGAACAACGTGCCGAACGTCTGTGACCGTAACCGACCATGCAGAAAGATCGCATGACCTCCCATCTCCTACTTCGTCTTGCCTTGCGATCCGCCGCAGTCGGCTATGTGCTGGTGCTGATCTTTCTTCCTCTCGCGGCGCTGGCGCAGCAATCGTTCGCCGCGGGGTGGGACCGGTTCATTCAAGATCTGTCGGCTCCCCAGGCTGCGGCGGCGCTGTGGTTGACGGTGGAAACCGCCGCGATTGCGACCGCCATCAATGCCTTGTTCGGCACCCTCTCGGCGCTGGTGCTGGTGCGCTACGAATTCCCTGGCCGGTGGCTCCTCAATGCACTGGTCGATTTACCCTTTGCTATCCCGACCCTGGTTGCCGGTCTCATGATTGCCGCGATCTATGGTCCGACCAGTCTGCTGGGCAGCTGGCTTCAACAGGGCGGGATGGCGGTGCTCTATAACCAGCCGGGCATCATCCTGGCCATGGTTTTTGTGACGATGCCGTTCACCATCCGGTCCCTGCAGCCGGTGTTAATGGGCCTTGAACGGGATCAGGAGGAAGCGGCATTCACGCTGGGAGCGAGCCCCTGGACCACCTTTTGGAAGGTGACGGTCCCCTCGATCCTGCCCGGCCTGTTGACCGGCGTCTTTCTCACCTTTGTGCGGGCCCTCGGCGAGTTCGGCTCCATTGTGATCGTAGCGGGTAATATTCCGATGAAGACGCAGGTGGCGTCGGTTTATGTCTACGGAGAAATCGAGAGCTACAACCCCCAGGCGGCTACCTCCGTCTCGGTGTTGATTCTCCTGATCTCCTTTCTGGTCCTCTTGCTGTTGGAGAGGTTGACCCGTCGTCCAGGGGAACGGTTTCCCAGACTATTTCAGTGGGCGGGAGCACATGGACGTAGTCCTGATTCGACTGTGCCGACAGCGACCAGCTGACGATATGGATCGGGAAGAGCAAGAGATAGTCATGACGGGAGCGTGGATATGCGCCGGCTGCTAATCGGG
>JBEIQG010000210.1:0-6532 GCA_040376625.1 Nitrospira sp. | reverse complement strand
CCTGATCTTTTTCGATTAACAAGACGTTCCCGTCCACCGCTCCACCGGTGTTGACGGAGACATAGCCTCCTGCTTGCATGACTCGATCCAGGGCTCGGCGATCAACCACCAGATCCTTGATGATGGGAAAAGCCCGTGCACGCCACGGCTCGATCGTGATGACGGCTCCATCTGGAAACCGCCGCATGTACAACTGACAGGTGGCCATGCCGCGGTCCGGGCCATGCGGGATTCCATTGATTACCAGGGAGCAACTTCCGCAGATGCCTTCACGGCAATCCTGCTCAAACGCCACAGGCTCTTCACCCTTGGCGATCAATCCCTGATTCACGCCATCGAGCATTTCTAAGAACGACATGCCGGAGCCGACGTCGTGAGCTTCATACGTCACAAACCGGCCTTTCTCCTCTGGACTCTTCTGGCGCCAAATTTTCAATGTGAACTTCATGACCCGCCACCAGGCTTTCTCTTACTCGTTCCTCTACTCCCGCTCACCCCTCACCGATTATCGGTAACTTCTCGTGGTCGGCTGCACGAATTCGAAGGCAAGGGGCTCCTTGTGCAAGATAGGTACTGCATGCTCTCGGTACTCCCATGCAGCAACATGCGCAAAACAGGTATCGTCGCGCGTTGGTTCACCGTCGGCCGTCTGATGCTCTTCGCGGAAATGTGCCCCGCACGACTCTTCCCGATGTAACGCATCGTGACAGAGCAGTTCAGCAAACTCGAGATAGTCAGCCACTCTCCCCGCATATTCCAGCTCTTGGTTGAAGGCTTCTCCTGATCCCGGAACCACGACATTCCGCCAAAATTCTTCCCGTAGGGCCGGGATCGACCGCAGTACCAGTTCAAGCCCTGCCTTGTTGCGAGACATGCCGCAGTGATCCCATAAGAATTTGCCGACTTCGCGATGAAATGAGGCCGCGGTTCGACGGCCTTTCGCGTTCAGCAGGCGGCTGATCCTGCCCGTCACGCGCTGAAGCGCCGCGCGTGATTCCTTGTGATCTTCTCTAACCGGTGAGAGCTTCGCCGTCGCCAAATAATGACCGATCGTATAGGGCAGGATAAAATAACCATCGGCAAGTCCTTGCATCAAGGAGCTGGCGCCAAGCCGGTTGGCGCCATGATCCGCAAAATTTGCTTCTCCAATCACGAAAAGTCCCGGGATGGTACTCATAAGATTGTAATCAACCCAAAGCCCCCCCATCGTATAGTGTGGCGCCGGATATATCCGCATGGGGACCTGGTAGGCGTCTTCCCCTGTGATCCGGTTATACATGTCGAAGAGGTTGCCATAGCGCTCGTGGACGACATCCTGCCCCAGCCGTTCAATCACATCTGCGAAATCTAGGTATACGCCCTGACCTCCCGGGCCAACGCCATGACCTTCGTCGCACACAGTCTTCACGGCGCGGGACGCGATGTCTCGTGGCGCAAGATTGCCGAAACGTGGGTACCGGCGTTCCAGAAAATAGTCGCGTTCTTCGGCGGGTATGTCGCCAGGAGGCCGGTGATCCGCAGCCATCTTCGGCACCCACAACCGTCCGTCGTTGCGGAGCGATTCGGACATCAGGGTCAACTTGGCCTGGTGTTCGTCCCCCGGCGGGATCGCCGTGGGATGAATCTGCATAAAGCACGGATTCGCGAATGCGGCACCCTGTTTCCACGCCCGATACGTGGCCGTCACATTGCTGCCGCTCGCATTGGTCGACAGGTAGTACACGTTGCTGTAGCCGCCGGTCGCAAGAACCACGGCATGGGCCGTCTGGATACTCACCCGTCCCGTGACGAGATCACGCACTACGATTCCTCGGGCCTGACCGTCAACCACAATCAGATCGAGCATCTCGGTCCGAGGATGCATCGTGACCTGTCCACGTTCAATCTGCCAGCAGAGCGCCGAATAGGCGCCCAAGAGCAGTTGCTGTCCGGTCTGTCCGCGACAGTAGAACGTCCGCGAGACTTGGACACCTCCAAACGATCGGTTGGCCAACTGCCCGCCATACTCACGGGCAAAAGGAATGCCGAGCGCCACACATTGATCGATAATTTGCGCACTGACCTGGGCAAGCCGATAGACATTCGCCTCTCGCGAACGAAAGTCTCCACCCTTGATCGTGTCGTAAAACAGTCGGGCCACACTGTCCCCGTCATCCTGATAGTTTTTTGCGGCATTGATCCCGCCTTGCGCCGCAATACTGTGCGCACGTCGCGGACTGTCATGAAAACAAAAGCACTCCACCTGATAGCCGAGCTGTCCCAAGGTCGAAGCCGCACTGGCTCCCGCAAGGCCGGTGCCGACAACGATGACGGTGATGTTCCGCTTGTTATTCGGACTCACTAATTTTTCGCTGAATCGATGTCGGTCCCATTTTGTTTCCAGCGGGCCGACAGGAATCTTCGGATCAAGTTTCATCATCCGCGTACGATCCCCAAGAAGATGGCTAGGATGATGGCGACATTGCCAAGAACGACCAACAGCGCGATCGTGGGACCAGCGGCCTTGATGAGTCGGTTGAAAGCCGCGCGTTCAAGCCCCAATGTCTGTAAACTGCTGGTGACGGCATGGTTCAGATGCAAGCCCAGCCCCAGCTGACCCATCAAGTAAAACGCCACGATAAATGGATTCTGAAAAGCGTGGACGATCTTCCCATAAACATCACGATGTCCTTCGGTGTCGAGGCGATCGACAGAAGAGGGATCGATGACGCCGGCCGTCAGATGTAACAAGTGGAATAGGATAAAGAGTAAGAGTACAAGGCCGGAGACGGCCATGGTGCGGGACGCAAACGATGCTTGGCGATACTCGCGGACCGCATAGGCGACCGGGCGAGCACGACGATTTCGCAAGGTCAACTGGATCGCCAGGACGATGTGGAGTGCCGCAAGGCTCAGCAACCCGATCCGGGCGGTCCAGAGGAGGATCGGCATGTCGCGGAGCATCGCCGCATAGCCATTGAGCGCATGGGATCCTTCGAATACTTGTAGGTTCCCCAACATGTGAAAAATAACATAGCTAACGAGCCCCAGCCCGCTTAGAGCCATGACGACTTTACGGCCGACTGAGGACTGGAAATGGTTAGACTGGCGTGCCATCTGCGATCATTATACACCGCTTGGATTCACGAAGACTCATGGGAACGTTGGAGAGGTGTCCTGAGGCACGACGATACAGCGGCGTGGTGGTTCGCGCTCGTTGAGTGGTCGCAGGTACCAAAGATGTTATCGAGCGCCTGACGGTCCAGACCGTGGCGTCACACGCTTAACTTGGAGCTCCAGTTGCTCGGACGGATGCATCCCTGGGACCAGCACGGCGAGCGCCATGACACAATTCCGCCCACCTTCCTTTGCAGCATAGAGCGCCTTGTCCGCTTGATCGATCAGCTCCAAAGGCGTCCGTGCTCCGAACGCGATGGCCGACACCCCGATGCTCACCGTCAGTGTCAAACCAGACACCATTCGAAGCCGGCTGCCCGCCTCAGCCCCAACACGTATTCGCAAACGTTCCGCCAGATCCGTCGCTTCGGCCAGCGTCGTGCGAGGGAACATCAGACAGAACTCTTCTCCTCCATAGCGCCCGACCGTGTCCGTCAACCGCAACCCTGCGGAGAGACAATTGGCGACTGCTTGGATGGCTTGATCGCCGACGGCATGTCCATATCAATCATTCACACGCTTAAAGTTATCAATGTCGACCATCACACAACAGAGCTCGCTTCCGTGCTCGCGGCTCTCCGCAAACGCTTTCTCAAACAGCGCGTAGAACGCACGGCGGTTCAGACATCCGGTGAGCGGATCGCGTGAGGCCAAACGCTCCAACTCCCCATTTTGCCGTAAAATTTCTGTCTGTGCCGACTCAAGATTTACCACGGTTCGCATCAGGGCGCTGTTGATATTCGTGAGTTGCTGGTTCGCACGCTGGAGCTCCGCTGTGCGTTCCTCGACCAAGCGACTCAACTCATGCAGCTGTCCAACAGCCTTATTCGCCAAGTCCCATTTCCAGCAGAGCGCGGTAGCGAGCTGCAAGGCTTCAATGCCGTTAAATGGCTTCTGCAGAATCAGTAACTTGTCGGTTCTCCCTATCCGTTCTCTGATTTCTCCCCAAGGCTGATCGGACTAGGCCGTGCAGACGACCACCTGAAGGCCTGCGTCGACTTTCCAGAGCTGCTCGATGGTTTCGAGCCCATCCCAGCCCGGCGGCATCCTCATATCGACGAAGGCGACGGCATACGGTCTGCCCGCATTGTTCGCAGCCTGCACCAAGTCCAATGCCACCTGTCCTTGATCCGCACAATCAACCTGGAAGGGCTCATGAGCCTGAATAAGACTGGCGTCCCCAAATAAGGCCGAACGTGCCCTTTCAAGAGCCTCCGACTCTGTGTCGAATTGAAGAATGCTCCGGAAGTCGTCATGGATCGATGGGTTGTCGTCCACAACGAGAATGCGTCGATTGAGACTATCCGTCGACACTCGTCACAGCTCCCATATCCTCACGAGGCTAGCAGGTTGTGACAAACTCTATGACGACCCAGAGATGAAGCTTCGTGAACGGTCACAGACGGAACCCAAATGGCTCGCAGGCTGTTCAGAAAGGCCGTCCAGCAAAACCGCAGTACGCGTAGAGGCGAATCGTACTCTCCGCCGTACGTTGAGCTCCTGAGCGTCGCGAGAACGCCGCTGGCGGACTTTGTCAACAGCCTGCTAGGCATTAGACCACCTTCGCCAACACCGTCTGGGTGGAAGGCTTTTGGAGTTGAATCGTGCACCAAAACGTCGATCCTTGCCCAAGAACACTGTCGACACCCACTATCCCCCCCATCATGTGCGCCAGTTGCTTGACAATGGCGAGCCCAAGTCCTGTCCCGCCATACTTGCGCGTAGTACTGCCGTCAGCCTGTGTAAATGGCGTAAAGAGCTTGGCTTGGACGGCGGGCTCGATACCGATGCCTGTGTCCCGCACTTTCAGACAAAACGTTGTCGTATCGACAGTATCCTCAGCGACCGCCACGTGCAGGACGATTTCTCCTTGGGTCGTAAATTTGATGGCGTTGCCGATCAAGTTGGTCAAGATCTGCCGAATGCGCACCGGGTCACCGTCGTATTCCGGCAGGAGATTGTCAGCGAGCACGACCGTCAACCTCAGCCCCTTGCTCTCAATGGGGCCGGACAATAGTTCCAGGACATCCTTGACAAGCTGACGCAGATCGAACGCGATGCGTTCGAGCTTGAGTTTACCTGATTCAATCCTCGAGATATCGAGGATATCATTGATGATCTGCAGCAAAGCCATTCCGGATTTGTGGAGCGTCTCGATGTACCGGCGTTGCTTGTCGTTCAAAGGCGTCCGCAGCAAGAGTTCGCTCATCCCGAGAATACCGTTCATGGGCGTGCGGATTTCGTGGCTCACGTTGGCAAGGAATTGCGATTTCGCGACGTTGGCGGCCTCAGCCGCTTCTAACCGTTGGCGCGCCTGACGCGCCAGCCTCCACTTGGTGGTTAGGGAGGCGGCCAATTGCGAGACCTCCACGGTGGAAAATGGTTTTTGCAGAATCAGCAGACGGTCGTCGCAGCCCAGTCGGCGAATGATGTCCTCCCAGGAATGGTCAGTGTAGGCCGTGCAGATGACCGTCTGAATCTCGGGATCAACCTCCCACATACGCTCGATGGTCTCCAGCCCATCCCATCCCGGAGGCATCCGCATGTCCACAAACGCCACCGCATAAGGCCGTCCCTCTCGGCGTGCCATTTGTACGAGGGCCAGCGCGGCTTGCCCCTGATCTGCATAATCCAGTTCAAACCGCACAAGAGCCTTCTGAAAAGATTCGCCCCCGAATAACGACGCGCGTGCTTCATCCAGCCCCTGTGTCTCCGTTCCCGGTTGAAGGATTTTGCGAAAGTCCTCGTGGATCGAGAGATTATCATCACTGACCAAGACTCGAAGATGCTGACTATGCTTATCGGTATCCGTATTCATACAGCTTTCCCTGACAGCACCAACAGGCAATGCTGCTTAGGCGGCGCGAGAACCAATGGCAGGTAACCACTGGTGGACCGCCTTCTGTATCTCTTTGAGCCCCACCGGTTTTGGCAGGAAACCGTCCATCCCGCCCGCGAGGCAGGCAGTTTCGACAGTGCTCACTGCGTATCCTGATAATGCGAGAATCGTGACAGGCCTACCATCCCCTCTCGTAAATCCTCGTCGCCGAATTTCTGCTGTCGCAGTCAGTCCATCCATCTCCGGCATTTCGCAGTCCATAAGGACCAGGTCGTATGGGTGCCTCTCAAGCGCCTGGATCGCCTCTCGACCCGTACCCGCCGTATCGGCTGATTCTCCACAGAGCTCCAGCATGCGAAGAAAGACCTCTTGGTTCGTCGGATTATCTTCAGCCAAGAGGATACGCGCACGTGACCGTGGCTTGGAGGAATGGACGCCCGGGCTCCTATCTTGGTTCCTAGTGACCAATACGTCAGGCGTCGAGTGGTCATCTGCCTGCTTGCGCTCCAGCCCAGCTCTGTCGCTCGCGCTCACCTT
>JBEIQG010000006.1:0-38970 GCA_040376625.1 Nitrospira sp. | reverse complement strand
CGTGTTTTTCAGCCGCTCGTAAAGAGTTTCCGCGACGACGTAGGCTTGGTCTTCATCCTGTTCTCGTCGCCAGGTGCCGATCGGCGCCGGGAACGAGACGGTTTCGAACGAATAGACTTCCTGCGCCCTGGTCAAGTGATCGCATATCTCGGGAAGGTGAGGGATCATGCGATGGGCATTCCACATGCCGATCCTGATCCGGTCCTGTATGGCGCGTCTGCGCTTCCGCTCCGAAATGGTCCGGGTGCGTTCATAATCGGCAGCCGGTCTTGGCACACAAATCCGTTGGGCCGGGTTGCGCGCAAAGACCACCGGCACGGCCCAATCGATGGCTTCTCCGGAAATCGAATAATTGACCGCCACACGTGCTTCCCGCGCTGCATCGCCGATGGCCTGACCCATGGCCAGCGCCCAGTAAAAGTGGCGGGAAAAAGAGGTCGCCGACACGTCCAGCACAGGATATTGGTTGGCCACGACGGCCGGAACACCGCCGGCGATCAAGGCCTGCGCCACTCCGCGGCTGAAGTCTTCGCGCCCTCCCTGTCCGGTCTCGCAGGCGTTTAAACATACCAGGCGAATACCGCGCCGGCACACGATCTGCCTGAGCGTGGACGAATCCAGTTCATGCACGCCACCGTCGGCGTTTTCGAAGAGGAGATAGCCGCAGTCGTCCTGCTCCCGATATTCGCCATGTCCGATGAAGTGCAGGATATCGAATGGGGTGGCGGCGCTTTCGAGTCTGCGATGTAAGAGCTCAGGGGTGGCATCGAGCAGAAGTTCGACCTCTGCCAGGTTCGCATCGAGGAGCCGCCGGAATCCGCTACGAATCACGTCCGTTTCTTCCTCGACGGATAAGGCGCCCAATCCCAGCGGCTGGGCGACGACCACCAGGATACGCATCGGGCCGCTGCGAGCGGGGATCCGTTCAGCGGGAATGGATGTGAGCACGTTGCGTGTGAAATTCACTTCCTCCAGCGCCAGGAATGTCCTGCGATCGGGATCATAGATGAATTCCCACGCCTGTCTGGCGAGCCAATGGTTATCCGAGGTAAAGATCAGGTTGAGCCGTTGCGTCACCTGTTCAGACCGTGCCGCATCGTAGAGCCTGCGGACCTGGTCAGGAAAGAGCGCATTAAACAGCGAACCTCCGAATTTCTGGAGGTCTTTCTCGCCGGGCAGTTGAGGATAACGGGGATCACCGTCGATGTAGCCGTGAAGGTGCTGCTGCATGGCATCAATGTCCTGCCACTGTGCGTCCGCCGGTATCTGTTTGGCGCGGGCCTTGGCGGCATGTGTGCTGTTCCCGATGTGGACGCTTTCCATCACCCGCGCATTGCGGAAGGTGGCGATGAGCGTGGCGACCGCATCGCTCGGGTCAGGATCGATCAGGGCGAGTTGGAACACATCGTCGGGCTCGGCGCTCTGGGTCAGGGCGACTGGACGCGGAACGGTCGTTGAGGCATCAGTCGCAGTCACAGCGTGGGATCTGAGAGCCGGTTGCGAACGCGCAGGACCGGCCGCAAGGGGTGGCATCCCGTCGGTTCGAACGGCGCCCCTCCGCTTGCCGGACGGCAGGTCGTGCTCGATATCGACAGGTGTGACCGGCTGAGCCTCTCCGCGCAGGGCACGGACCAAAAAGTCGACCGTGACGGGATCGTCGAAGAAGTTGACATGGCTCACCGCCTTCTGCTGCGTCAGGTTTCCGCCCAACCCGAAGCATCCCACGCGATCGCCCGGGATCGTGACCGCTCCTCCGCTTCCCCTATCTACGCGCCAGCCGCCTTCGGTCGGCACGACCAGATCGTTGGCCGTCGGAAAGAAGAGGTCGGCTCCCGCATCGATGATTCGTTGCAGCACTCCCGGGTCCGGTTCGTAATTGGCGACGAGGGCTGAGTACGCTTCGTTGGGAGGGTTTGGGGAGGCCTGCAACGCCTGGATGATTTCACCCTTATTGTCCATCGAGGCCAAACCCGGTAGTCCGCCCACCAGACGGCGGGCGATCCAGGATAAGGCTTCGCTGACAAATTCGACACCGGTGGTAAAAGGATTGGCGGGAAATAATTCGAGGACGTTGGAGAGCCAGGTCGTGTACTGGGTGACATGGTCGGGTGAAGCCAGGGGAGTCCCCTCATTCGGGCTGGCGACCAGCACCGCACGACCAAGTACAAACCGGTCGGCCAGCGAGCCGAAGAGGTCTCGACGTTCTACCAGATGCCGCAGGACCAGGCCGCCGCGAGAATGGGTAATCACATCGAAGGTCGTGGGGCGGGCGGGAAGGGCTTCGAGCAACATCTCGACGTTTTCTTGCGGCGTACGGCTGAGTGTGAAGTGATCAAAACCATAGATGCGACTGCCATACACCGCCTGTAGTTCTTCGAAGAAAGTTCTGCCGTTGCTGCCACGGGTCTGCGCCAGCGAGCGGAAGGCGGCTTTGGTACTGGAAAAGGTCCCGTGGATGAACAGGAGATTGCGCTCCGATGCGCTCAACGTCTGCAAATCTGCCGCAGGTAGGCCCGTTTCTCCGCCGAGACTGTCGGCGGTTAAGGACAACCACCCTTCACGTTGTTTCTTGAGTTTCCAGGTGGCCGTTTCCCAGAGGAGCGCGAGTTTCGAGAGCGCGAAGTCGGCGATCTTGCCCGCGACCTTTAAGACTACTGCTTTGATCGCCGCGCTGATAAATCCGCGGCGGCCCCCTGCTTCAACAATGGGCGCGGCCGGTACCGGAATCGAAAATCGAAAGAGTTTTTTTCCACCTCGTCGAGTCCCGCGTCGTACCGGTTCCGTCGGCATGTGGAACCGGATGGCTCCGGAGGCATATCGGGTCATCACGATATATGCGTCGTCGGGAGCGCCCTCGACATCCAGCGTAAGGGGAGGAGGGGCGGCTTCACCTCGTCGGGCCTTCGGCGTTGCGGTGAGGGTTTGCTCAATTTCCCAGCGTTTGGTGGCGGTGAGGTTGGCCACAAAGGGATCAGGCGCCTCTCCTGCTGCCCGTCGCCCTCCACGCGCCTGTTCCGCCGCTCGAACGTCCCAGCCCTCAGTTGTCGACCAGCTCACTGTGCCGGATTTTTTTTGCGCCATGATGTGTCCCCACTTCGCTCGTCATACCGAGCGCAATCGATTCATGTGATCTTGTACCTCGTCGCTCGTGTCTCGTAAAGCGTGAGGTGAGCGGAGTTGAAACAGGACACGCTTCACGAGCGCTAAGAGATGGCGATGTGCCCCGTGCCCGTCGCAACCTGCTTGCGCTTATCCCATAACCGGAAAAATGAGGCAAGGGATTCGTTGAGAAAGCGGTAAAAAATACAGGCATTCTGTCCTGGGAAGGGATGGCTGATGGCGGAGCTTGGCAAGGACGACGGAGAATCGAAGCTGACGTGATCCTAGGTTGCTTCGGTGGCCCTTGTGAGCGTTTGACCGGCTCTTGATTATGGACGATCCCGGATCACCCTCCGCTTGAAGGTCAATCGCTCGAAGTCGGAGAGGTCCGGTGGAGCGAGTGACGTTTCCCAGGTGCCATACATCGGATTGGGAAGGAGAAACCACGACCTTCCCCACCGATGGTCGTGTTGCCTGGCCAATGCGATTCGATGCTCCGGCTTGTCTCGTGCTCCATCGACGAAGTCTGCCAGGTCGTCGCCGATGAGGAGGAGGATCCGGTATCGTTCGGCGAGATATCGTCTCCGGTTTGATTTGTTCGGCGGCCAATGAAACGGCGGTTCACCTTCGAGCAGCAGCCCATCGGGCTCGGTTGAAAGCGAAATGCCCAGTTTTTCCAGGTTGCGCATGGTTGAGGGTTCCTGGTGAGCCGCACGGTTGGAGATGACGAATACGGCGACTCCCTTCTTTTGAGCCTCGGCAATAAACGCCGCTGCTCCCGGCACCGCCTGTGCGGAGGCTTCCTGTACCCACTGTTCCCACATCGGCAGATTGAAGGTAGTGTGCTGGGCGATCAGGCGCGCCTCAAAGGGCGCATTATCCAACACCGTTTCGTCGAGATCCAGGATTACGGCAGGCGGCAAGTGCTGAAAGTCGCCGGTTTGTTCGATGCTGGCTGTTGAGTTGGTATCCATCAAGGCCCGATCCAGCGCTTCTCTTGCGCGTTGATAGGTCATGACACTGAGAGCATGGTATTCAGCAGAGGTGTGCATCCAGAGCAGGCTGTGCAGCAGTTCATGACTGTCCCGGATCTCCGAACAGCCTCCACACAATAAGAGGGATACGAGAAGAAAAGACCAGAATCGACGTATTCCGAACGCTCCTCTTGGGGGAGAGTCCCGGGTTGTGTGTGACATCTCTGGATCCTCTCTCATCGGCCATGCGGTTCTCCACCGTCGTGATAGAGAAAGTTTCGAATACGTAGTTGCAGGCGAACGGTTCATCACCGGGCGGGCCTGCGTTCTACGGGGGGAGAATCGTGCGGTCTATCCCGGTGGGCGCATGGCCAGGTTCGGCGTCCTGTGTTATAAAAGCGCGCGATGCTGACCGGTGTTGCGGACTGTATCTAAAATTACCGGGCACTGTATCGAATCCCATACAGGAAGGTGCCTGGAGGCTCGTCGTCACCGATTGCAGACACTCGTTCTTCCGGCGCACCGCACTCAGAATAGGCAATCAAGCGGGGTTTGTCGAGGCCTCTCGTTTTGATTCATGCGTTGGAGCAGCCCACATCGGATGGTACGAATGGTGCACATTTACGTAGAAAGGCGGTTTATTCCTGCCGGTCGTTCGCCGGCTGAACGTCGATAATCTACTTGCAGCATAGGGTGAGTCGGATGAAGGACTTCATCAGAATCCTCTTGGTCACTTCGGACAATCAGTATCATGCCTGGTTCGATGAGGCTCACCTTATACACGTGTTACAACGTGTACTTCCCGGCAGGAACATCGAGTTCGACCGGGTGACGGATCTCTCCGCATCGTGCCCTCATTCTCCGCATGTGCTGCTGTTTCACCACTCATCTGCAGATCGTTCTTCGGCGCAGAGGCTTGTCGATGTGGCCGGCCGCTGGTCCGACGTGCCGATACTAGGATTGTTCGGAGCGGAGCAGGACCGTAGGCCACAGCTCCTGAACGGAGTTCCGGCGGAGTTGCATGATTTTGTCTTTTGTCCGGTCGATGGAGGCGAATTGGCCTTGCGAATCGGGCGAGCCTTGGTAGTCGGGCGGAGTTCGGCACCACATGGGATCGGTCTGGCTCAGCGTGTACGGATCGATTCACTCGTGGGGGAGAGTGTTATCTTCCAGACGCAGGTTGAAAAAATTCCCCTCTTCGCCGATGTCGATGCCACGGTACTGCTGCAGGGCGAAACCGGGACGGGGAAGGAGGTGTTTGCCCGGGCGATTCACTATTCCAGCGCGCGGAAGGATCATGCATTCATCCCGATCAATTGCGCGGCACTGCCCGATCAGTTGTTTGAGAATGAATTGTTCGGGCATGTGAAGGGGGCCTATACGAGTGCAGCCAGCGAACAGGGCGGCCTGGTCCTTGAGGCCGAGGGGGGAACGTTGTTCCTTGACGAGGTCGATGCGTTGAACCCGCACGCCCAGGCCAAACTCCTGCGCTTTGTGCAATACAGGGAGTATCGGCCGTTGGGTTGTTCGCGCACGAAGCTGGCGAATGTGCGGATCATTGCGGCATCGAATCATGATCTCCGGCAGGCCGTGACGGAGCGGCAATTTCGTGAGGATCTCTTCCACCGGCTGAATGTGTTGTCGCTGGTTGTGCCGCCTCTGCGGGAGCGTGTGGAAGACATTCCCTTGCTGGCCGCCCGGTTTCTTCAACGTTTCCGGCGTGCGGATGGACAAGGCCCGCGACGGTTGTCCGGAGAAGCCATTCAGAAATTACTCGCCTATGCCTGGCCGGGGAATGTGCGGGAGTTGGAGAGTACGCTCCAGCGGGCCGTCGTCATGTGCGGGTCCGCGACGATTCAGCCGCAGGATATCGAATGTGCGGGGCTGGCGCCAGGGACTTCCCGTCTGGAGGGCTCGCTTCGTGCGGCCAAAACCTCCGCGACCATGGATGTCGAACGGGCTTATCTCGTGAAAACGCTGGTGACATTCCGGGGAAATGTGACGCATGCGGCCAAAGCGGCGGGCAAGGAACGGCGCAGTTTTCAACGACTCCTTCGAAAACATGGGATCGATCGAGAAGCGTTTCAGAACGATGCGGCCGGTCCTTCGCGCGATTGTCCTCCGCCATTTCAGACGCCCTTCGACGGATGCGCCTAAGTTCCTCACCGACGCGGTGTTTTTGCCGCACCATCCATCCCCATAATTTTACAGGCCGTTCCAACTCTTCCATTGCTTTGCAGCTGCGGCAGGAATGCCGCGCCCGTCTATTTGTCTGGTGTGATTCCCTTTAAAACAACGAAAACGGAATCCTCTCTAATGGCATTGCTCTTGCTCAATCCCGCAGGAGTGCCGTGATGGAGTGGGGCTCCGGGGATCAGGCCGGATGGAAGAGCACGATGCAGAGTTCAGGCGCAGCATTCTGGACTACCTGGTTCATCATCCTGGCGCGAAGGACACCCAGGAAGGAGTGCTGAATTGGTGGATCACTGCACCGTGCATGGATGAAGGCGCCGAACGTCTCGCGATCGAGGCGTTGGAGAAGCTGGTTGCGCAAGGTTGGGTTCTGAAACGCAACACGTCGAATCAGCCGATCTATAGCCTGAATCATGCGCATCTGGAGGACATACGAACATTTCTGACACAGGACGGAAACGAGACGTGAACGTCCTAAGCCGAGGAGGGTCAGCATGCCAGTGCAACCAACCTATCCGGGTGTGTACATCGAGGAGCTGCCGAGCGGGGTGCGCACGATCACCGGAGTCGCCACGTCGATCACAGGGTTTCTAGGCAAGGCCGTACGCGGCCCGGCCGATCAACCGGTGACGATCACGAGTTTTTCGGATTACGAGCGGATCTTCGGCGGGCTGCATCGCGATATGACATTGAGCTACGCCGTGCGTGATTTTTTTCTGAACGGCGGCGGGCAGGCCGTGATCGTGCGTCTCTACAAGGCCACCGCGGGGAGTGCCGCGAAGGCGACCTATGAAGTGCCGAATCTGACGTTGCAGGCCGCATCGGAAGGCGCGTGGGGCATGCAGGTTCGCGCGCGGGTTGAGAAAAAGACTGCGACGGATCCGAATTTGATCGCCGTTGCCACCCGGCTTGGCGTGCAACCGGCCGATCTGTTCGACTTGATTGTGCGTGACGGCGGCACCGGTATCACGGAAACCTTCCTCAATCTCACCACCAAGGAAAGCGCGCGGCGCGCCGATCGCGTGCTGACGGCCGAGTCGAGTCTCGTCCGCGTCACGGTCGCGTTGCCATCGAACTCGTCGCCATCCGCCCATGCCGGCAGTCTGGCTGATGCTGACGTCTGGACGGCCGCCACTAAGTCCACGCCGGCGAAGAATGCGGCTCCGGCAGACATTGCCGTCGATAGTGCCGTACTCGATGCGGCGGCCTACAAAGGAAGCCAAACCGGTAAAACCGGACTCTACCAGCTGGAAAAAGTCGATCTCTTCAACCTGCTCTGTATTCTGCCCGATGCGCGCGGAGGGGATGTGCCGGATGACGTGTATCAGGAGGCGCTCAGCTACTGTGTCAAGCGGCGGGCGATGCTGATCGTCGATCCGAAGGCGGCCTGGGCGACGGTAAGCGCTGCACAGTCGGGGGTTCCGGGGATGAACCTCAACGGCGATATGGCCCGTAACGCGGCAATCTATTTCCCGCGCATCAAGCAAGCCGATTCACAGCTCGGGGGACAAGTGGAGACCTTTGTGCCCTGTGGTGTGATTGCCGGGGTGATGGCGAGGACGGACAGCCGACGCGGAGTGTGGAAGGCGCCCGCTGGTCTCGACGCCTCGTTGAGCGGCGTCGCCGGGCTGCAGCTTGATATGACGGATGCGGAGAACGGTCTCTTGAATCCGCTGGGCATCAACTGTCTCCGGACATTCCCGGTCCACGGTCGAGTGGTATGGGGTTCCCGGACCATGCGGGGCGCAGATGCAGCGGCGGATGAGTACAAGTATGTGCCGGTTCGTCGGCTGGCCCTGTTCCTGGAAGAAAGCCTCTACCGCGGCACGCAGTGGGTGGTGTTCGAACCGAACGATGAACCCCTCTGGGCGCAGATCAGGCTGAACCTGGGCGCTTTCATGCACAACCTGTTTCGGCAGGGTGCCTTTCAGGGCACCACACCGCGGGACGCCTACTTCGTGAAGTGCGATAAGGAGACCACGACCCAGAACGATATCAACCTCGGTATCGTCAACATCGTCGTCGGATTCGCCCCGCTCAAGCCTGCTGAGTTCGTCATCATCAAGCTCCAGCAGATGGCCGGCCAGATCGCGACATAGCGGCTTGTGGAACAGCCGAGTGTCGGGAGCAGATGAATGTATGGGTGTATAGGGAAACGATTGTATCACCACTCGCAGGATGCTCTAAAAGGCCGTCCGCCGCGGCCGCAGCGAGCGCTGGAGCGAGGCGTAACATTCAAGTACGTCGAGGCTCTGTTCGATGCGAGAACCACGGTGCGGAGTTTTTCAGCATTCCGCTAAGAGGAGGAAAACATGGCGCAGTTTACCGTCAACACGCATCGGTTCGATCCCTACAAGAATTTCAAGTTCCGGGTGAAATGGGACGGGCGTTACGTCGCGGGGGTCAGCAAGGTCGGTTCCTTGAAGCGCTCCACCGAAGTGGTCGAGCACCGCGAAGGTGGCGATCCCAGCACCAGCCGCAAGTCCCCCGGCCGCACTAAGTATGAAGCGATCACGCTGGAGCGCGGCGTCACCCACGATACCGCTTTTGAACAATGGGCGAACAAGGTCTGGAACTTCGGGTCGGGGTTGGGCGCAGAAGTGTCGCTCAAGGATTTCCGGAAAGACATCATCATCGAGTTGTACAACGAGGCGGGGCAACTGGCCACAGCCTACAAAGTCTTCCGTTGTTGGGTGTCGGAATATCAGGCCCAGCCTGACCTCGATGCCAATGCCAACGCCGTGGCGATACAGACGCTCAAGCTCGAAAACGAAGGCTGGGAACGTGACTACGAAGTCACAGAACCGTCGGAGGCGACGTTTACGGAGCCGTGATCATGGCGCACAGTTTTCATTCGGGACTCTCCGCAGCGGCGGTCATCGACATCTGGGAACAGGGGGCCGGACGACATCCCCTCGACAGGGCGTTGTTGCTGCTGCGGTATGCCTGTCCCGACGAGCCGTTCGAAACCCTGTGCGAGTGGACGGTGGGGGAGCGCGATAGGCGGTTGTTGGAGTCCCGCCGAAACACCTTCGGCGATCGCATCGACGGGTATGCAGAATGTCCTGCCTGCCGCCACAAACTCGAATTTGAACTGTCCTGCGAGGGGCTGTTGGGATCGGAGTCGACAACGGGCGCGACCTGGCACAGGGTGGAGGAGGCTGGGCGCTCGTGGGATGTGCGTGGGCCCAACAGCCGGGATCTTGCCGCTGCTGCAGCCGCCCCGGATTTAGATCACGCGCGTCGTGTGATTCTCTCGCGATGCATGCGCAACGGAGCTGCCACGGTGGACGAACCTGATTGGACGGATGATGTGCAGATGGCCCTGGCGGCACGGCTGAGCGAGCTTGATCCGTTGGCCGAGATCCTCATCGACTTGAAGTGCGCGGCCTGCGGGCACGCGTGGCAGAGCCTCTTCGATATCGCGGGCTTTTTCTGGAACGAAATCCATGTGCAAAGCCGGCGGTTGTTGCAGGAAATTGATCTGCTGGCGCGCATTTATGGCTGGACGGAAGGCGAAATCCTCAGCATGACCGATCAACGCCGCAGCCTGTATGTGGGGATGGCACTCTCATGAGCGATTTTCTCACTAGGCTCGTGCAGCGCCAGGCCGGAACGCTCGCCACGATTCAACCGCGCGCCCGTTCGGTGTTTGACCCCGCGCTGAAACAGCTCGATCGGCCGATACCCGATCTTCCGGTGATCGACCGAGAGGCTTCGTCAGGCGAGCCGCGCCGAACGGCTGAACTGCCGCGTCATCCGATTGCGCCGCTGCAGCCGGTGCCGGCCTCCCTCCATGCGCAGCGACGCGGCGAAGCGCCTGTCGATGCGCCCTCTGTGACTCTGCGGGAAACAGGCGCGCTCGCGACGGAGTCGTCGAACGAATCGTTCGTCGCCAAGGCGACGGCTGTTCCACGCACAGCCCCGGCAGAAGGCCCGCCGGTATCCCTAGGGAATCAGGTCGTTGAGCCGGACCACCGTATGGCTCGTGTGTTCTTGAGCGACAATGCAACGCCGCAGGAACGCCTCAGTAAGGCCCCGGCCGAGCAAAAGAGAGCGGTCACGCCCCCGCCACGACTCGTCGAGGCGCAACAGACGACATCAATGTCGGCACGCCTCCCTCCGCCTCCGTTGCTGTCAACGGGACCGCAGGGGCAACGAGGCGATGCTGCAGGGGCAACGTCTCCTGAGTCTCCCGTACACGTGACGATCGGACGGATCGAGGTCACCGCCATGCCCGCGCCCTCGTCACCAGGGCGGAAATCAGCCGCCCGTCCTCCGTCGATGTCCTTGGCGGACTATTTGGCGCGCCGCCAGGGGAGGGGCACATGAGCAGTGCGTTGGCCATTGCCGGAGTGACAGCCGTGCTTCGAGACCTCCTCAATGACGGCTTGATCAACCACAACGTCAGCGGGCTGCTCGGTAGTACCGTGACGGTGAGCGCCGTCCCGCCGGATCGGGTGGTCCCCGCCAATGGCACGGAACACACCCAACTGAACCTATTTCTCCATCAGGTCACGTTCAATACGGGATGGCGGAACCATGCCTTGCCGTCCCGCGACGGATCGGGCACTCAACGGCTCACCAATCCCCCGCTGGCCCTGGACCTCCACTACCTCGTGAGCGCCTACAGCGCCGAGGAATTGGGCAGCGAGATCCTGCTCGGGTACGCGATGCAGCTGTTGCATGAGACTCCGGTCTTGGATCGGAAGGCGATTACGACCGCGCTGAATCCTTCTCCGTCGGTCGAGACCACGTTGCCGCCGGCTTTGCGGGCCCTGGCCGAATGCGGCTTGGCGGATCAAGTCGAGCAGATCAAGCTGGTTCCGGATCCCCTCAGCACCGAAGAGATGTCCAAACTCTGGACCGCCGTGCAATCCCACTACCGGCCCACTGCGGCCTATGTGGCGACGGTGGTGTTGATCGAGTCCTCGAAACCGACGAAGCCGACGTTGCCGGTGCTCACTCGCGGGCCGGTCGATCCGGTGACGAAACTGGAACGGGGCGTGGTGGTCCAGGCCGATCTCCTGCCGTCGTTTCCGACCATCCAGACCGTGCAAGCGATCGACGGGCAACCGGTCGCCGCGGTGGGGGCGACCGTCGAACTGACCGGGCATCACCTGAATGGCACCGGTCGCATCGTGGTCTTTTCGAATGCTCGTTTCGACATCGTTCAAGAGGTACCGGCTTTAGCCGGCGACTCGGCCTCGCAGCTCCAAGTGGTTGTGCCGCCGTCATTGGCGGTCGGTTTCTACCAGGTGGCGGTGCGACTCGTTCGTCCGACGGAGACCGAGGCAAGGATCAGCAATCAGCTGGGGCTGATCGTCGGCCCTCTCATCACGACCGCGCTTCCCGTGACGGTGCCCAGAGATGGAAGCGGCAGGGCGACCATCACGCTGGGCTGTGCACCGGACGTTCGAGCCGGACAATCGGTCTCTCTCTTACTCGGAAGCCGGGAGGTCTTGCCTGAGCCCTGGGCCAGTCCGGCGGGCTCCTTTACGTTCATCCTCGAACAGGCGCCGGCCGGTGATCATTTGGTACGGTTGCGCGTGGACGGCATCGACAGTCCGCTGATCGATCGAACGGCCGAACCGCCGGTGTTCTTCAACCATCGAGTGACGATCACATGAGCGATCACGTGGCCTACGATACCTGGGCCCAGAGCAACCAACGTTGTTTGGTCGGTGAGTTCGACCGCCTGAAAGCCAGGCTCACCGGTGGAGAGTCTGCGGAAGCCGCCGGCCATACTATCGACGAGATGGAGGCGGAGGGGCCGGCTCCGGCCGCCATCGATGTCCTCAGCAAGCTGTTCGGCCTCAGCTGTTTCGAACGTGATGTGTTGTTGCTCTGCGCAGGCGTCGAGATGAATACGGAGTTCGCCCGCGTCTGCGCCGAGGCCTTGGCTTCCGGCCAGCGGTCATCCGTCACATTTGGCTTGGCCCTTGCCGCACTCGACGCGCCACATTGGAGCGCGTTGACCCCGGTCGGGCCGCTGCGGCGGTGGCGGCTCGTGGAACTGGATGAAAGTCCGGGGGTGGCGAATGCGCGCCTCCGTATCGACGAGCGTGTGTTGCACTACCTGGCAGGCGTCAATTATCTCGATCCACGGCTGCGACCTCTCTTGCGGACCAGACAGCCCGGGGAATTGTTGGCCAACGCCCATCGACAGACCGCCGCCGCAATCCTCTCCGCAATCGAGGACGGCCGATCCTCGTCAGGCCTTGTTCTCCTGACTGGCGACGATTTGCAAGGGCAGGGCGATGTGGCGGTCTCGGTGGCCTCGGCATTGGGCCTGCAGTTGTACGTGCTTCCAGCAGCACTGGTGCCGACCGGTGCGTCGGAGATCGAAGCGTTGGCGCTGTTATGGCAACGGGAGGCATTTTTACTCCATGCGGCCTTGCTTGTGGAGTGTACGGAGCGTGAGGTGCCGAAACAGGCGGGAACCCTGGTCGAACGACTCGGCGGTCTGGTGTTCATGATCGGACAGGATCTGCCGACGATCGCACGGCAGTCAGTTCCATACGTCGTGAACCGGCCGCAAGCAGGGGAGCAACGGGCTTTGTGGCAGCAGGCGCTCGGTCCGGATGCCGCGCTGGTCGATGGTTCCCTCGATGGAGTCTCATGGCAGTTTCGTTTGAGCGCCGGCACGATCGCGGCCACGGGTGCGCAGGTAAGAAAACGATTGGCAGCGGACGAGCGACCGGAGGGGCTGCTTTGGCGTGCCTGCCGAACGGCGGGCCGGTCCAAACTTGATGACCTGGCGCAACGGATCGAGCCCGTCGCCGATTGGGAGGCACTGATCGTGTCGGCGCCGCAGCTGACGACTCTGCGGGCGATGGCCGCCCAGGTGCGGCATCGGTTGACCGTGTATCAGGACTGGGGCTTCGGCATCCACGGCACCAGGGGGCTTGGCATTACAGCCCTCTTTGCCGGTGAGAGCGGAACCGGAAAGACCATGGCGGCCGAAGTGCTGGCCAATGAGCTGAATCTTGATCTCTATCGCATCGACCTCTCAGCCGTCGTCAGTAAGTATATCGGCGAGACGGAGCGGAATCTGCGGCGTGTGTTCGATGCGGCGGACGAAAGCGGAGCCATTCTCCTGTTCGACGAGGCCGACGCGCTGTTCGGCAAACGGAGCGAGGTCAAGGACAGCCACGATCGTTATGCCAATATCGAAGTGAGTTATTTGCTCCAGCGAATGGAGGCTTATCGTGGGCTGGCGATCCTGACCACCAATATGAAGGCGGCGCTCGACCAGGCCTTCCACCGGCGCTTGCGCTTTGTGGTCCACTTTCCTTTTCCCGATGCCGCCCAACGGGAGGCCATCTGGCGCACCATGTTTCCTGCAGCGGCACCGCTCGAAGGGCTGGATTATGCCAAATTGGCGCGGCTGCACATGGCCGGCGGTAGCATCCGGAACATCGCCCTCAACGCCGCCTTTCTCGCGGCGCAGGCCGGGGAACCTCTCCGGATGAGACATCTCCTGCAGGCGGCACAGAGTGAGGCGGCAAAACGGGACCGACCCCTTTCGGATGCAGAGACCAGGGGGTGGGTGTGAGACGCGTGATCGTGACGATCGATCGCCTGACGTTGAAGGGTGTGCGGTATGAAGACCGCCATGCGGTTGCCCAGGGGTTGCAGGAACAGCTGACGGCGTTGTTCGCAGAACCGGGCATGGCGGAGCGGCTTGCGAGCGTGGGCGATGTTCCGCACCTGCGGGTCGATTCGGGTTCCAGCACGGGTGCAGCGGTTCCAGGACAGCTGGGTCGCGACGCGGCTGATGGAATTGCAAAGGGCATGGGGCGATGAGCGTGACGGCCACTGTTCAATCCGCCGCTAAGGCTCCACGCAACGCGCCGTCCGGCTTGCTTATCCAAAGGCAATGCGCTTGCGGCGGGTCGGCAGGATTGACCGGTCAATGCGAGGAATGCAGCAGTCGAAAGTGGTTGGGGCGGCCGCTACAGAAGAAACTCGTGATCGGGAACTCTGAAGACGGGTTCGAAAAGGAAGCGGACCGTGTGGCCGCCCTGGTGATGCGTATGCCACATCCGCACGCGACGACGGAAGCTGAACAGCGTGACACGGCGTCGATAGTGCGGCGCAGTGTAGACGGTTTTACCGGAACAGGCGCCGGGCCGGCTCAACCGATCGTGCAGGACGTGCTGGCCTTACCCGGACAACCACTGGACGAGGCCACGCGTGACTTCTTCGAACCGCGGTTCGGCCACGATTTTGGGAATGTGCGGGTTCACGCCGACGAGCGTGCCGCGGAATCGGCCCGTGCCGTGCATGCCTCTGCCTATACGGTGGGACGCGATATCGTCTTCGCCTCCGGACACTACAACCAGTCGACCGGGGAAGGCCGCAGGCTCCTGGCTCACGAGTTGACCCATGTCGTGCAGCAACGCTCAAGCGGACCCGGTGAGATGCTGCAACGAAGCGGATCCGCTCAATCGGTGAACGAAGATGAGAGAACGCATCGTTCCCTTTCTTCAGGACTCGATACCAGTCATGAGATCGTCATCAACGGAGAACTCTTCAACCTGGTGCCGATCCCTGCCGCGGTGACTCCCGAGAGCCCGGCATGGCGATACCGCGACAGTGCGAAGGACTACCTCGGTGTCTATCCCAATCTGGGCAACGGTGCATGGGCGCTCATCGTCAGACAGCGGGACGGGGTGCTGTGCGACATCGGTGGGAATTGCCTGGGCTGGGCGATCGGCAACTACGGCCTCATTGATCCACCGGAGCGGGTATGGGGGCTCGCACGGCAGTATCTCGACTCGGTAGGCCGATCGGTGGGAGAGCGCCGGTCTCCGTTGGAGAGCTATATGCAGCAGGTGAAGAAGGGGCGATCCGAGGCGGGCGCCATCTGGGATTACTATATGGCCACGCAGTTTCAAACGGTGCCGACTGAGAGTGAGGCCGACGCGAACCTGGCACTCTACGGCCAGGGATTCAGCGGCCCCATGGAAGGGCCCACTCATATTGCCTTCCGTACGGCGGCCGGCGAGTTATGGGCGTCCAAGCCGAGTCCCTCGAAATCTCCCGTCCTGCATGAAACCGCCGCCCAGATGACCGGTGGCCAAACGGGCGAGGTCCTCCGACTGTATGTACGGACAACAGGCCCCATGAGCCATGTCGTAGTCCGTGAACGGCAGGCTCAGGTGAACCCATGACGGCGCGCAGTCTCCCGGTCACGCCGAGTCCGGTGATGCGGCGGAGCTCAGGTCGGCAGTCGGCTGTTTCCGCGTCACCGATTCTGCAGCGCCAATGTGCCTGCGGTGGGTCCGCTGTTTTGGCCGGGGATTGCGAGGACTGCCGGATCAAGCCATCCCGTGGTCAGTCCATGCAGCGCAAGCCGGTGGTGGGCAAGCCGGGCGACGAATACGAGCAGGAGGCCGATTTGGTGGCCGATCAGGTGATGCGCAGGCCGGCGGGAGCCACCTTGCCGGTTGTGCAGCGCCGTGTGAACGGCCAGTCCGGTTCGACGACCATGACGGCCCCTCCCGTCGTGCACGAAGTATTGGGGGTGTCGGGACAACCGCTCGATCTCGCGACGCGAGCATTTTTCGAGCCGCGGTTCAGCCATGACTTCAGTCATGTGCGAGTCCATGCCGACGGCAAGGCGGGCGAATCCGCGCGAGTGATTGATGCCCGGGCTTACACGGTCGGGCACAACATCGTCTTCGGTGCCGGGCAATTCGCTCCCGGAACGCGGGCAGGACGAGAGTTGATGGCCCATGAACTCAGACATGTTGTGCAGCAGTCCGGCAGGCAACAGGACGGGGCAACTTCTTCTGTCGCTCGGATTGCAAGAAAGTCGACCGAGGCCGAAGGCCCGGAGTTCACCCGAGCGGGCTGGGCGGCCGTGAACAAACTGGGCATTGTCTACCAGGAAAGCGGGGTCAATCTCCGAGACCGCACCGCTACTGAGGGATCGCCCCTCGCCAGACTGCCCCAAAATACCAAAGTCCACGTTCTCAGCCACAATCCGCAGACCCACTGGTTAGCGGTGAGCGTCGTCGGCGACGCCTTTGACAAGAGCTGCGGTCGCCTCGGCTATCTCGGACGGTTCGGGTACGTGTCCGATGACTACGTGTGGTGGAAGACGCCGATTCCCGACGCCGCTTCGGTCCTGTACTCAGTTCAAGGAAAAGACCCCCTGAGCAAGGTGGTTCAGAGTCATTGTCAATACAAGGACTATCCCATCAAGGTGGGGGATGATGCCCGGTCGCTGGTTATGGCGGTGTACCTCGCGAGCCAGGACAACCCTGAGACGAAAAAAGGCATCCGGATCAACGAGGAAAAATTCAAGAAAGCACAGGAAGACTTAGACCTGGTGGAACAGATCGATCCCTATCGAGGAGGGACACAAGACCTGTTCGATTCGATCGAGTTGGTCGCGGGTGAACGAATCTGGCTGCCGGGTGTCAGCTATGTGGAGCAGTTGAAGCAGGCCGACATCCTGCCATCTCGTCCCGATTGGATGAACAGCGCGGTCGAAACGGGGAAAGGGATCGCCGGTTTTTCGGTGGGCGTGGTGGAAGGCTTCGTACAATCGGTCCTCGACGTGTTCATTGGGATCTACGACATGGTGTCGGGCCTTTTCAGCGGCATGCTGAGCCTGGTGAACGGCGAAATGCTCAAAGCCGCCTCAGACATGATCGCCTTGATCAAGGAGATGGCAGCAGACGATGTCAAACAGTTGGCCGGGGAGTTGTTGACGGCGATCGGAGGCCTTCTCGCGAAGTCCGTCGAGGATTTTCTGTATCGCTGGATGAAGGATCCCGATCCCTACCGGAAATGGCATTTTCGAGGCGCGGTCATCGGCTACATCCTGGCTGAAGTGGCCATGGCCGTCTTTACCGCCGCGATCGCCAACGTAGTCAAGTGGCTGGGCAAACTGGGCAAGGTCGGGGGCAAACTGGCAAAGATCATCGAAGGGCTACTCGTCAAACTGGAAAAACTCGTTCCCGATCGTAAGACACCCAAGGACAAGCTCGACAAGCCTGATGCGGCGGACGGCCAGGAAAAATCCGCCCAATTGCCGTTTGCATTGGGGGCTGCGCGGGCCATCGCCGAAGCGCACGATGCGAAGGACAGCGCGGTTCCGACCCTCCTCGCGTCGCTGGCGCCGCTAAAGAAAAAATATCGCTGGATCAAACAGTTCAGTGCAAAGCGAAAGGCGCAGTCCGGTCATTACGAAATCGTCATGCATGCCAGTAGCCACACGGTGGACGACGACTATACGACCGAGATCGAGGTGACCGACCGGGATCTTCAAGATCAGATCACGACTCAAAAAATTCCCCTGTTTGCCGCCAAAGAGTGGGGCACATATTCCTATAGCGGAAGACAGCTCGGCATTGTGGATACAGTGGAAGGCGGACCACAGGCCTGGTACATCAGAACCGGCAAGGGCGGAACTGCGGGGCCGGGGGGACCGGGCAAGGGCGATCCGTCGCGTTTCGAGGGGATTGCGGTGTTGGAGGAAATCAATCCCTACAACAATCGACCCATTCCGGGTCGAGCCACCAGTGAGTGGATGATCAAGCCCTCCGGCGGACGGTTGGGCACACCGGGGAGTCCTGCGGAGCAGGCCAACAGCAGCCTCTCCGCCTGGTTAAAGAGTCAGCCCTTGCCGAAGTCGGGGCCGGATACGACGGACGTGAAGCTGTTGAACGACTGGCTGCGCAAACACGGCGTCAAACTGGGAGGAAGGTACAGGGTAGGAGATGAAGTGATCTTGTTATCTCCCACGAATCTGACGTCTATGCCGAACAACACTGAATACGAGATCGTCCAGGGAATCATCCATCAACGCAAGTTCTGCCGAATCAAGGACATACCGTAGGGATCATGAGGACACAGTCCGTTCACCAGAGCATCGGTGGGGAAGCCCAGGGGGGAGGCTCTCCAGGTTTCCTGCAGCGGGCCTGCGCCTGCGGCGGATCCAGCGGGTTGTCGGGCACCTGTGAGGAATGCGAGAAGAAAAAATTGACCGGCATGTCGGCCCAGGCGAAGTTGCGCATCAATGAGCCAGGTGATGAGTACGAGCAGGAAGCCGACCGAGTGGCGGACCGGGTGATGCGAATGCCGATCGATGGGGCCGCTTCCAGCGAGGGGACATCGGAGCGGCTTGTTCAACGGCGCCTCTCCGGAGGAGGTGGGCTGTTGAGTCGCGCCGCCGGCGAAGAACCGGCGCCGATCGGGGAGCAACCCGTTGCGGACGGAACGGCGCCGAAAGACGCTGCGGCCGACGAGGGCGGGAGCCGTTGCCCGAGCTGGCGTGGTGATCCGGAGAGCATCAGCAAACGGGCGGCGGAAACCTATGTGCAGCACGATATCACGCCGACTTCCCAGGCGAAGGTGGTGAAAATCAACTGCGAGCCGCCGGTCGCCAACGGCAACTATGGATGTTTCGTGCATTTCAGCGACGGGCTCGTCGTCAGGGTCATCGTCCGCGCGACGGATATCGTGGTCGGCATGGGGCCAGGACAAATCTCCACAGAATCGCCTCCGGCTGCGACTCCGCTCTGTTTTTACGACTACCACTGTCCGGATGGGTTCCTCGTGCTGACCAAGCGGGAATGCAAAAGCGCCAAGTCGTCGGCGCCCCACCCTCCAGGCGCCCCCTCGCCGGTCGTGCAACGTCAAGTCACCCCACAGACTCCACAGTCCCCTGATTCCTTGTGGTCGGTGCAGAGTGTCCTGGCCTCGCCGGGTCGTCCGTTGGACGCGTCGACGCGCGAATTTTTCGCGGACCGCTTCGGCCACGATTTCGGCGAGGTGCGGATACATGACGATGCGACCGCGGCGGCGGCGGCTCGCGGAGTGCACGCGCTGGCCTATACGGTGGGCAAAGACGTTGTGTTCGGCGCAGGCCAGTATTCACCGCGTACGGAAGCGGGGCGTCATCTCCTTGCCCATGAACTCACGCATGTGATTCAGCAGCGCGGCACCACTCAGGCGCTCCAACGTGACCCGGAGGACGAGGATTCGTTGACGGAGGGTTCATCGAGCTGGACCGACGCGGCCAAAGCCATCTGGGATAATCCCAGCGAAGAATTGGGCAAGCGCGCCGAGCAGGCTGCGCTCGATCAATTAGATCGGCTTGCGAACTCACCCAGCACCCAGTCTGCACGATGGTCCGAGTCGGGCTGTCCCTCGTCGTTTTGTCAGCCCTTCGCAAACGTGGACATTGCCAAGGCAGAGCTGCTGTGGGCTCACCCGGTATTGCTCGAAGGAATCAAACGAAAGGTCGATGCACGAGTGGTCCCGTTGTGGGAAATCTATCTCACCGGCGGTTCACCACCGATGGACCTCACGGCTTCCTTTGGAGCAGATTTCCAGGCAGCAGGCGTGACGTCCTCCTCGGCGCAATACCTCGTCGGCGCGCTCCGCCGCCACCTCGAACAGAACCCTGATTCGATACTCCCCGGAGCATCACGGGCGGTCGATTTCACCAAGCAGTTGTCATCCGAACGGCAAGACCTCGCCCGGCCCAAGGGACCGAGGGAGATGATCTTTCTGTCAGGTATACCGGGCAACCTGGCGGGCGGGGTAGGAAAGGACCAGCTCTCGAACCCAATCGGAGCCATGGCCTCGCGGCAGAACGATTCACGGGACGCAACGATCCGTGCCGATCTGTCAACCAACCCCGACGGAACGATCACGGTGACTCCTTCCGTTCGATTCACGGTGACGGATACGGTCGACCTCTGCCCCGGTCATTGCGGGGGAACCCCCGAGCAAGTCGCCACAGTTCCGCTCTCGCGCTTCGAGGCCACGGCACTCACGGGGGATGTGCCCTTTGTCGTCGAATTCGACGCGCCGGCCATGGCGCTCCTGCCATTTTCGGTCCAAGGCCGCGCCTCGGGACAGACACCTGCTGAACCGGAGCAGAGCCATCCCCCCTATGGAAACGACTGAGCGATAACGGACGACAGGTGAGAAAGGATCGGCCAGGCATGAGCAGCTTTCCCGGTTCCCCCAAACTTCTCAAAGGCGGCATCGTGCTGATCGATCCCGCTACGGCGCAGGTGCACCGGATCATTGCGCTGCAATACAACCCGGAATCGCTCAGCCGCACGCTGCAGGTGCAGGGGGCGGGTGAGGGAGGAGACCGTTCGGAAGCCTTGCGACTGAAGGGGCCGGCGGTGGAGACGATCAAGCTCGAGGCGGAAATCGATGCGACGGACGAGATGGAGCAGGGCGATACCGCGGTCGGTGAGGCGGGGATTGCCCCCCAGTTGGCCGCGCTGGAAACCTTACTTTATCCGAGCACAGGGCAACTGAACACGAACCACACCCTTTCTGCCCTTGGCACCTTGGAGATCCTTCCCATGGAGACGGCGTTGCCGCTGTTTGTCTTCGGTCAGAACCGGGTCATTCCCGTCAGGCTGACCGAGTTCAGCGTGACCGAAGAGGCGTTCGACCCCAGCTTGAATCCGATTCGCGCGAAAGTCAGCCTGGGAATGAGGGTGCTTTCCATCGACGACGTGGGATTTACGCACAGGGCCGGAAGTCTTTTCATGAGTTATCTGCAGCAGAAGGAAAGCCTGCGCGCGAAGGCCCTGAGCGGTAATCTGGGCGCGCTCGGACTGACAGGCATTTCTTGAAGGCGGGCCGGGACGAGGGGAGGATGTACACATGAGCGATCCGTTACAAGCCCTGTTGGACAGCGCGCTGAAGGCCAATTCCTTTCCGCCGACCAGCCGCTATTACAACGTCAAGACTGCTTCGCTGCTCACCGCCGACGGCACCATGCTGGTGTACTTGCGACGCCGCTTCGTTCCGGGAAGCGAGCGATTCACCGTGGTCCAGCAACATCGGGTGGCGGCCGGTGAACGGCTCGACCGTTTGGCGGCGACCTATATGGGCGATCCGGAACAATATTGGCGGTTGTGCGATGCGAACGACGCGGTACGGCCAGACGAACTGACGGAGACCTTGAACCGCGCCATCGACATTGCGCTACCGGAGGGAACGTCAGGAGTCCCCGGTGCTTAAAGGCATGCACCTGACATTGCTCGCCGGGCCGGTGGTGCCCTTCCCGGTGCCTCGGCCGGTCCTGGATGCCCTCACTGAGGTCGAAGTGACGAGCGCCACCGGAACCGCCGGAGGATTCCAATTGCGGTTCACGATTCAGAACAAGTCACCGCTGCAGCAGGCGTTCCTGGTGGCGGCGACGCAGATGCCGTTGATGCGCGTGATCCTGGTGGCGACGATCAATCTCATTCCCCACGTGCTGATGGACGGCGTGATCACGACCCAGGAAATCAGCTCCGGCGAACAACCGGGCGAGTCGACGCTCACGATTACCGGCGAGGACCTGACCAAAGTCATGGACCTGCAGGCGTTCGACGGGCTGCCCTATCCCGCCATGCCAGACAATGTGAAGGTAATGACGATCCTGGCGAAGTATGCGGTGTTCGGCATGATTCCGCTCGTGATTCCACCCATCGCCTTCGATGTGCCGATTCCCACGATGCGGATTCCATCCCAGCAAGGCACCGACCTCAACTACATTCTCGAGCTGGCGAAGAAATCCGGGTATGTCTTTTATGTCGAGCCGGGACCGGCTCCGGGCGCCAATACCGCCTATTGGGGCCCACAGCTCAAGGTGGGGATTCCGCAGCCGGCCCTGAACGTCGATATGGACTTCGATCGCAACGTGGAGTCGCTCAACTTTCAATTCAACTCGACCAAAAGGGACTTACCGATCGTGATGATTCACAATGCGCTGACGAAGGTGCCCATACCCATCCCGATTCCCGACATCAGCCCCTTGCAGCCTCCGCTGGGTCTGGTCGGACCGCCGGTGACCAAGCTGACCATGCTCAAGGCGACGGGGAAACTCTCCCCACCCGAAGCGCTCAGTGAGGGGCTGATTGCCGCGAGTGAATCAATGGAGGCGGTGACCGGCAGCGGCTCGCTCGACGTGGGGCGGTACGGCCGGCTGCTGAAGGCTCGCGGCCTGGTGGGGGTACGCGGCGCGGGCCTGGCCTTTGACGGCTTGTACTACGTGGAGAGCGTGACCACGACCATCAAACGCGGATCCTGCAAGCAGAACTTTCGTCTCACTCGAAACGGACTCGTCTCCATCACGCCCATGGTGCCGGTATGAGCGACCCACCAAAATACTATGGCAAGTATCGCGGCACGGTTCTGAACAATATCGATCCCATGCAAATGGGGCGGTTGCAAGTTCAGGTGCCGGATGTGGCGGGACTGATTCCGACGTCCTGGGCCATGCCCTGCTTTCCAGCCGGCGGCAAACAAATGGGAGTCTACATGTTGCCGCAGATCGGCGCCGGGGTCTGGGTGGAGTTCGAGCAGGGGAATCCGGACTATCCGATCTGGAGCGGTTGCTGGTACGGCAGCGTGGCCGAGGTTCCGGCTTTGGGGTTGGCGGGTATTCCGGTCAGCCCCAACATGGTGATTCAGACGGCGGCTCAAAATGCCATCGTGATCAGCGACGTGCCTGGCCCCACCGGAGGCATCATGCTCAAGAGCGCAACCGGCGCCACGCTGATCGTCAACGATACGGGCATATACATTCAAAACGGCAAGGGGGCGATGGTTACGTTGGTGGGGCCGGCAGTGACGATCAACAACGGCGCGCTCACGATCATTTAGCATGATGCTGAAAATGCCCGCCAGCTGCGTTCTCGTTGCGTTCAGGCCCTCAACGTACCGCGAGGGTACGCCTCGGGCCTTTACTGACTGTGGCCTTGCTGGAGAGTCGTGTTGAGCACCATGCGGAAGGATATGTCGCTTCTGGCCGGAGCGAATCATGTGGCCTGTGTGCATGAATAGTTGTGTGCAGCTGCGAACCGTTCATGGAGGGTGAGCTAATGCCAGGATTTTTACTGCATCTTGGGGCGACGGTTCTGTGCAGTCACGCCGGGCAGGCGACGCCGGTGGGGCCGAATCCGCGCGTGCTCGTGAGTGGACAACCGACCGTACCGATGACCAGTCTCTATGTCGTCGCCGGCTGCACGTTGCCGCCGCCTACCGCAGCGAACGGCCCCTGCGTCACGGCGCAATACATCACGGGGTCCACCAGGATCACCAGCAACGGCTTGCCACTGCTGCTGATCGATAGTCAAGCGATCTGCATGCCCTCCGGGACGCCGTTGCTCGCGACCGTCACGCAAACCAGGGTCACGGGAGTCTAACGATGATGCACGTCGATTTTCCCTATCGCTTTGATACACGCGGCCGAACCGCCGCGACGGATGACGCCGACCATATTCGCGACCTGATCGAGCAGGTGCTCTTCACCAGTCCCGGCGAACGCGTAATGCGGCCGGACTTCGGGAGCGGCCTCTTGCAGTTGGTGTTCGCACCCAATAGCGAGGTGTTGGCGGCCACGACGCAGATGCTCGTGCAGAGCGCGCTGCAACGGTGGCTGGGCGAACTGATCCTGGTGGAGGCCCTTCGGGTAGAAGCGGTCGACTCGATCCTGCGGGTGACCGTGCAGTACATCGTCCGGCAGACCGGCACCCGCGTCACCGGGAGCTTTACGCAAGGAGGCGGCGCGTGACCTATTCCTGCTGCGACGAACTGCGGCGTCAGGCCGTTCGCGACCATCCGACGCTGAACGGGATCGACTTTCTCGAAGTCATTGATCGCGCCGCCCCCACGGAAGCCGAGCGTCAACGGAAACTCGAGGTCCACTTCGTGAAACCCCTGGCCGCGCCCACCCCGACGGCGGCCAACATTCGAATCGACGGCGGCGAGCGCATCACGCCCATTCGTGTGCTCGGGGTCAACGTCGGAACCGGAACGTCGGCCGATGTGTTGACCGTCGAGGTGGAGCAGGCGGGAGATTTTTCGGTGTATACGCTCCGTCTGGTGACGAGCCCGCTTGATGACAGTGTCCCTTCCGGTTTCGATCCGCAGCTGGCAGCCATCGAGTTTTCGTTTAAGGTGGAATGCCCGAGCCCATTCGATTGCGCGCCGCAGCATCGCTGCCCGGAGGAGACGGGCCCGGCCCCGGTGATCGATTATCTGGCCAAAGACTATGCGAGTTTCCGACGCGTCATGCTCGACCGGATGGCGACCATCATGCCGCAATGGAGGGAACGCAACGCTGCCGATCTGGGCGTGACGTTGGTCGAGGCCTTGGCCTATACCGCCGACCAATTGAGTTATGAACAGGATGCCGTGGCGACGGAGGCCTACCTGGGGACGGCGCGGCGGCGGATCTCGGTCCGGCGGCATGCCCGCCTCATGGACTACTTCATGAGCGAGGGATGCAATGCCAGGACCTGGATCCAGCTGGACGTATCCGCCGACGTGGTACGAGCCAATCCCGCCGATCCGGCAGTTCCGGCCGGTACGAAGTTCACGACGCACATCCCGGGGCAGCCTACCGTCATCGCCGACGATCCGCGCGTCTACGAGCGTGCCCAGATCATCTTCGAAGCGATGGAATCCCTCCAGTCTCTCTATGCGGGACACAACGAATTACGGTTCTACACCTGGAGCAATCAACGGTGCTGTCTGCCTACCGGCGCGCGCACGGCCACGCTCGTTGGACACCATCCGAACCTCGCACCGGGGACGATTTTGCTGTTCGAAGAGGTGATCGGTCCGGAAAGCGGGTCGCCATCGGATTCGGACCCGACGCAGCGACATGTCGTAAGGCTGGATCATGTGGTGGCGACTGGGACGGGCGGAATTCCTCTGATCGATCCCGTGACCGGCGAACTCATCACGGAAATTGTGTGGCATGAGGAGGATGCGCTCCCGTTTCCTTTCTGCCTCTCCGCGGTTGCGGAGCAGGGGTACCGCGATGCCATCAGTGTGGCGCGCGGAAACCTGATCTTGGCGGACTATGGGGTGACGCGGGAGGGAGAATCGCTGGGCCGCGTTCCGGACTCCTTGCTGTCCATGGCACGCCTAACGGGCGCGGATCGCTGCGCACCGCTGACCTCGCCGATGGTGCCGCCGCGGTTCATGCCTCGCCTGGGTCAGGCGCCGTTAACCCATGCGGGCCCTGCCTATGACCATGCCGCGTCGGCCTGTTCCGCCCTGCAGTGGTCGATTCGTGACGTCCAGCCGGCCGTCAACTTGACCGGAACCAAGGGCAGCGAGACTAGGAGATGGACGGTCCGCCGCGATTTGCTGAACAGCGCCGCCTCGGCGGAGGAGTATGTAGTGGAGGTTGAGAACGATGGGAGCGGCAGGATCCGATTCGGCGACGATGTGCATGGTCGGCGGCCAGAATCCGGCACTGCCTTTACCGCGCGTTATCGGGTCGGGAACGGGCGCGCGGGCAATATCGGGGCGGATGCGCTGGTGCATATCGCCTTGACGATGCCGGAGATCACGCAGGTCCGCAATCCGTTGCCGGCCGTGGGAGGACAAGATCCTGAATCGCTGCAGGATGTGCGGCAACGCGCTCCCGTGGCCTACCGCGTTCAGGAGCGTGCGGTGACCCCGGCCGATTATGCCGAGGTGACGGAACGACGAACCGACGTCCAGCGGGCCGCCGCCTCCTTTCGCTGGACAGGCAGCTGGCACACGGTGTTCGTCACCGTCGATCGCGGGGGCGGGGGTCAGCTCTCCGGTGAGTATGAGGAGGAGATCCGTGGGCACGTCGAGCGGTACCGCATGGCCGGCCACGATCTGGAGGTCGACGGCCCGCAGTTCGTTTCACTGGAGATCGATCTCCACGCCTGTGTGGCGGCCGAACATTTCCGCAATGATGTCGAGCGTGAACTGCTCGACGTGTTCAGCAATCGCGATCTTCCCGACGGCCGTCGCGGCCTGTTTCATCCGGACAATTTCACCTTCGGACAGCCGGTCTATCTCAGCGCCATCTATGCGGCGGCCCATGAGGTGACGGGCGTCGAGTCGGTGGAGGTGCGCACGTTTCAGCGGCAGGGCCGTCCGGAAAGTTCGGCGCTCGACAGCGGCCGGTTGGAAATCGGCCGGCTGGAGATTGCGCGGCTGGATAACGACCGCAATTTTGCGGAGCACGGTCGACTGACGATCAGCCTGGGAGGCGGGAAATGAGTCACGCGTCACAGAACGACTGCGGATGCTGCGCCGGCATCGCCGCCGAAACTCCCGTCCTGCTCTTCAACCGGCCGGGCCTGTCGGCGATCGCCTATCGGGTCGGAACCTATCAGAGCTTCAGTCGGAGCCTGCAGGCCAGACTCTCCGACGGCCGTTGGCCGGTGCTCCGCGGGCTGAGGACACGCGACGACGATGACTTTACCATGGCCCTGCTGGATGCTTGGGCGGTCACCGGCGACATCCTCACCTTCTATCAAGAACGGATCGCCAACGAGTCTTACCTGCGGACTGCGACGGAGCGGCTTTCCATCTTGGAGCAGTCCCGTCTGCTCGGGTATCAGCTAGGCCCCGGCTTGGCCGCTGCGACCCATCTGGCCTTTATCATGGAAGAGGCGACCGGCTTGCCGGAGCAGGCGGCGCAGCCGATCATGCTGTCGGTCGGGACCAAGGTGCAGAGCGTGCCGGGCCCCGGTGAACAGCCGCAGACGTTTGAGACCATCGAAGCGATCGAAGCGCGTCCCGCGTGGAACGCGCTCCAGGCGCAGCTCACTGAAACGCAGACGCTGGCCTGGAACATGACGGAGCTGTGGCTGGAGGGAGTGAACGTCGGGCTCACGGTCGGCGACGTGCTGCTGATCGTGGCTGAGAACGGCCTCACGGTCGAAGCTTCGCTCCGGCGGGTGACGCGCGTTGAGGCGAATATCGACCTGCGGAGCACCCGGGTCCGGTTGGCGGACATTTCAACCAGTGCGGGAAGCATCGCTGCGACCCAGCCGGGCGTCTACGTCATGCGGACGATCGCCTCGCCGTTCGGACACAATGCGCCGTTGCAAGCCACTTACGCGAATAACGCTTACAGCTATGACGAATGGGACCTCGATGGTGAGACCGCGGGAGTTCTCGGACTCAGTTCCCGTCAAGACAAGATTTTTGTCGATAGCTGGGCTGCCGTCGAGCGTGAGAACAACTTCGTTCCGGGAAGCCGTGTCTGGACCTTTGCGAAAGTCACTGGTGTGACCCATCAGTCGATGGCGAAGTATGGCATGGCAGGCAGTGTTACCAAGCTCTCGTTCGATAAAGAGATGTGGGTGACTGAAGGGGCTGATCTTGCGGCACTTCGACAAATCACCATCGCGGCCCAAAGTGAAGAACTCCCGGTGACTGAGAGACCCTTGTCTTATCCTGTCTATGGAGAGACCCTGTCACTGGAGCAGCTCGTCGAAGGCCTGATGCCGGGACGCCCGCTCGCGGTGAGCGGAAGACGTCAGCGCATCCGTATTACCGCCGTTCCTCGCAGGTCAAACCGAACACGCCTGCCTGTCGATTTCCCCGGCGATGTTCCAAATCCGCCGGACCTGCCGGATGTGCCAGATATAGAGTTGCCACCCATCCTCAGTTTTGACTCTGGTGGTTTTGTCCTTCTCACTGTCGGAGACATTCTTTCCCTGGTCGCGCCTCCCATGACCATTGCCGGTTCCATCCTCAGCGCCCTCGCTCCGCCGGAGTTCGGCGCGGCGCTGAGTGACTCCGCTCCACCGATGCTCCGGCTCCAGGTCATGGATCGAGACGGAAAAAGGGGGTACGCCAATATCAGCGCCGGGGCTATCGAGCTGGTGGCTGCATCCGAAAAGGATGACACGGTCAGCGAGATTGTGTTCATCGACGACGCTGTTGAGGCAGCCATCACCCAGGATCGCGATCGCACGAACGTTCAACTCGCGACGTCGTTGGCCAACGTGTACGAGCGCACGACGGTTCGCATCAACGCCAATGTCGCCGCTGCCACCCATGGCGAAAGCGTAAAGGAGCCCTTGGGAAGCGGTGATGCGGCCCTACCTTATCAGGCGTTCACGCTACGGCAACCGCCGGTGACCTACGTGGGGGCGACCACGCCGAGTGGATCGGCCTCGACGCTCAAGGTCTACGTGAACGAGGTCCTGTGGCAGGAGGTGCCGTTTTTCTACGGTCATGGCCCCAACGAGCGGATCTATATCACGAGGCAGGATGACGAAGGGTGCACGACGATCCGCTTCGGTGACGGCATCACGGGGGCGCGGTTGCCCACCGGCCAGAACAACGTTCGCGCGGAGTACCGGAAGGGTACGGGCCTTGGCGGGTTGGCGCGGGCCGGTCAGCTGAATCTGCTGATGAGCCGGCCGTTGGGATTGAAGGGCGTGGTTAATCCTGAGGCTGCGCAGGGGGCGGAGGAGCCCGAGTCGAGGGACGATGCGCGTAAGAATGCGCCGCTTACCGTTCTGGCGCTGGATCGCGCAGTGTCGCTGCAGGATTACGAAGACTTCGCCAGGACCTTTTCCGGCATTGCGAAGGCCCAAGCCTTGTGGGTCTGGGGTGGGCGCAAACGCAGCATCTTCCTCACCGTCGCCGGCCCGAACGGCGAAGTTCCGGAGGAGGACGGGTCCGTGATGACGAAACTCAAGGAGACGCTCCGCTCCTATGGCGACCCATACGTGCCCTTCACGGTCCAGAGTTACCGGCAGGCCTGGTTCGAACTCGCGGGGACCGTCACGGTGCATCCTGACCACGTGACGGAGATCGTCATGAGGGCGGTGGAGGAGACGTTGCGGCAACGGTATGCCTTTGAGGCCAGGAACTTCGGTCAGCCGGTCGCGCTGAGCGACGTGATCGCTTCGATCCAAGCCGTCTCTGGTGTGGTCGCCGTGGACCTGGACCGTTTCGTGCGCCAGGACCAATCGCTGCCGGCGACTCAGCCGCGGTTGATCGCCGACCGCCCGGCCATGGGAGCGGACGGGGTCGTGCCGGCGGCGGAACTGTTGTTACTCGATCCCGCATCTTTGACTCAACTGAAGGCGGTGCAATGAATCCCGAAGCAGACAAGCTCTATCAGCTTCTTCCGGCGCTCTATCGCATTCGTGATGCCGAACAGGGCGGTCCCTTGCTCGCTCTGTGCGAGGTGCTGGCCGAAGACATTGCCGCGCTGCGAGAGAATCTCGATCAATTGTACGACGATCAGTTTATCGAGACCTGCGCCGACTGGGTGGCTCCCTACATTGGGGACCTGATCGGCTACCGCACCCTGCATGGGGTGACCGACCGGACGAGAAGCGCCCGCGCCGAGGTCGCCAACACGATTGCCTATCGGCGTCGCAAGGGAACGGCGACGGTGCTCGAACAATTGGCGCGCGATGTGACGGGGTGGAACGCACGCGTCGTGGAGTTCTTCCAATGGCTTGAAACCAGCCAGTACATGAACCACATCCGTCCGGCCAATCGCGCCACGCCGGACCTGCGGAACTGGGAGGCGCTGGAGCGGCGCGCCACGGCCTTCAACAGCCTGGCGCATTCAGTCGATGTGCGGCGTATTGAGACGCAACAGGGACGGTACAACATTCCCAACATCGGCCTTTTCCTGTGGCGGTTGGACGCCTTCTCCCTGACCGGTTCCCCCGCATGTCGAGTCGACGACGAGCGGTATCTCTTCAGTCCCTTGGGAAACGATATGCAACTGGTCACCAGGCCTGAGTCGGAAACCGACATCTCGCACCTGGCTGAGCCGATCAATGTTCCGGAACCGATCAGCCGGAGAGTCCTTCACCAGTCGTTGGCCCGATACTATGGCCCCCAAGGAAGTCTGTTCGTGGAGGCGGACAATCTCGACACGTCGATCGGCAACGTGAAGGTCTGTAACCTCTCCGACGAGGGAGCGACCTGGGCGCACCTGCCGGTGAGCAAGGTGACCATCGATCCGGTGCTCGGGCGAATTGCCGTCCCTCCCGGCACGCCGCCGGTCAATCTGCGCGTCACCTGCCACTACGGGTTCAGCATGCCGACCGGAGGGGGAGAGTATGAACGGATTAAGACCTTCGCGCTCGGCGGCGGATTCACCTCGGTGACGCAGGGGCAGAGCCTTCAAGCGGCGCTCACGGCAGCCCAGGCCGGAGGGGTCGTCGAGATCGGCGACAGCGGACGGTATGAGGAAACACTCAGCCTCACCCTGCCGACGACGGCGAAGGTGGAACTGCGGGCGGCCAACGAGCACCGTCCGACCCTCGTGCTTGGCGGCGACTGGACGCTGACGCTGGAACCGGGGACAGAACTGACCTTGAACGGGTTGCTGATTACGGGCGGACGGATTCGAGTGGCCGCAGCCGGCGGTCCCGGCACGAGGATTCTGCGGCTGCGCCATTGCACATTGGTGCCGGGACTGGCACTTGCGCGGGACGGCGAGCCCCTGTCGCCCGCCGTGCCTTCCCTGGTCGTGGAACAGCCTGGTACGCAGGTGGAGATCGACCATGGGCTGCTCGGGGGTATTGCGTGTGTGGACGGTGCCAACTTGTCGATCAGCCACACGCTGGTCGATGGCACGGCGCCGACGAAGGTTGCCTTCGCAGCGCCGGATGGGTTCTCCGGCGGCGGGACGATGACGATCGTCAACTCGACCGTCATCGGCAAGGTGCATACGAAGCGCCTGGATCTTGCCTCGAACACGATCTTTGCCGCGGCCCTCGGGACAGGCGACAGTTGGTCCCACCCCCTGTGGTCCGATCAAAATCAGCAGGGCTGCTGCCGGTTCTCCTTCGTGCCGTTGAATGCGATCGTACCGCGCCGCTACCGCTGCCAGCCGGATCTGGCCGTGGAGTTGGCGTTGTTGGAAGCCGATCAACCCAAGGGCAGTCTCACCGATCCGGAAAAACTGGCGATCACGCTGGCGATGCAAGCCCGCGTGCGGCCGGCCTTTGCGTCGCGGCGCTACGGACAGGCCGTCTACGGCTGGCTCGCCGACCACTGCCCTGAGGAGATTCGTCGCGGAGCCGAGGACGAGTCTGAGATGGGGGTGTTCCACGATGTCTTCGCGCCGCAGCGTGAGGACAATCTCAAGATTCGATTGCACGAATATCTGCGATTCGGGCTGGAGGCGGGGGTGTTTCACGCCTCGTGAGGAGCCGTCGCCGGAATCAGTGAGTGAACCGTTTAATTTGTTAGGAGAGCGCACATGAGTGGCGATTACAGCCGGAAGCGATTTAACCCTGAAAAGCACTACCAGGGTGTGCTGCGGCAGCAGGGGAGAGTGGACCTGGATGCCGACTGGAACGAGTATGTGGATCTCCAGGACCGGCGGTGGCGGGCGGAGACGATCGACGTCGTGGGACGCTGCGGCGTGCCGAGTGAAACGCCGGACGGTTTCAAGATCGAGCAGAGCGGAGGCGAACTCACGGTCGGTCAGGGACGGATGTACGTCGACGGATACGTTGCCGAGAACCACGGCACGGCGCCCGCCTTCGATGCCACGATCGAAGAACGGTATGGTTCGGCCGCGTTGCCGGTGAAGAATCAACCCTATGGCGGACCGGTGACCGTTCCACCCCAGGTGCGGTCGCTGGTCTATCTGAACGTCTGGCGGCGCGAGGTCACACATGTGCTGGAGCCTGGCCTGATCGAACCGGCCGTCAACGTCGATTCCACGACCCGTCTGCAGACGGTCTGGCAGGTGAAGATTCTAGGCGGCATCCCGGCGGAGGTAAATTGTGAGACCCCCTTGGAGGACATTCCCGGTTGGCCGGCGGGGAATCGTCCGTCTTCAGCGAGGCTGACTACGACCACAGTTGCCGTTGCCACCGAGCCTGATCCCTGTCTGGTGCCGCCGACCGGAGGCTATCGCGGTCTGGAAAACCATTTGTACCGGATCGAGGTGCACAGCGCGACGGCGAGTACGGTGAAGGTGAAATGGTCGCGGGAGAATGCGCATGTGTCCACTGCCATGGTTGAAATTCTGGCAGGCCGGACGACCGTGCGTGTGGAAAGCTTGGGACGCGACAGTGTGTTGCGCTTCAAAACCGGGGACTGGGTGGAGTTCACGAACGACCAGCGCGAGTTCGACGGGCTGCCCGGCGAGATGCGCAAAGTGACGGTGGACGACACGGATCAGACGCTGACCTTCAGCCCGGCACTGCCGGCCGGCGATTTTCCGCAAGGCGTACCCGATGCGACCAAGCACTTACGGGTCATCCGCTGGGATCAATCCGGCATCGTGCGCAAGCCGGACGGTTCGCAACTGGTCAACCTGGACCTCACAACAGACGGATTGATCGAGCTCTCGGCGACGAACCCCGGATTTGTGCTGGAGCACGGCGTGCAAGCCACCCTGACCATCCTTTCCGGTGGCCTTGCGCATGGCGGCGATTACTGGTGTTTTGCCGCGAGGACGGCGGATGCCGACATCGAACGGTTGAACCAGGCGCCGCCGCTCGGTATCCATCATCATTACTGTCACCTCGCCATCATCGAAGCGGACGGCAAGATTCATGACTGTCGCACCGTATTCCCGCCGCTTACGGAGCTCACGCCTGGCTGCTGCACAGTGGTGGTGCAGCCTGGGGAAGATATCCAGGCCGCGATCGACTCGCTGCCGGAAGAAGGCGGGTGTGTCTGTCTCAAGGTGGGCGAGCACGAGATTGAGGCGCCGATTCGGATCGAATCGTCCCGCGTGTCGTTGCATGGGGAGACGCTCGGTGCCTGCGTCGTCCGGAAGAACGGGACGGAGCTCCTTCACATCGGACATCCCGACGGGGTGCTGTTGGAGCATGTGACCGTTTCCGGTTTGTCGTTGCTGCTGGAGAACAAGGGGCAGCAGGGGCAGGGCCTACAGGCCATGGTGGCGATGGACCGTTGCCGCGAAGCCACATTCGAGCGGTGTCTGTTGCATGCGCAGGTGCCGACTCAGATCGCCGGTGTTATCATCAGCCGCAGCACGGATGTGCGCATGACGGGCTGTGTCGTCGACAATGTGCAATACGGAGTCTGGACACTTGCCGATACGACGGGCCTCGTCATTGTTGGCAACAGTTTCGATGCCGCGAACAAGCGGAAGAGTGACGGAGGCCTGGTCGGGCTTCTGTTACAGGACGTGTCCTTGCCGGCGCGCATCGAGGACAATCGCCTTCTGGGGTTTGTCTTCGGCATTGTGCTGAACAATGGAGCGCTGACCGGCACGCCGTTTTCGCTGGCCGCCGGTTCCACCATTGCCGGAAACTATATCGTGCGGTTGGGAGCAGAAGTGGACGCGGGGACGCTGAAGGCGTTCGGCATCGATGTGGCCGCCGATGGCTGTGTCATCAGCGACAATATCCTGCTCTACAATTCCCCCGAATACGGAGGCATCGCCTTGAGCGGGCGGAATACCGTGGTTGAACGCAATCAACTCCGCTCCCTGTTGAAAGAAGCTGGAGCGGTTCGCCCTATCGCGCTGTTGCTGGCCAAATTAGGCGCGAACGGGAGTCTTGGGACGATCGGCGGCCGGGTCGCTGGAAACCAGGTACTCGGGGTGCAGGAAGGCATCGTCGTGATCGGCAACGAGGGGGCCGAGTTGCTCGATAATCGGGTAGAGAGCGACGGGCAGGAGGCCGGGTTCGGCGTCCTGCTGGCGGCGTCGAGTCGTGTCCGTGTGCAGGGGAATCGCGTCACCAATACCGCTTGGCCGGTCGCGGCCAGCGGCGGCACGGCCAACGTCCTTGTGGACAACAACCTGGTGCGAGGTGGCGGCGGGATCACTGCGGTGTTTCACACCTCGCTGACGTGCAGTCAGAATCGCGTCGAAGATATGCGCCATTGGGGCATTCTGAGCCTGATCGGGTTTGCCAAATGCTCTCTCACTGAGAACCGGGTCTTGAACTGTGGCTACCAGCAGGCTCCGTCGATCGGCATAGGCGCTTCCCTGCAGCTCGGGGAGTTGTGCGTGGAGTCCTGCGAGGTGATGAATACCGGGGTGTCGCCGGATAATACGACCATCAGTGCGCTTTCCTGGGGTATCATCGCTGATTTGATTCTGGAGGCGCGTGTGCAGAGCAACCTGGTGACTTACGCGAACGCGGCCCTCTTGGATGCCAATCAGGAGCACCGCGCGCTCTGGATGCGTGGCTGGCTGGAGCAGGTGATTACGTTCGGTGCGGGCCAGATGGTCTTCGGATTCAGTGCGCAGATCCTGGACAACAAATTCCTCGGACCTGGTCGCACGGCGTTGGTCGAGGTCGCCCAGCAGAATCTGAGCGATACGTTGTTCCGCCGCTTCGAGCGGCTCTTCTTCAGCAATAATTTTTGTTGGCACGCCAGCGTGGCCAGCCAGGGAACCTCAACAGTGTCTCTTTCGGCAAGAAGTGCCATTGTGATGGGCAACCACATCAAGACGAATGTGCCGATCCCGTCCGTGGATTTTCACGGCATGAAGGAGGCGGTCTATATGGGCAACCTGGCTCAAGCCAATCCGGTGAATTTCGGAGGGATTCCCTCTCCGGTCTCCGGCTTCAATCGACCCTAGTCGTGTGCGGCTAAAGGAGAAGACAGATGGCGACCTTGAATCAGATCGTGGCAGAACAGACAAAAGTGATCGGCGAGGCCAGAGCGTCCCTGGAGGCGGCATTTAAGAAACCGCCGACACAGACCGCGACGATTGCGGCCAGGGAAGCAACGGTGGCGGAATTGAAGACGAGGCTGGCCAATCTTGGGGAGGCGAAAGCCTCGTTCACTCGCCAGATCGATCAACAACTCGCCGGGTACCAGGCGGAAATTGCGTCATTGGAAAAATTGATCGAGGAAGACAAGAAGCGCTTCGGGGAGCAACCGACACCGCCGCGCCCGACTCGGGGGAAGGGGCGGGGCAAGTAACAGCTGTGGCCGTCCGCTTCTGAGCCATCAATGGAGCGGGTCAATGCGACAAGAGGCGCGTCCGCGCACAGGAGGGCACGTCGACGCTGCGCCGGAAGGCCTCGCTGGCCGGGCCGGCGCTCGACGAGACTTCTCACAAGGCACAATTGCGTCCGCTCCCCTCGCATCTCATTTTACGCACCACCCGAGCCGATTCACGATTTATCCTTCGTAACCTGACACTGGTGTTTGCGAACCTGTCCAACAGTCTGTCGATACCCTCCAAGCTGATTTTCCAAGAGACGTTGAGCAGCCGAACAATCACCGAGTTGCTCTCTGCAAAGGATCTTGTGTCGCCACGACATGGAGTTGGAAGAATCCGGGATGGAGCGACACGGATCGATCTGATGATCGAACAGAATGTTATTCGAGTACTATCAGGGGTTGCCCGCAGGGCAGTTTAGATGTGACCGGTAGCGGAGCGAACAAGGCGCTCTGGCGAGGGCGACAGGTATGGGAGGCTGTTCATGACACGAATGGTACAGTCCCATTCACGTCCTTCCGGTCACTCTACGAATAGGGGCGGCCTCCTGTCCAGCAGACGGTCAAGCAATCGATCCTGCTCCTGCGGCAATACCTGTCAGGACTGTCAGGCATGGCAGGCGGGTGAACTGCTACCCCATATGTGGACCGGCACGATCCCGCCTCTCGTCGATGAGGCACTCGCGTTGCCAGGGGAGCCGCTGGAGTCCGGACTTCGCTCGCAAATGGAGTCACGCTTCGGACATGACTTTGGGAAGGTGCGGGTGCATCGCGATGGCAAGGCGGCGGCTTCCGCTAAGGCGGTCCGGGCCAGGGCTTACACGGTCGGCCAGGAGATTGTGCTGGGATCGTCGGCGACCGGCCTGGGGAGGAAGGGAAACCTGCCGTTGCTCGGCCATGAACTGTCCCATGTGGTGCAACAGGACAGGACGTTCCTGAGCTCGGGGCATTCCCGTGTGCTGCAACGCTCCGGACTTGAGGTGCCGGACGGCACGCAGGGACAATCCTCGTCTGCGTCAGATGGGCCTGAGAATCAGGCTGCCGGTTTACCTGAACCGGATTGCGACACCCGCGTAGCGGATCTGTTCCTGCTCGGCGCAATCACGTGCCCGCAGCAACCGGAATGTTGTTTTGCCCAGATCCACGATCGAAAGAACAGAAACATCACGGGCATTTTTCGCGCAGACCATCAGCTGGAGGGCAAGCCGGACTGCGAGTTCGGTGACCAGAAGCACCATGACTTCTGGTTGGCCAATCACTGGCGCATTCTCCAGATCACCAAGTCCGCTATGACAGTCATGAACATGTGCGGGCGGGAGGAGGCGTTGGATGTGGAAGGAATCGGTTCGCTCAAGGGAGAGCCGGCCTCGGCTGTCGTTCCCGGCCGTACGCCTTCCTCGACGTCGTTACCGCCGCATCTCGTCGACCAAACCCAGGGCATTTGGGGCAAAACACACAAGATCCATTACGATGACCAGTGTAACTCTCTCCACTTCGTCCCCAATGAACCGGGCAAAGACACCAAGGTCTACCGTTGGGATTCCGGGCAGGGGAACTTCGTGAACGAGAGGGATTCGACCGATACCAAGACCTCCGGTCAACTCGAGCGAATTGCCGGGATCGTGTTAAAGGAATACAAAGACGGTGAGTGGCAAGGAGGGAACTGCGGGGATCTTCCGAGGTGGGCGTTGTGAGGGAAGGGACGTGACCGGCGTGCTTACTGACCGCTTCTTTCAGATGAACATGCTTGCATTAGGCGCTCGCACACCCGTGAGGGAGAAAATTGCGAGGCCGCAGCAAATACCTGTTCGTACCAATTGAACACCGGCTCGTCGTCATTGCACACCGCCCGTTCATAGACCAAACGGCAGAGGATGAGAAATGCCGCATAGTCGCGCGTAAGCCAGTCTGCGCAACCGGTGTGATGTGAGGCGATGAAGCGGCCGGGAATGCCGGCTGTGGCGTGGAGCCAAGCGGCGCGCGCCCGCGTGGGAGCGCGCCGCGTAGAACAATTAGAACACGGAGTAGATGGCGGGCGCTAACACGCTTCCCTCAAGGAAGAACGCGAGTGCACTCAGGGCCAGTAAGACGAAAATGATCGGTGCCAGCCAGTAAGACTTCTTCTCCTTCAAGTAGATCGTGAACTCGCCAATCAGGCCTGAGTAGTCTCTCACTCTTGCGACTGTCTTCATGGGCGCCTCCTTGTGAAGGATGATTGAGCACGTTTTTTGAAGCAACCGCCGGTCAAGATGTCACGATTTCACGGGCACGATGGACGTCTGGGATTTCCCAACCGTTCGCCATCGTTGCACGCGCAAACACACTTCCCTGAACACAATGAACGAGATGATGGCTCCGGGATAGAACCAGAAGCCACCGAAGCGTGAGGTGATGCCTCCGCAGATCAGCGCCACAATCATCGATGAGAAATCCGCCACGGGTCCGAGGGGTTCGAACACCTGCATGTGTCTGGCGTTGGTGAGCAGCCCGTCTTTTCGAATCAGTTCCTGCTGCCAGGGGCGTTTTTCATATGGTTTCAGGCGATCGGTTTGCGGCACGCCCGGCGCCGCCGTATCCTGCAGAACGTGATCATCGCAGGCATCGATGCAGGCGTAGCACTTGATACATTCTGTGTTGACCACCTTGCCGTTGAAGTGAAAAATTTCACGACTCACATCGATACCCTGGGGGCAGGCATTGCTGCAATCCCGGCAGCCGGTGCACTGAGCCACGCGCGTGATCTTTTTCTGAACCGGTGAGAGGTTCATGAGCGGGACCATCATCGTGGCATAGGGGCAGAGAATCCGGCAGAATGCGCCTTGTCCATAACGCAGGTTCAGCAGGACGCTCATGGTGAACTGAATGAATACCGCTAATCCAAACGCCAGCAGGAAGTCATTCCACGTCGGCTTGATGTCAAAATTGAAAAAGGCGGCCTTGGCAAATGCCTTGCCTTCGTACCCTGGCAAATCTGCAATAGGCGGTGGACTCATCACATTGACTTTGGGCGTGAATCCGACGTTGTGAATCAGAATGATGACCGGCAGCAGGAGGACGAACAGGGCCCCGATTCTCAGGAGCCAGCGGTGAGGAGTGTTGACGAGAATATTCTTCTCTCGCAGGGCAAGATACCGACGTATCTTCAACTTGCGAAGAATCCAATCGGCAAATTCGATTGCTCCCCGCATGTGGCAGGCCCAACCACAGAATCCTCGCCCCCAGACCAGGATGGAACCCAGGATCAGCAGGACCATGATCGAGGCTGCGTTGATGGTTCCTTTGGCCAAGGACGGTACACCCATCATGGCCGTTTTCCCCCAGAGTTCGATTCCGAAGACATGCCATGAAATAAGGTGAAACGCGATATAGGCATGCACCGATGCCAACGCCATCATGCGATAGGTATGACGTTTTGTCGGCGTCGGTGTGCCTGGAGCGGGAACTTTGCAGGAGCTGTGATGGTCTTCTGCGAGGCGATCGATGGTGATGAGTTGGAGCGGCGGTGTAGGTGGAGAGGCAACAGGACTCATATATACCCCCTGAAGGTGGTAGGAGATGTCCACCTCGGCCCGGTATTCGTTATGAAACGCTCTTGATGAAGAATAGTCGCGATCAGTAGGCTGCGCTATGCACCAAAAGGCGGAGGCGGGCGGGATAAAGGTATGGGCTCGTGAAATAAGCCGCTGCGCTTGATTGTCCGGTCAGGCGCGGTGATTAAAAAATCACAGCGGGAGAGGCCGGGACCATTTGGTGGGCATCTGCGAGGGACTCAGGTTCTGAGTTACCAGCCAATGGTCAGAAGCGGCCTCTACTCGCGCAGTGAGTCCACAAGCGCTTGAATCGTCAACGGAGCATTGCCCTCGGCTCTGTTGTTGACCAGTACATAGGTGGTCCGTTTTTCGCCGGCGGCTTGCCGGACGAGGCGTACGGTGTCCCGTCGCATCTCAGGCAATTCACCGACAATTTTGTTGTACGGTTCGGCACGTTTTTTAGCTGCCTCGTGGGTCAT
>JBEIQG010000304.1:0-2369 GCA_040376625.1 Nitrospira sp. | reverse complement strand
TTGCCTCTCAACCATTTATCGGGGCTTGTACCCGCCATGTGAAACTGGCCGGGTTCGCCGCCTTCACTTGCACAGGGTGCACTACCACTTCTACTCGTCCGTCCTGCGACGGGACTGCTTCAATTACACCACTTCCGTTGGACAATCCCCCCTCTAAGAGAAGTCAGAACAGTTCCGATCCGTTGATACAATCGGCGCGCAGACCATGACGTAGCGACTTCATCTGGGAGAGGCAGCCCAAGAGTGGCTCTCATGAACAATTCAGGAGCGCAACAGGTGCATCACAGCTCTACTGCTTCCTTGAATGGATCGCCGGCAGACAGCGGCCTGATCTCTCTCCTCATCCTTGCTCGCTTTCATGATCTTCCCGCTGATGGCTCGCAGCTGCGGCATCAGTTTGCACAGTCCGGGCAAGCCCTCTCAGATACCGAGCTCCTCCGTGCGGCCAAACATCTCGGGTTGAAGGCCGATCTGGTCAGAACCATGTGGAGCAAACTCCAGGGGACACCGCTGCCTGCGATGGCAAAACGGACTGACGGCCGCTATGTTGTGGTGGCGAAGGTCGAAGCGGATAAGGTGTTGGTCCAGGACCCAATCGAAGCGCGCCCGCTCGTGCTCTCCCGCGAACGGTTCGAAGCGATGTGGACCGGAGAATTGTTATTGTGTACCAAGCGGGCCCATGTCCGTCTGCAAGACTTGAAGTTCGATTTCACCTGGTTTCTCCCCGCGATCATCAAGTACCGCAGGTTTTTCGGCGAAGTGCTGGTGGCGTCGTTCTTCCTTCAGCTCTTTGCGCTGTTGACCCCGCTCTTCACCCAAGTGATCATCGACAAGGTGCTTGTCCATAAGGGTTTTACCACGCTCCATGTATTGGCCATCGGTATGATTACGCTGGCGGTCTTTGAAGCGACGCTGGGTGGGCTCCGCAGCTATCTCTTTGCCCATACGACGAACCGGATCGATGTGAGTCTTGGCGCGCAACTCTTCCGACATGTTCTGGCGCTGCCCTTGTCCTATTTTGAATCGAGACGAGTCGGTGACACGGTCGCACGCGTGCGGGAATTGGAGCAGATCCGCCAATTTTTGACCAGCCATGCGGTCACTGTGGTATTGGACGTGGTCTTCACGATCGTCTTCCTGGCCGTGATGTGGTTCTACAGTCCCACGCTCACGCTCGTGGTCATGGCGTCGCTTCCAGTGTATGGATTGCTGTCGATCGCCATTACTCCGGCGATCCGAGCGCGCTTGCATGAAAAGTTCAACCGAGGCGCCGAAAACCAGGCCTTCTTAGTCGAAGCGATCAGCGGGATTCAAACCGTGAAAGCCATGGCGGTCGAACCTCCGCTTGTGCGGAAGTGGGAGGAACAACTGGCCGGCTATGTCCGGTCGAGTTTTCGAGCAACGAGCTTGATGATGATGGCCGGCCAATCAGCGGCGTGTGTCCAGAAGGTGACCACTGTCGCTGTCTTATGGGTCGGTGCCTACCGTGTGATTGGAGGCGACCTCAGTATCGGGCAATTGATCGCGTTCAACATGCTGTCGGCGCAGGTAACAGGGCCACTTTTGCGTTTGGTCAATCTCTGGCAGGAATTTCAGCAAGTCGGGATTTCCGTGCAACGGTTGGGCGATGTGCTCAATACGCAACCTGAGCCTTCGTACAATCCGAATCGGACGACGCTTCCCCATATGACGGGCCACGTGCGGTTCGATGAAGTCACATTTCGCTATCGGCCAGACGGCCCGGAGATCCTTCGAAAGGTCTCGTTTGCCGTTGCGCCCGGACAAGTGATCGGCATTGTCGGGCGATCGGGATCTGGGAAAAGCACGATCGCCAAATTACTGCAACGTCTCTATGTGCCGGAACGGGGGCGTATTTTAGTAGATGGCGTGGATTTAGCTCAGGTCGATCCTGCATGGTTGCGCAGGCAAGTCGGAGTCGTACTGCAGGAAAATTTCCTATTCAACGGCTCAGTGCGGAGCAATATTGCGCTGACGGATCCAGGGCTGGGGATGGAACAGGTGATTCAGGCGGCGAAATTGGCCGGCGCCCATGAGTTCATCCTGGAATTGGGAGATGGCTATGATACCGTGATTGGAGAGCACGGATGTACGTTGTCGGGAGGGCAGCGTCAACGAATCGCCATCGCACGGGCCTTGGTCGCGAATCCCCGCATTCTGATCTTTGATGAGGCGACCAGCGCGCTGGACTACGAATCCGAAGCGGTGATTCAGCAGAACATGGCGCAGATCAGCCAGGGGCGTACGGTCTTCATCATTGCGCATCGGCTGAGTACGGTGCGGCCCGCCCATCGCATCTATGTCGTCGACAAGGGAGAGATTGTCGAGCAGGGGTCGCATGACCAGCTGCT
>JBEIQG010000099.1:0-12495 GCA_040376625.1 Nitrospira sp. | reverse complement strand
TGGCAACAACGGACGGTCCTCCCGCCTTCGCCCAAGCGGTGTCATTCGCATACACGACATTGAGTTCCCGATCCATCACCGCCACACGGTCCGTCAGCCCATCAGCCAATTGCTTCAACGCTTCCAAACGAGCGGCCAGAATCGGATCGGAAAAGGGGGAAGGGAGCGCTACCTGTGAGTGAGATCCGGCCATCTCATCACTCCTCGTTTCTATGGGAACCAAGAGGGGCCTTTCTACACTGTAGAGGCCCTATTTGTACTACGCCTACGACTGCGAAGACAACCCTCCCCCCTTGGGGGAGACCTCGCGAAAACACGTATCCACTGCCAATGTTCAGTGCAGCAGTCCATCCTCGGACCGGCTTCCTGGATGTTGCAGGAGTTGCTTGACCGTCGCCTTCAGTTCCGACAGCCTGACCGGCTTGTCAAAGTAGGCCGTCGCGCCGTTCTTCATTGCCTCATCTTTGGTCTGGGCATCCCCAAAAGCGGTCATGACGATAATCGGACAACCGGGCACACAACGTCTCAACCGATGAACATATTCGAAGCCACCGGCCGGCATTTTCAGGTCGGTCACAATCAGATCGGGCGCCGCGCGCATCACGGCGGCCAGCCCCTCTTCCCCGTTGCTGGCCTCGCGCAGTTGATATCCTTCTCCCCACAATTCATCGCAGAGCAAGCTCCGCATATCCTTATCGTCTTCCACCACCAGCAATACGGCTGGTGTTCGACTTTCCACGTTCGAACCTTCGGAATAGGTCACCATGAAAATAATACGACGCAAACCATGTGCCACTCATACCATCGGAAGAACGCGAGCAACTCCTTGTATTCATGGAACAACCGGACGCGAAGGCTCCTCCAGATAGGGGGCGCATGCATCGGCCTCTGGCGAGAAAGACCCCACCCTCCCCAAAAGCCCTGCCCCGAAGCGCCACAGCGGAACGCGCAGAGCTTGTGGAGAGGAGCCGCTGGTTAGGGACGAGCGAAGAATAGACTGCAACCAGCCTAAAGGACCGGTCAATCCCGGCCGTAAATTCTCTGCCCTACGCTTTCAGCTCTTGGCTATCGGCAGGCAAATGGTGAAGGTCGTCCCCTGCTCCGGCTCACTCTCCACCTCAATCGTTCCACTGTGTTCCTCGATGATGCCCTTCACCACGGTGAGCCCCAAACCAGTTCCCTTTCCAAACTCCTTAGTCGTAAAGAATGGGTCGAAGATCTTGGCTATCACGTCCCGGGGCATCCCGTGACCGGTATCCGCCACCAACACCCGGACCATGTCACGGTCCGGCGCCAGCGCCAGCTTCAAGGTCCCCCCCTTGGGCATGGCATGGATCGCATTCATCACCAGATTGATCAGGACCTGGCTCATCTGATCGGCATCGGCATGCACCAAGGGGCAGGCCTCGGCGAATGAGGTTTCCACGCGGATGTTGCTGTGCGACAAGCGTTCCTGGAAAATTTCCAGGTTGTCCTCGATGGTCTGACGCAAGTCCAAGGCACGATGCTCGACCGGACGTCGCCGGGCAAATGCCAGCAGCTGATTCATTACCCGCGTAATTCGTTCGACCTGGCTGACGATGGTTTGGAGCCCCCTTCTGATCGGCTCCTCCTTCGTTCGCTCCATCAGATATTCGGCCCGGCCCAGAATGACGTTCATGGGCGTGCCGATCTCATGCGCCATGCCGGATGCCACCGTTCCCAGTTCAGCCACGCGCTCCGTCCGACGAAGTTGCGCCTGCAGGCGCTTCCGCTCCGTGATGTCCCGGGCGACGACGAGGACAGCGGGGCCCTCTTGATCGCGATAGTGCGCGGCGGTGGCCTCTACCTCCACAGAGGACCCGTCGATCCTGACGAACAGTTGTTCGAACAGAGGGACCTGCTCTTGCCCGTCTTCGACTCGAAAAAAGCGTCGTTGCAGGACGACACGCTCCTCGGGCGGGACAAAATCGATCAGCGGCCGTCCCACGATTTGGCTCTCATCGGCCGCGCCGAGCAAACGCACTGCTTCGCCATTGCCGAACACAATGCAATCACCTCGCAAGACAAAAATGGCGTCGGGGGAAACTTGAACGAGGCGACGATACCGTTCCTCACTCTGCCGCATGGCGGCTTCCGCCTGTTTTCGTTCGGTGATATCCCGGATGATTGCGGCCAAGCCGGCCGGCTTTCCGTCTTCCCCCCTGACCATGGATACGGTGAGGGCCACCGGCACCCGCGAGCCATCCTTCCGGATATATTCTTTCTCGTATTCGGCCGGTTCACCGGTTTCAATGACCCCTGCAATCGCCATGGCTTGCAACATGCGATACTCTTCGGGAGTCAGCTCCCCATAATTCATATGCAACAGCTCATCCTGCGAATACCCCGTCAACCGGGCAAATGCCCGGTTGGCCAGCACAAATTGGCCGTCCAGTGAGGCATACCCAATGGCATCTTTGGACGATTCCACGATGTCCTCGAACAGGCCCTGCACCGTTCTCAAGGACGCCTCCGCCTGCTTACGGGCCGTGACATCCCGAGTCACTCCGAGCACCGCAGTGATGACCCCGCCTGCGCCTCGTAACGGAACCGCATGCATTTCGAGCCAGCGATGGGCACCTTTGAAACCGAAGAGTTCAAACTCCAAGAGCCCCGGCTCCCCCCGTCCGGCCTTGGCCCCTAGTTCGCGAAACGCGGCGCGAAAGTGCGGCATCACCAGATCGGCCATATCCTTCCCGACGATGTCTCGGCTGCTCTCCGCCTCGATCATCGCCAGCCCCGCTGCATTGATGGTTTGAACAGTCCCGTCGAGGTTCACCACGGCCACACATTCAGGTTCGGTTTCGATGATGGTTCTGAGCAGGCCTTCCCTCTGCGCCAACTCATTCTCCAACCGCCCCCGTTCCGTAATATCACGCAAAATCACTGTGAAATATCGCCTGCCCTCCACGCCCACCTGCGAAATGGACGCTTCGATCGGGAACTCTTCTCCATTGGCCCTGACTCCGGTGATTCTGCCCAGTGCGCCCATCCTCCGACTGGTTATCCCGGACTGAGCGAATCGCGAGATGTGTTCGCCATGGGTACTACGAAATCGCTCTGGAATGAGGCGATCCAAGGGACGGCCCAACAACTCGCCGGCCGACCACTGGAACATGCGTTCTGCGGCCAGGTTGAACAGGACGATCTTCTGATTCTCGTCGACGCTGATCATGGCGTCCATGGCCGATTGGACGATCCCTTCCAGCCGCAGATTTTCCTCTTGCATTTGCTCTTCCGCCCGGCGTTGTCCTGCCACCGCACCCAGCGCAGCCGCCTCGGCGTCGGCCCTCGCCAACTCAGACTGCGTTTGCTGCGCCTGGGCATTGGTGAGTGCCTGTGACACCTGCTTGCGACTCACCAACACCAGCGCGAAGCCCCACATGAGCCCGATTCCCAACAGGCGATTGATCACGGCATACAGGGGCAAACCGCCCTGAGGCGACGCGACAAACCCAATGCCCAGGAGGAGGGTAACCAGACCGGCGAAGTACAGGGGAGCGCGCAAACGGGAGGAATACATCGTGAGCATGAGCGGGATAGCATACAGCACCCACTCGACCAGCCCGGGCGGCGTCTGCAAATCCAGGAGGAAGACCCCGACGGTCAAGAGAGCCGTAAGGCCATATTCCGCGATGAAGGATGTGTGATTCGGAGACTGCACGCCGATGGCTCCCAGCGCGAGGGTGCGACGGTGAATCTACGTGTCGGAGTGTGATTTGCCCTCGATTTCGGCAAGTTTGCGATAGAGTGTCTTCCGGTCGATTCCGAGCACATGCGCGGCCTGATACTTATTGCCGCCCGTCTTCTCCAGAATTTTCACGATATACTCCTTCTCCACTTCGTGCAGCGGCAGGGTGCGTTCAGCGGCTTCATCGAGAATCCGGCGATCGCCTCGGGACCCTTGCACCTGCATCGGCAAATCGTCCGCGCCGATCATGTCCCCATGGCTCAGCGTGACGGCCCGCTCAATGACGTTCTCAAGCTCCCGCACATTCCCCGGCCAGGCATAATCGGTCAGCATCGCGAGGGCGGCTTCGCTGAGGCCCTTGACCTGCTTGCCCCTGCTACCGGCGCACTTCTTCAGAAAGGCATCCACCAGAATCGGGATGTCTTCCCGGCGCTCCCGCAGCGGGGGTAGCCGCAACTCGATCACATTGAGGCGATAGTAAAAATCTTCGCGGAATCGCTTATGCTTCACTTCCTCGGCAAGGTTCAAATTCGTGGCGGCGATAATACGCACGTCCACCGGAATGGATTTGGTCGCCCCTACGCGACGGATCTCTCGTTCCTGAATTGCGCGCAGAAGTTTTGCCTGAAGCATGAGGGGAAGTTCGCTGATTTCATCCAGGAACAGTGTGCCCTTCTGCGCCTCTTCGAAGAGCCCCCGCTTGTCCATTTTGGCATCTGTAAATGAGCCGCGCATGTGCCCGAAGAGTTCACTCTCCAGCAATTGTTCGGGAATCGCAGCGCAGTTCACCGGGACGAAGGGCGCATCCCGCCGGTCGCTGTTGTAATGAATGGCCTTGGCCACCAGCTCTTTCCCCGTCCCGCTCTCTCCGGTAATCAACACATTGGTCGGGCTGTCGGCCACGCGTCGAATGAGATCAAAAACCGCCTGCATCGGCTTACTCTTGCCGAGAATCTGATGAAAACTGTATTCCTTGTGCACTTCCTTGCGCAGCCGGCTGACTTCGCGCCGGAGCGCCGCCTCGCGGATGGCACGCTCGACCACACGCACCAACTCCTCCGTTTTCACCGGTTTGGTCAAATAGTCGCTGGCCCCATGCCGCATCGCTTCCACCGCCGTCTCCACAGAGCCGAACGCCGTCATCAGGATCACGCCGAGATCGGGATAGCGGTGCTTCACCTCCGCCAGCAACTCGGTGCCTAACATGCCTTTCATACGGAGGTCGGTCAGGACTACGGCATAGTCCTCCTCGCTCAGTCGCTGCAGCGCCTCGTCACCGCTGCCGACGCCCGTGCATTGATGTCCCCGGCCCTGCAGGACATCGCACAGCAGGCTGCGCATGTCGGCATCATCGTCGACCACCAGGACTGCGCCCCATTCCTCAGTCATATGCTCCCCCATGTGATCCTCTCGTTGGACCGGCCCTGCAGCAAAGTGCGGGCACAGCCTAGTCGGCTTCCTCCCAGGCGGTCAAGGGGCGTCCTGCCGCAACTCCTTTGCGCTTACTGTCGCGAAACGCCCCACCTTTACGCGCAAACCAGCCTTCCAACCACCATGCCCACGCGCGCGCATGCCACTTCATCGAGTGGGGGACCAATCCCCTGAACGGCACTTCTCTTGCGTCTTCCCTGGCGAGACGGGAGGTCGTTTATGGAATCGGATCACTCGGAACAAGACCCGCGGCAGACCACCCACCCGGCACCGGTCGTGCTGGCTCCCACCCAGATGGTGCAAGGTCAGGGCCATGATCAGGTTCCTGTCAGCGTCGGCGCGCGGGCCATTCCTCTCGGAAATCGACGGACGCCGGTTCTACTCGCGGGGGGGGCACTTCTGGCGATCCTCGCGCTCGGATTGTGGCATTGGTGGTCCAACGATCCGGTAGCGGGTCACTATAAGACGCTCCCCGTCGATCGCGGTCCGATCACCTCGCTGGTCACAGCCACGGGAGCAGTGAACCCCGTCATTTCAGTGCAGGTCGGCAGTCAGGTTTCCGGAAAGATCGCAAAAATTTACGCCGACTTTAACTCCATCGTGCGGGAAGGCCAGGTTCTCGCCTCCATTGACCGGAAGCCCTATCAAGCCAAGGTCAGCCAGGCCAAGGCCGCCCTGAAAAGCGCGAAGGCCACACTGGCCAAAGCCCGAAACATGCTCGCGCAAAAAACACTCGAACTGAATCGCATGGCGTCGCTGCGTGAACAGCAGTTCGTCTCCCAGTCGGACGTCGATCTGTCCAGAACCAATTATCGCGATGCCGAAGCACAGGTGGATCTGTCTCAAGCGCAGGTCGACCAGGCCAAGGCCACGCTTTCGTCCGCGGAATTGGACCTGGGTTACACCACGATTATTTCACCGGTCAACGGCACCGTCGTCTCACGTAACGTAGAGGAAGGGCAAACGGTCGTCGCCAGTTTTCAAACCCCGACCCTCTTCGTGATCGCGCAGGACCTCACCCGCATGCAGGTCACTGCCAATGTCAGCGAATCGGATATCGGTGGCGTCACCGAAGGCACCTCGGCCGACTTCCGTGTGGATGCGTACCCGCGTGAGTTATTTCACGGGGTCGTAACGCAAGTCCGGAACGCCCCGGTCAGCATCCAGAACGTGGTCACCTACGACGTCATCATCTCCGTCGAAAACTCGGAGTTGAAACTCAAGCCTGGGATGACGGCCAACATCACCATCGTGACAGCACGCAATGAAGATGCCCTTCGCGTCCCCAACGCGGCCTTACGGTTCCGGATGCCCGGCGTGCCGGTGGATCGCAAGACGGGGCAACTCTGGGTGCTGGAGACGACAGGTCGTGTCCGGGCGGCACCGATTAGCACGGGCATTACCGACTCCCTGTTCACTGAGGTTACGTCCGGCGAGGTGCGCGAGGGTGATGCCGTCATCGTCGGCATTGCGACGGAAGAAGACAACACCCGGGAGAAGCTTCCGCCTGGTTTTGAATTCGGACCGAAGATGCGGTGACGAGCATCCCATGAGTTTTCTCTGGCTGACCATTCAGTCCGCCCTGCGTGTGCTGCGACGTAATCCGCTCCGTGCCGGGTTGACCATGCTCGGCATTGTCATCGGCGTCGGTGCCGTCGTCGGCATGGTGAGTCTCGGACAGGGCGCGACGGCCTCGGTCCAACGCGAAATCGCCAGCCTCGGTACCAACGTACTCATTATCATCCCCGGCGCCACCACGACGGGCGGCGTCCGCGGCGGACTCGGCTCGGTCTCGACTCTCACCGTGGACGACGCGCGCGACATCGAAAAACGCATCGGCGACATCAGCCTCGTCACCTATGCCTCTCGATCCGTCCTCCAAGTGGTCCACGAACACAAGAATTGGAACACCATCGCGCTCGGCACCACCACCGCCTTTCCCGATCTTCGCAACTGGCCGGTAGCCGAAGGGAACTTTTTCACTCAGGGAGATGAGGACGCCGCCGCCAAAGTCGTAGTGCTCGGAAAAACCGTCGCGGATAACCTGTTCGAGCGCGGAGAGGAAGTCATCGGGGCCCAGATCCGGGTCAAGAATGTGCCGCTGCGCGTGATCGGCATCCTTTCGCCCAAGGGCCAATCCCTCTCCGGACAGGACCAAGACGATATCGTCGTCCTGCCGTTCACCACCGCAGAGCGAAAGGTTCTTGGAACAAAGTTCCTGGGAACCGTCGGCATCATCCTGGTCGCCACCCAACACCGCTACAGCATCCCGGCAGCCGTGGAAGAGATTAAAGAGCTCCTGCGCGCACGACACCGGATTCACCCGGCCGAAGAGAACGACTTTACGATCCGCACCATGGAAGATGTGGCGAAGACCGTGGCCGGGGCCAGCCGGACCATGATGGTGATGCTGCTCAGCATCGCCTCTATTTCACTGGTGGTCGGCGGGATCGGAATCATGAACATCTTGTTGGTCTCGGTGACGGAGCGAACCAGAGAAATCGGGATCCGCATGGCAGTCGGAGCCAAACGCGCCCACATTCTGCTGCAGTTTCTGGTCGAGGCGATCATCCTCACCGCGATCGGTGGAGTAGCCGGGGTGATATTCGGCATCGCCGCCGCACGGCTCTTGACCCGGCTCATCGGCTGGCCGACGATTATCTCCTCGCAAGCCGTCGCTGTCGCATTCCTCTTCTCGCTGGCCGTGGGTATCTTCTTCGGCCTGTACCCGGCGAACAAGGCCTCGCGGATGAATCCTATCGAAGCGCTGCATTATGAGTAGGCGCGACAATCAGAGGCGGAAACGCGTTCCCAACCTTGACACCTCTTGTGAATTTACCGAGTATGCATCTCGTGGGTACGAGGGAGCAAAATGAGCGGAAGTTTCCAACGTGGCAGGATCTGCCACGCGGCGAAAGACGTTATTGGATCGATGTTCCAAGCCGGTCAGGCTGGCGTGTCCGATATGTCAAAGAAGTCGGCGCCGATGAAGTCACCCTTCGTTTCTACCAAGAGGTCTACGATGCAAAAGGGGATTTGATTGAGGTCCATCATAAGTATCCGGTAGACTTGGGCCATCGAAAGGTGTAACCGCTATGGAGATCATCTCCCGCGAAGCCGTAGCTAAAAAGCTTGCCGCCTATTTGCATCACGATCTCTCACTGGCCGACCTCGTCGCATGGGCAGAGTCGGCGCTGATGGCGAGTGACTTCGATCCCGCCCATTTCGCCGCCATTCGCGATGTCGTCGCGCGGCTTGGTGTCGCCGACGTCAGGACATTCGGGCTCGCATGGGAAGATTGCGAACAACTCCTCACTCGACTCGGCTATTCCGCTCAGATCAGCATCGTTGCCCGGTAGCTGGGTTTCCTGACGCGACTCTCGGCACGTTCCACTCTCGCAAGCCGACTGCGATGCTGTTACCCGCTTGCAATCGAACGCTTTCGCCAAAGGGATTACTCCGGAGGAATTGGCACGATGTCCGGACATTGGCCAAGAAAGTATCGTCAGCAGTATATTAACGCCTCAGTTAACACTGTAGTTGACCACGTTATCTTTTCACTTTGTGGACTTCCACCATGCGAGCTGTGATTACAACACATGAGAGTATCGGCGGCATGCCACGAAAACTGGCGTGGTTTGCTCGTCATGGCAAAGGTCTTTATTTTGACATTGGGTCTTCATTCTACGGCAGTCACACTTCATACCATGTGGATGGCAATATATTCCGCACTAGCCCTGCAACTGGCCTCCGTCCACGATTTCAGGGGAAGTATATGCCTCTCGATCAGTTTCGAGGATGGCATCAGCTTGGAGTTGGGATGGTCAACAAGGAACAGTTAGCAAGTAACCCGCCGTTAAAAGCCAAAGATCGACGCGCCCCCAATATAGTCGACACAATCTCCATTAATGACCTGCCTGCGGAATACATAAACTTGGTCGTAGAACTTCTCCATTGCAACCTGCGTCAGCTATTAAGTAAACCTGAAATACAGCCCCCTGAACACGCCGTCCTAAGATGTCTTGAATTTGATGAGCTCTTCGTGGTGGTCACAGTGCTCGGTCATCATAGCAATTTGCTTATCCGCCCAATTGACAATGGCGTACAAGTAAATCATTACAATGATCGCTATTCGGTAAACCGCCCAGGTGCGACCTACAGCTTCGAAGCATATCGCTGAGTTGTCGTTTGAGGAGAGCTTTGGAGTTCGCAGGTGACGTGGATGGCCGAAGCCAGCGTAGTCTCCAGTCTATTCTTTGCGTTGTCTCTGAGAAAAACCCGAATGGATCTTGGAGCTAAAAAGCGGAAACTAAATTGGCCGCCAGGCGAAGCCACAGCTACCCAGCCTCACGCGCAGGTGCCTGCGATGTTCGCGCTCCCGCCCAGCGAAGGCTTTCTGAATTGCACATGGCGGAAGCAGCAGCGACCCTGCCGATCATTCCATTTTCAATGTCCTTGAACTTGCTGTTCCGCGTGGTAGGAGCTACGCACCAACGGGCCCGATTCGACGTGGCGGAAACCGAGTGCCAGGCCTTCTTCTTTCAGGGCGGCGAATTCGTCGGGGTGGTAGAAACGCGCCACGGAGAGATGTTCCTTCGTCGGTTGCAGATACTGGCCGATGGTCATGATGTCGCATTCAACCGAACGCAGATCACGCATGACTTCACGCGCCTCATCCGTCGTTTCGCCCATGCCGACGATTAATCCCGACTTGGTCGTCATTCCCAACTGCTTGGCTCGGCCCAACAATTCAATGGACCGCTGATACTTCCCCTGCGGCCGGATCGACGGAAACAGGCGCCGCACCGTTTCGATGTTGTGATTCAAGATATCGGGTCTCTCCGCCGCGACCAGGGCCAGCGCCGCTTCGTTTCCCTCGAAGTCCGGAATGAGCACCTCGATCGTACAGCTGGGAATCAAGCGCCGGATATGGCCAATCGTCTCGGCAAACACCGAGGCGCCGCCGTCGTCCAATTCATCGCGGTTCACCGACGTAATTACGGCATGTCGCAGGTTGAGAGCCTGGACGGCCTCAGCGACCCGTAACGGTTCCTCGCGATCCACCTCATGCGGCCGACCGGTGGCGACCGAGCAGTAGTGGCATCTCCTCGTGCAAATGTCGCCGAGAATCAGAAACGTTGCGGTGCGGGCATTCCAGCATTCCCACATATTCGGGCAGCGCGCTTCTTCGCAGATCGTATGGAGCTTGAGCCGATCCATCGTCTTGCGAATGTCGTGATAGTCCGGACCGGTCTGAAGCTTCACCTTGAACCAGGGCGGTAGTCGGCGAGACTGGGACGCTGACGGCTGATTTCCCTCAGCAGTCGGCCGGGGGTCGATCTGAATGAAACTCATGGTTTCACCACCGGCGCCACGAGCTCCTGCGGATGTTCCAGCACTCGTTTGAACTCTTTCAAAAACTGCGCACCCATCAAGCCATCGAGTGCCCGATGATCACAGGACAACGTAACCTTCATCCGGCGCCCGGCGGTCACAGTCCCTCTCGTCACAACCGGCACATCCCGAATCGCCCCTACGGCGATCGCAGCGGCCTGAGGCGGCATGAGCAGGGCAATAAAGTTATCCACGTCGAACATGCCCAGATTGGAGATGGCAAATGTCGCTCCCGTATATTCCTGCGGCTGCAAGCGCTTCAGCCTGGCCCGTTCGATCAACGACTTGGTCTCCGCCGAAATCTCGGTGAGCGTTTTCGACCCGCAATCTCGAATCACCGGCGTAATCAAACCGTCCTCCATGCCGACGGCCACTCCGATATCAATTTGTTCGAACCGTCTGATCGCGTCGCCGGCAAAGGAAACATTGATCTCGGGGTGCCGACGCAACGCCAGTGCCGATGCTTTGATGAGCAGATCGGTGACGGACGGATGGGTCTGACGACTCTGCTTGAATTGATCGCGGACCCGCTCCGCCTGCTCCATGTCGATTTCCACCGTGAGATAAAAATGGGGGACCGGCGCCTTGCTCTGCACCGTCGCCCTGGCGATGGCTTTTCGCATCTGGCTCAACGGCTGATCCGTTCCGTCCGGCAGTGCCTGCGCGGGCTGAGCGGTCGCCTGAATCACATCCTCTTCGACAATTCGCCCACCCGGACCGCTGCCGGTCAGGGAGCAAAGATCGATCCCCCGTTCAGCGGCCAGCGACCTCGCCCGAGGAGACACAAATGGACGCCCACCCTCCGGCCGTGCCGTTGCGGCTGGGGCAGATGCCACTCCCGGCGGGACGCCTGTTTTTGCGCCAGTGCCGATCGACGGCGCAGCCGTCACACCGTCCGACAGGGCCGACCCAATGTCTTCATCAGCCTCGGCGATGACCGCGATCAACGTGCCGGATTGTACGGTTTCTCCATCTCGCACGAGAATCTTGCGCAGGATGCCGGGAGCAAAGGCTTCCAGATCCATGACGGCCTTGTCGGTTTCGATCTCCGCAATCACTTCGCCCGCGTGCACCTGATCACCTTCGTGCTTCTTCCAAGCCAGCAGCACTCCCTCTTCCATCGTATCCGTCAATTTGGGCATGACCACACGACTAGCCATGGATTCCCCTCCAGGATGCAGACCACCCTCGAAGTCCGGCGCGGACGAGACGGCGACCGCTCCTCATGCTGCACCACAGACTGACTTGACGGCGGCGACCACACGCGGCACGTCCGGGATGGCTGCATCTTCCAGCGGACGGCTGTATGGCATCGGGACATCCTCGCCGGTCACGCGAACGATGGGGCCGTCCAGGTAATCGAACGCCGCCGCGTAGATGCTGTCGGCAATCTGCGCGCCTAGTCCGCAAAAACGCCAGCCTTCTTCGACGATCACCAGGCGCCCGGTCTTTTTGACTGAGGTGACAATCGTGTCCAGGTCCAAGGGCTTGAGCGTGCGCGGGTCGATCACCTCGACATCGAGCCCGTCACGACTCAGCTGCTCCGCCGCCTCCATCGCCACCAGCAGCATCTTGGAATAGGCCACGACGGTCACCTCCGTACCCGTCCGCTTCACATCAGCCTGACCGAGCGGAATCGTGTAGTCGCCTTCCGTCACTTCGCCCTTCGTGCCATACAACAGTTGCGCCTCGATAAAGATCACGGGATTTTGATCACGGATCGCGCTCTTCAGCAGACCCTTCGCATCCTTGGGCGTCGACGGCGCAACCACTTTCAAGCCCGGCACATGACAGAACCAGGCTTCCAGGCTCTGCGAATGTTGCGCCCCTAATTGATGCGCGGCACTGCCGGGGCCACGAATCACGATGGGAACGGATAACTGGCCGCCGGACATATAGCGGATTTTGGCCGCGTTGTTCACGATCTGATCCAGCGCCACGATGCCGAAATTCATGGT
>JBEIQG010000024.1:0-25166 GCA_040376625.1 Nitrospira sp. | reverse complement strand
GTTCGCAAACAGTGCCCGCGGAAGATCGGCGCCAATGCGGTCAGACTCTCCGGTCCTCTCGAGCTCGCAATCGAGACTTGATAGCCAGGCTTGGCGAAGTGGCGCGCTCGTGATCCACGCTCAGCGGCTCTGTTCAGTTTGTGGACAGCCCGGTCTCCCTGCGCAATTGCACTGCATGAGCGCGCCGTATTTCCCTCCAGCTCCGTTGGTTCGACAATCGCACTCTATCCGATTGTCGAACGGGGGCCGTGAAATCGACAACGGCCGGAGAGCACATGAATGATCTCGATGGATTCTCTCGCTCACCATGGCTGCAGCCACGATCGGGATCGGAAGGCGTACTCCGCCTTGTACCAACAGTCACCGCCACTTTTCTGCCCACACGGCATGGAACCAGTATGAGCAACGATTATTCCATGCAAGGCTGCCCCACTCATTTACGTATCGCCGGACGAATCGTGGGAATTTCCGTAGACCGAGCTGGCTCGCGTCGTAGCCGAGCCCGCGCTGGCGCCGTTATTTCGTCGGATCGCCGATATGTCGGCATTGCGCTCCGCTCCAATGCCGCAAGCAATCGCACACGACACTTGCGCCAACTTGACGTTTTTTCAACGAGGGGAATACCTAGCTGCAGGCGAATTGCAGGTTTGAAATAAGAGAGAGTATGTGGACCGGATTGCCCGCTCTACCTGCGCTGCTCTTTGTCGGATGTCTGAGTCACCTTGCGTCCATCTCCGCAGCCTTAGCTCAGACTGGACCCGGCACGATTCAGTCCCAGGCACAGTCTCCAGTTTCCATTTCACCGATACAGCCTTCTTCTGCGCCGACGAGCGGGCTGCCGGCAAATGTCCTAACTCCCTCCACCACGTCTCAACTGGCGCCAAATACCGGAACCCGTATAGCGCCTGCTCCTTTTTCGAGTGCCGGTCGCGGCCTGCCTGGCATGCAAGGGGGCCCTCCGCTGAATGCTCCCGTGGGGGCCCAGGATCCGTCCGGTAACTATATGCGACCGCCGACTGTCGGACCGCTCTTCTGCGACCCTGCCTTGAACATTCAATGTTGATCCAACATCATCCGTGACTCGTTGACCGGGACCGTCCCCGGTTGATGTGTATCGTAGTGACAGGGCGGGAATGGAGCCGTCCTGAAGACAGCCATGAGATTGGATCATAGCCTCACCCGGCCGCATACGGCATTTCCGGTACCATTGCCCGTCACGCAGGGCGGCATGCCATCCATGACTACAGCCTAGTCTTCGCCCTCGCCCCAGAGCGTCCTTCTTCCGAGAAGCCAATAGGTGATGCCGAGTGACAGCACCACGGCACCGGTAGCCAGGACGAGGGGCGGGGAAACCTCCTTAAAATCGAAGACGATCACTTTTCGGGCAATCGCCATGAGCGCCGTCGCCACAACGAGTTTGACATGAATGACATCTTTCCGGATGTAGAGCGTGATGTTCTGGAAAATTTCAATCGCGATCAGGACCGCCAAGAAGGCGCCGAACGTGACCACGATGTCCGCGACCGCCAGTTCTTGCACCGAAGGCAGAATGAGCCTGCGATAGATGACAAAGATCACGTCCACGATGCCCCAGAAGATCGTAAGCACCATGAGGACAGCCATGATGCGTAGGGCCCCTCGAATCAAATGATGAAGGAAGGTAATGAAGGCATCTTCTTCATCCAGCGAGAGTTCGGCCTGACCAAAGGATTTTACGCGTTCCTTTCGAAAATGGCCCATGAGCAGATCGACGACCGGAGCATGATTGGTCAGATAGGAAGCATTGAAGTCCCTCTCGAGAAAATTGTTCAAACCTTCGATCTGCTGAAAATCCTGACCAGACACCCGCTTGAAGCCCATGCTCCAGTCGGAATACTCGCGGCGTTCGATGGGCCTCCGCTGCAGCAGCCGCACGTGAGAATGACGTCGATCCCGCTTGATGGATTCCAACAGCCCGTCGACGACGCGTTCCTCTCCTTCGAGAATTTGGACAAAAGTCTGATTGCCGTACAGAAGCATCCCCGTAATGCCAGCCCTGGCGTTGTTGTCGCGGCATTCTTGCAGAAGCGCTTGCAGCTCTTGAGTGGAGAAGTTCTTCGTGGCCGAACTGATGTAAGACACCTGGATCATAGATAGGCCCTTCCCTCGACCTGTTCAGGGTTATCCCCCTGCTCGATTCTCCGAGGTTGAAGAAACCAGCGTCACTCGATCCCCACGGCCCCCCTCCCACAATCCCGCCTTCATTGTACCTGAACGGCATGATTCGATCCGCCCTCCTTTATGAAGCGGATTTTGCTCGCTCCTGACAAGCCCTGTGCCCGCTGTCAGTCTTCCAGTTCACGTAACCGCCGTTTGAGAAAGCGGCGTTCCGGCTCCTGTTGCGTGAGGCTCAAGGCTCGCTCGTAAGAGGCGCAGGCCTCGGCAGTTCGCCCCAGTCGCCGGCAGAGGTCGGCGCGGGCGGCATGCGCCAGATGATAGTTCACCAGTTCGCCGCGGGAGAGAATCGCATCGACCAAAGCCAGCCCCGCCGCAGGGCCGTCGCGCATGGCCACCGCTACCGCCCTGTTCAGTTCGACCACGGCTGACGGTTCAGCCTGCACCAACAAATCATAGAGGCTGACTATCTGCGTCCAATCAGTCGATGGGGCATCGGGCGCCTGGGCATACACGGCGGCAATCGCGGCCTGAATGGTATAGGGACCGACCGGACGCGACCCGAGCGCACGCTCCGCCAGCGCCGTTCCTTCTGCCATCTGCGCGCGGTTCCACAGCGAACGATCCTGCTGCTCCAGAAGAATCAGATCGCCGGTCGGCGAGGTCCGTGCCGCACGGCGGGAATCATGGAGCAACATCACCGCCAGGAGGCCAAGGGCTTCGGGCTCGGGCAACAACCCGATCAGCAGTCGCCCCAGACGAATCGCCTCACTGGACAGATCGTGTCGCGTGAGTGAGTCCCCCGACGAAGCGCTGTACCCCTCATTAAAGACGAGGTACACGACCCGCAGCACCGCATCCAGCCGGTCAGGCAAGTCCGCCGCCGATGGCACCTCGTAAGGAATGCGCGCGTCACGGATCTTCCCTTTGGCCCGCACGATGCGTTGCGCAATGGTGGCAGGCTTGGTCAGAAATGCGCGCGCGATCTCATCGGTCGTGAGGCCGCAAACTTCGCGCAAAGTCATCGCAATTTGCGCCTCTGGCGACAAGGCCGGATGGCAGCAGGTGAAAATCAGCCGCAGCCGGTCATCCTCGACCGCCTCGTCGCTCCAGGCTTCGGGATCGTTCGTGCTGAGTTCCAGATATTTGGCGAGTTCCGCCAAGGAGGCATCGAATCGGGCGCGCCGCCGCATGCCGTCGATGGCCTTGAAACGACCGGTCGAGACGAGCCAGGCCCTCGGATTGGCCGGTACCCCCTCCCGCACCCACTGCTCCACGGCAACGGCAAAGGCATCGTGCAGGGCCTCTTCAGCGATATCGAAGTCTCCGAGCAGGCGAATCAAGGTGGCGAGCACCTGGCGGGAGTTCGCGCGATAGACCGACTCCACCAGTTCACGTACCTGCCCCGATCGGTCATCGCTCACGGTGGCACCACCTTTCAGCCGCGCAGACCCGTGCAGCCTCCTGCGTTCACCTGATCATTTCTATGTACGGCCCGAGGCACCTTGGCCGCCGGACTCATCATCCCGGCATCCAAGCGGAACCCCACACGAGATCGACTACCACGGAAACCCCCTCGGGCGATTCGCGCAGGATCCCCGCATGCACCCTTTCCATCAACAGTTCTTCCATGGGACAGCCGGGCATGGTCATCGGCATGGCCACATGAATCTGACCGCGTCCTATCAGGATTTCCGGACTGAAGGCACCGGCGCGTTGTTATCTGGGTCCGCGGTCATGGGATAACCGGCACGCTCCAATGTGCGGCGCAGAGTCGTCATCACAGCAGGACTATTGGAATGGGGCATCACGGAGACCGAGGGGGCCTCGCGCAAGGACTGCAACAGTGAGTCGGCATCAGGGCCTGCCAGTCGATCACAGAGATCGTAAACACCATCCGGCTCTTCTTCCAGCGCATTGTGGTCCGCCAGGAGGCGCCGGATGGCTGCCAGGATCGCAGGGGTTGGAGGGGGCATGAGCAACGTAGCGAGCGCACCGTGGTCGAGCCGAATCTTGGCAGCCAGCGGCAGCGGTTCCCCGCCCCGCTGCCGCTGGACGGCGGGAAACAGGATTTTTTCCTCCATGCCGATGTGCCGAAGCAATCCGGCTCGGAATTGATCGTAGGCATCACGATTGACCTGCCCCGGTTCGACGATCGCCGACTGCAGCAACGCATCAAGCCGTTGATGGTCCTCGGAGAGAAATTGCGCGAGAGGGCCTGCCTCTCTCTTTTCCTGCCTCATACCCAGGCTCGCGTCATGCCGTCCTCTTTCTCTCCGGGTCCCGTGGTTCAGCCGCGCCCCGCCTTCTCCTGCTCAGCCGGAGCCTGCCCCGGTTGTTGCTGGGCCGTATCGAGCGGCGACCATCCGCCCCCCAGCGCCTTATACAACTGCACGACCGACACCAGCTGTAACCGGTGGGTGCTGGTTAACGCCAGCTCCGCTTCGAACAGATTGCGTTGCGCCACGAGGACATCGAGGTAGTTGGCGAGTCCTCCTTTGTACCGCAGATTGGCCAGCCGTAACGCCGAGCGCAACGCGTCCACCTGCTCAACCTGGGCACTCCGCTGTTCCCGCACCGTTCTCACCGCGACCAGCGCATCCTCCACTTCACGAAACGCCACCAGCAGCGCCTGCTCATACCGTGCAAGTGCTTCACGGCTCTGCGCTTCAGCCGCATCCTGCTGAAACCCAAGAATCTGCGCGTTCAGCAATGGACCGGCAAGCCCGGGCCCTGCCACACCGAACGCCGTCTCATTCGCAACCAACCGCGACAACTGTGGACTGGCGACGCCGAGAATCCCCGTGATGCTGAGTTTTGGAAACCGGTCCGCCTTTGCGATACCGACTCTCGCCGTGGCCGCCGCCAATTCCTGCTCCGCCTGCACGAGATCCGGGCGGCGCTGCAGCAGTTCAGAAGGAAGGCCGGCCGGCACCTCCGGCGGCATCACCTGATCGGTGAGGGACCGTCCTCTCGGAATCTGACCCGGCACATGCCCCAGCAAGACACTGAGCTGGTTTTCCTTCTGCACCATCTGTCGACTCAACTCCGCCGCCCGTGCCGCGGCGTTGGCGCGTTCCGCCGCAAACTGGTCCGCGTCGATTTTGGAGATCATGCCCTCCCGCAGCCGGGCTTCGGCAATCCGGACAGACTCCTCCCAGGATTTCAACGTGCGTCTCGCCACCTCCAACTGCATGTCGAACTGCAGCAGGTCGAAGTAGGCCTCCGCCACCCCGCTCACCAGTTGCAGCACAACCGCACGGCGAGCCTCTTCCCGCGACAGGAGATCTCCCCTCGCCGCTTCGTTCGATCGACGAATCCGGCCCCAGATATCGAGCTCCCAGGAGAGATTTCCCTGGATATAGTAGTTGAACGGATTGGGAAACCCCGGAAACAGAAAGTTGGCTTTGCGGCCGAACAAGGGCGCGTTGGACGTCAGATCAGCCTTCGGGGCGAAATCCATTTTAGCGATCAACATGCGCGCCTGAAAGTCTTCGACCGATGCAACCGCCCGTTTCAGGTCTTTATTCTCAGCCAGCGCCACTCGAATCAGACGCCGCAGTTCTTCATCCTGCAACAGATCCCACCAGGGCAGGTTGGCGAAGGACTCGGTCTCCTGCTGGGCCGCCGCCATACGGAACCGGTCCGGCACAGAAAGGTCGGGACGGGAGTAGTCCGGCCCGATGGCACAGGAAACCAGGAGAAACGCGCCGATGAGGATCGCCAGTATACGCATACAATTGCCGTCCTATGTTTACTCGCAGCACGCAGAGGAGGCTGACGGGCCGTCCCCCGCTCCGGTAATTTCTTCGACGATGTGTCTGGTGCAACAGCCGTTCGCGATCAAAACAGCGCCCTCTCGCCACATGCGGGTCAGAAGCGTCCTGCCGTCTTCGGCGATAAACGTGATCCCTGTCAGCTCCACCACAGGCGCAAACGTGCCGGCTTGTTTGACCTGCTGCCAGACCCGTTCGAGTTCAGCCACCCAGGGTCCGCTCAGGCTTCCTTCCAAGGTCAGACGCGCGGAGGTGGAAGTCTGCTCGGACGTAATCTTCAGCATCGTGCATGTCCTCCTGTTGCGCTCAACGTGCCGGGCCCAGTTCATCCCTTTGCCGCTGCCAACTGCAACTCACCTTCTTCGGCCTCTTCCAACTCCACCGCCGGCTGGTGTCGTGCGGCGATCAACGAGTAAAACACCGGCACGACGAACAGCGTGAACAGTGTTCCAACCGTCATCCCCGTGACCAACACCATGCCGATGCTGTTGCGGGCCGCAGCGCCTGGTCCCGAGACGAGTACCAGGGGAAGATGCCCGAACACCGTGGCCGCCGAAGTCATCAACACCGGACGCAATCGCGTCAGGGATGCTTCCCTCAGAGCGGCCGTCTTCGACAGTCCTCGTTCTTGAAGGGTATTCGCAAACTCCACGATCAAAATGCCGTTCTTCGCGATCAGGCCCACCAGCGTGATCAACCCGACCTGCGAGTAGATGTTGATCGTCGTCAGGTCGAGAAAGCTGAACACCAGCGCGCCGGAGATTGCCAGCGGCACCGAGCCCAGCAGGACAATCAGCGGGTCTCGAAAACTCTTGAACTGAGCCGCGAGCACGAGATAAATGAGCACCACTGCAAAACCCAATGTTACCGTCAACGCCGACCCTTCGTGGCGAATCTGCCGCGATTCTCCCGCAAAGTCGAGCGCCACTCGGGGACCGACGGCCGTGGCCGCCGCAGTTTCCAGAACGCGCAGCCCTTCCTCCTTCGTCACACCTGGTTTCACCCCGCCGAAGATCCGCACCGCATTGCGTTGCTGAAAACGATTCAACGTCCGCGGCGCCGTGCTGGTCTCGATATGTGTGAACGTCGAGACCGGCACCAATTGGCCGCTTGGTGTCTTGATCTTGAGATCGAGCAACGGCTCCAACGTCGCGCGATCCTTGTCCCCGATTTGAGGAATAACCTTGTAACTGCGGTCGTAAAAATTGAACCTGTTCACATAGGCGCCGCCGAGCAGCGTTCCGAGTTCCTGACCGACCCCGGCCAGATCAAAGCCCAGGTCGGCGAGTCGCTCGCGATCGAGCACGACCCGCGCTTCAGGTAAATCGATTTTCAAGTCGGTGTCGACATACAGGAACTTGCCGCTCTGCCACCCGGCGCCCAGGACTGCGGCGGTCATCTCCAACATTTGCTCGGCGGGCACCTCACTCGCCAGGATCAGCTCGACGTCGTACTGCCCCGGAGTCGGCAGCGGCGGATCGAGGCGCGGAAACACCCGCAGACCGGGAATCTGCGACACGGCGCCGAAGACTTCACCGTACATCAGCTCGGTCGAGCGCGTCCGTTCACGCCAGTCCTTGGCCACCAGGCCGCCGAATCCGCCCCACGACGCGGTCAGCGACCACATGAAGCGGGCTTCCGGAAACGCCCGGATCGCTTCGACGACCTTCAAGGAATCACTGTTCGTCGCAGCCACCGTCGAGTCCGGCGAGGCCTCCAGAAAGAGACTGATATGACTCTGGTCCTCCACAGGCGCCAATTCCTGCCGGGAAAAGAGGTACAGCGGAACGGCCGCAACCATGATCAGCAGCGACGCCGCGACGATCGCCCAGCGCATCTCCAACGCAACATCGAGCAACCGTCCGTAGACCGCCCGCGTCGCGTCGAATCCACGATTGACCAGACGGGTCAACTTGCCCTCTTTGCCTTCCGGATGGACGAACCGCGAACTCATGACCGGCGAGAGCGTAATCGCCACGACGCCGGACAATACGACTGCGGCGGCCAGGGTGATGGCAAACTCCAGAAACAGCGAGCCGGTCAGGCCTCCCTGAAAACCGATCGGGGCATAGACCGCAGCCAGGGTAATGGTCATGGCAATGATGGGCCCGACCAATTCGCGCGAGCCGATCAGGGCCGCCTGCACTCGCGACTTGCCTTCCCGCACATGCCGCTCGACGTTTTCCACGACGACAATCGCATCGTCCACCACCAGGCCCACCGACAACACGATCGCCAGAATGGTCAGCAGATTCAGGCTGAAGCCGAACGCATACATGAAGATGGCGGCCCCGATCAGCGAGACGGGCATGGCCACCAGCGGAACCAGCGCCGTCCTGACCGACCCCATGAACAGGAACACCACGGTCGCCACGATCAGAATCGTTTCACCCAGCGTCTTGGTGATCTCTTTCAAGGCGCTTTCCATGAACATCGTGCCGTCCCAGACCAGCTGCATGTCGATGTCTTTCGGCAGGGTCGGCCGGATGCGTTCCATTTCTTCCCGAAGCCGGTGGGCCACTTCAATTTCGTTGGAACCGACCAGCGGCCAGACCCCGAGGTACACTCCCTCCATGCGGTTGTACTTCGCCACCATATCCGCTTCTTCGGCGCCAGTTTCCACTCGCGCCACATCCCTGAGCCGCACGATGGCGCCACCGCGATCCGCCACGATGAGTTCTTGAAATTCGCTCACGGAACGGAGATCCGTATTCGCGAGCAGATTCACCTGCACGAGGTTGCCCTTGGTCCGACCGACAGCGGCCAGGTAATTGTTGCGCCGCAACGCGGCCTGCACATCGCCGGGGGAAAGATTGTACCCCGCAAGACGATCAGGATCGATCCACACGCGCATGGCAATCTGCCGCCCGCCCTCAATCGTAACGCGCTGCACCCCGCTCAGGGTGGCCAGTTGCGGCTGCAGCGTTCGCAACAGCCAGTCCGTCAGCGCCGGAACGGTCCGCTCCGGAGACGTGAAACTGAGATAGAACGACGCATAGGGGCGATCGGCTCGCTGCACTTCCACCGCCGGAGGTTCCGCCTCAGCCGGCAACTCCGACCTGACCTGTTGCAGCCGCGCCGTCACTTCGGCCAGCGCCGCCGTGCTGTTGTGATTCAACTTCAAATGCACCGTCACAGTACTGATCCCGGCGCGACTCGTGGATTCGAGATAATCCACCCCGCTGATCGCCGACACGACCCGCTCGATCGGCGTGGTGAGGAAGCCCCGCACCGTCTCGGCTCCGGCTCCGTAATAGACCGTGGTGATGATGATCGAGGAACTCTCGATCTTCGGGTACTGCTGTACCGGCAGCGTCGTCAGCGCCCGCCAGCCCACGAGGACGATCACGAGGTTCACGACCAAGGCCAGTACTGGGTGCTTGATGAAGATGTCGGTAAATGAACGCATGGTCCTGCTCCCCTGACTTACTGTTGGCTGAGAAGATGGTCCGGTCCCGGTGCACGAACCGGCTCTCCGGCGGCGATGACGAGCACGCCGTCGCGCAACTTGAACGCACCCGACGCGGCGACCCGTTCGCCGGCGTTCAGACCGCTATAGACGATGATGTCGTCACCAAGCATCGTCCCGCTTTCGACCTGGCGTACATGCGCGCGCTGTTTATTCTCGTGGTCCGGCTCGATGACAAACACCTGATCACCACCCGGCCCCTTTTTCAACGCATTCACCGGAACCGCCACAGCCTTCCGCGCCAGCCCCACCGGTACCCTGACACGTACGGCAGCTCCGGGAGCCGGCATGGTCGCGGAGTGTTCGATCCTGGCCCGTACCATGGTGTTGCGCGTGGCGGGGTCGATGCGAGCATCGATCGCCACAATCCTGGCCGTCACGGGGGCAGGTTCACCGGCGAACACCTCGACAGTGGCCCCTTGCCGCAATCCAAGTGCAACGTGCTGCGGAATCGCAAAGTCCACATGGACCGCCTCGTCGATGCCCTGCAACGTCGTCAGCTGCGTGCCTTCGTTGAGATATTGCCCGGGGTGCACGTCGGCCAATCCCACACGGGCACGGAACGGGGCACGGATCGTCTTGCGGGCGATCAGGGCCTTCGTGCGGGCCATCTGTGCCTGTGCGACATCGAGGTCTGCGCGAGCCCGGTCGACCTCCTCCTGAGCCGCGGCCTGGTCTTGCGTCAATGCCCGCCGACGATCCAGTACTGTCTTCGCCAGGACCGCCTGAGCCTGTTGGGCCCGCAAGTCCGCTTCTTCTACCGACACATCAAGCGCCACGAGCACGGCCCCGGCCTCGACTATCTGGCCGGGTACAAACTTGACCTGGCTGACGGTGCCGGCCAGTTCGTTCCGCAGCGTGATCGAGCGCAACGCCAGCACGGTGCCGATCGAAGTGGCCGTCTGATGATGCTCGACATCCCTGGCGACGGAGACCGACACCGACTCCATCGGTTCGGGCTGGTTTGCCGAGGCCGCCGCATTCGCCTGGATGCTGCCGTACTTCCACCCAGCCAGGCCCACACCGGCCGCCGCCAGGGTCAGTAGCAGCAACGAAGACCCGATCCAACTTCGACGATTCATGACAGTTGTCCTCCCCGCAGGTTGCAGATGGAGGTGCTAAGCCCCCTCTCCATCACGAAAATTCCTATCTCTATGTAGAGCAACGAGCGTGCCTGTCTTATCATCAAAACCATTCCGCGCTAACTGCGCGTTCAAATAGAGAAAAGACTCCCTCGTCCCTCTCTGCTTTATTCTGGATCACGTCCATGACGAACTCTGCCTGCCTACCATTCGGCATCTGCCGAAATAACGGCAACTCCCTATCTCAACGCCTAGATTCGCTCTCGACTCGTTGGCTGAACGCCTCGACAGGCAAGATGTTGTATCGACGCCGAAGCTCCTCGACCTGCTCACCCATGACCGGCCAATAGTCCCAGCCATGGTTGAGATCGACATTCATCGCCGCGCCGCGTCGTATGGCAATCAAAGCTTTTTCTGGATCGAAGAACCCCCTTCTGGCCTCGGTAATCGGGGTCATCCGGATGCCGACGTGAAATTGAAGCAGGACAAAAAACACGAATAGAAATGGGTCGTGCCGCTGAAACCCTGCGCTGAAGCAGGCCACCTGGACTTCCTCCTCGGGAGCCGTGCCATAACCCGACAGAATGTGGGCACAATCGTGAAAGAGGATCGGTTCGGGCGCGCCACCTTTTTCTCCCGGCAACGCAAAGCCGTTCTTGCGGCAATACTCCCAGTAACTCCGCCCCAGCGATCCGGCCGGATACTGTTCCAAGGCCTGGTAGCGTGCTGCCACGGACGCATCCTCGTGCCTGCCGATCATGCCGGCGACGAATGTTGCAAGTCCGCGCCATCCTTCTTGTTTCCAAATCTCGGCCACCTTTTCCCTGAGCCAGAAGCGGCGCGCCAGGTCGAGGCGCAAATGAAACAACTCCCGCCTAACGACATGGCGAAGATTCGTGACCTCCGGCGCCGTCACCTGTAGAGCTGCGGCAAATCGTTCGACCAACTCGGCCTCCGGAGGACTGACCTCGCGATCGATCAGCGACATGACGATCAGTCCATTGACTAACTGCCGTCTGATTTGTTGATCGGGAAGCGCCTCAGCCAACTCCTCCGGGGTGATCGGTTCCAGTTCCTCCGTCTGATGATGCGTGCCGAAGACCCGCTGCACCGCTGCCATAACCTGCCGTTCGGAATCATCCAGCCTGCCATCGGCCAAAGCCACGGTTTTCATCGCGCGCAGTCCCCAATAGGCCTGTTCCGGGGTGGGAGTTCTTAATTCCATAATGTCCTCTCTGAACGTGATTCCAGACTGTCGTGTGAGCAGTCAGGCCGCTACAGTCCGAGCGACAAGACCGCTCTCCGTTTCCGCGCGTTGAGTCACCGTCGCGTGCCAGGCCTCGATGCCGCCGGCCAGCGGCCACACGCGAGTGAACCCCTGCTTTCGCAGTAGAAGCGCACCCTGAGCGCTGCTCGCATCCTCCGGGCACCCGCAATAGACGACCACCTCGCGATGGCGCGAAAATTCGCGGGAGCGCCGGGCCAATTCATCCAACGACATCCGCACCGCAGTGGGAATGCCCGGTTTCGCCTCCGCCTTCGCACGCGGTCGGAGATCGATCAGCACCGGTGGTTCAGCCGCCGTCAGCTTCTCCGCCAGCTCTGCCACTGTCATGCGCGGAACCAGGCGAAGCTGCCGGTGCCGATGCCAGGCTTTAAGGGTGACGAAAGCAGACAGCAGAATCACCGTCGTGAACAGCACGACAGGCATCACCCGCTCCGAATAGGCGAATGCCTGCTCGATCCGATCGCTGAATACATAGCCGAACCCCAATCCAGATCCGGCCCAGAACAATGCACCCAGGGTGTCATACAGCAGGAAGAGGGGGACCGTCAGCCCGACGATACCGGCGAGCGGAGGGGCGATCGTACTCAACCCGGGAATGAATTTCGCCACAATCAACGATTTCGGCCCGTGTCGCAGAAACAGGTCTTCCGTGCGCCGAACGCAGGCATCCGGTTCCAGCGCGATCCGGCAAAGCAGATTGAGGACGGGACGGCCGCGCCATTGTCCTGCCAGGTACCAGATCCCATCCGCCATCAATGTGGCAAGAATCGCCGCGCCAAGCGCATGGCTCCAGGTCAGATGACCGGTGCCGACCAATACTCCTCCCGCCACCAGAAGGGGCAGCGCCGGCAAGGGCAACCCGAGTTGTTCCGCAAACACGACGCCGAACAACAGGAGTGCTCCATAGTGGGCCAACATGTCTGTTAAAGATTCCATCACATCACCCTAATCCGCCGGCCTAGACGGCCGTTCTACTCGTTGTGACCATACCCGTGGCTGACCTCAAGACCGACGAGGCCACAGACCGCCTTGGTTGCACCCGGGACGCGACGGCAAGCATCTGATAGGGCTTGGCCGTTCCGTCCCGCGAAAGGAGATGCAGCGCCTCGATGAGGCGACCGCAGCCGGAGCAGGTCAAGGCAGTAATTGCCAGCGATTCACTGTCGTCCACCACGGTGCGAACTGGTCCCGAGACTCGATCGGCCCGGTTGTGTCGGCAGTTCGTCCGACGCGAGGCTGCGGCAGTCGTCATGGATACGTACCGTCGGTTCTGTATAGATGGCATTGCGTGCACCTTTCATCACATCGAAAGAAAGACTGAGGTCGAGCGCAGATGTCAGTAGATAACGCATAGACCGTTCCAGCGATGTGGAATCCGTGGATTGCAGAGAAACTGCTTGTAGGACGTGAAGTTACGGAGTGACGAGCGTTGGTGTTGAAGATGAGGAGATTGCTGCGCCGACGAATGACTGCCGAGATGTCGGCAGGTGTCGAACGATCGGCGCTAACGCGGGCGCGTGATGCCGAGCTTCTGCATTTTGGACTGGAGCGTGGTGCGCTTCATTCCCAGGCGGGCCGCAGCCCCGGCATCGCCGCCGATGACCCAGTTCGTCTCTCTCAGCGCCTTGAGAATGTGCTCGCGCTCGGCATCCTCCAGCGTCGTGGCCGACCCGTTCCCCACCGGGGCAGCGCGTTTGAGTTCTGCGGTAGAGACGAAGAGGTCCGAGCCGGACGACAGGATCACCGCCCGTTCGATGTAATTTTCCAGCTCCCGCACATTGCCGGGCCAGGAATAGCCCTGAAGCGCTTTCATGGCTTCGGCCGGAACGGTTTCGACCCGCCGCTTCATGCGCGCGGCGAACTTCTGGACAAAGTGCCGGACCAACAAGGGCACATCCTCCGCCCGTTCGCGCAGAGGCGGCACCGTGATCGGGAACACTTTCAACCGATAGTAGAGATCGCTGCGAAACTTCTGCTCCTCCACCATCTGGCCAAGATCCCGGTTGGTCGCGGCGATCACCCGGACGTTGACACGAATGGTTCTGGTGCTGCCCAACCGCTCGAACTCCTGTTCCTGCAGCACCCGCAAGAGCTTCACCTGGAGCTCCAACGGTATCTCCCCCACTTCATCCAGGAAGATGGTCCCGCAGTCGGCCAGTTCGAACCGCCCGATCTTCGTCGCGATGGCCCCGGTAAACGCTCCTTTTTCATGCCCGAACAGTTCGCTCTCCAACAGACCGGTGGGAATCGCGGCACAGTTGAGTTTCACGAAAGTCCGTTCCCGTCGATCGCTGAGATTGTGCAAGGCCCTCGCAATCAACTCCTTGCCGCTGCCCGTTTCACCGAGTATCAGCACCGTGGAATCGGTGGTTGCAACGGTTTGCACCTGTTTAAGCACCTGCTTCAGAGCGCGGCTGTCGCCCACGATCTCCTCGAAGTTGTATGCCGTCTGAATTTCTTCCTCGAGATAGACCTTTTCTTTGGCCAGCTTATCCTTGAGCGCGGCGATCTCCCGGAACGCGAGCGCGTTCTCCACCGCAATCGCGACTTGCTGGGCGACTTGGGCCAGGAGCTGCACATCCTCCGGACTGAAGCCTCCCTCGCCGCGTCGACAGACGTTCAAGGCCCCAAGGGAGCGATTGTGCGACAGGAGCGGCAACGAACAGAACGACTTGGCGCCAGAGTCCAGCAGCTCCTGCGCCATCGGCGAAGATTCCGCCATTTCCCTGAGCTCGCCTTCACCGAACACGGCCGCCTTCCCGGTGGTGATCGCTTGACAAGAAGGGGAGCGAGGACTCTCTTCGATCCGTCCTTCCTCGATGAAGCTTTCGTTTCGGTCGAAATCCAGGACGTGGATGCGCCATTGCCCCGTTTCCTCATTGCAGAGAAGGAGGCTGGAACCGTCGTGCTGAATCACCCGGCGCAGACAGGCGCTGACCGCGGGAAAGAGCTCATCCAGATCCAGGTGGGACACCACCGCATTGTTGACCTCGAGCAGCAGACGCTGGCGATCGCGTTCCCGCGTCAGCTGCCCCTGATAGGTCAGGGCCGTCTCGCCGTTGAGCGCATTGTCCAGGGCCACCGCCACCTGCTTGGCCACCTGTTGCATGAGGGCAATTTCGCGTTTCTCATAGATCCGCGGTTGGAGACTGCCGAACCCCATGGCACCCAGCCGGCGATGCGCCGTCGTGAGCGGCACGACACAGAACGACCGCACTCCGTTCTCGCGAAACAGCGTCATCAAACCGGGAAAGCGATCCTCCTGCGCGACGTCATGGACCGTGAGCGGTTGCTGGGTTTTCCACACCAGGCCGCCGGGCGATTCTTCGATGGGAGTTTCGAGCCCGGGACGAATGGTCGAAGGCTCCGAGGTCACCAGCAACCACAGGCGCATCTTGTCTGTCGCAGCGTCATGGAGCACCGCATTGATGAAATCGAACGGCACGAGTTGGGGCAACCGTCCGGCCAAATCCTCGAGCAGTCTGGTGAGATCACGGTGGGAGGCGATCGATTCCGTCACATCCAGCAGCAGTTGCAGCCGATCGCGCTCGCCGCTCAAGGCCTGGTGATGCAGCACATTGTCCACGGCGACTGCGACCAGTTTGGCGACCTGGTTGAGAAATTCCACATCGGCTTCACTGAACGCGGAGGTTCTCAGACTGCCGAATCCGATCGCGCCGAGACGCCGCATCGCCGTGGTGAGAGGGCAGAAACAGAGCGACTGCACGCCGATGCTCCGGAGCGCGCCCAGCCCGGGCTTGTACCTCGTTTCATCGGCCAGCGAAGGGATCGTCAACGGCTGTTGATGCAACCAGACCCAGGCGCTGGCGGATTCCTCCATCGGAATCTCCATGCCGTCCAACCGGTTCGTCACCCCTCGCGCCTCAGCCGTTTCGAGCACATGCACCTTCATGACCTGTTTCGCCGGCTCGTGCAGCACCAGGCCGATGAAATCGAAGGGCGCAACGGCGGGCAGCCGTTGCGCGAGATCTCGAAACAGGGCCGGGAGGTCTCTGTGTAGAGAGATCGCCTCGGCAACCTGCAGCAGGGCCTCGCGCGGATCGCCGGCACTTGTTTTGATCTCGGTCTGAAGGGTGTCTCGCATGGGCAATAGTATGGAGATTCCAGAGGTCCGGACGCAACAGCAGAATGGGAGACGTGCTCTGTGTGGTCGTTATCGCGGCTGCGGGGACACCGGAGCAGCTGACGAGCAGCTACTTCATGCGAGCCTTCACGAGCACCGCGGCCACCTGATCCACGCGCAGGGTGGCGTCGAAAAACTCCATTCCACCCAGTTCGCTGAGCACCAGCGCCTGGGTGCCGATCTTCACCACCTTCCCCTCGAGATCCTGTCCGGAGAGCAGCTTAATCCTCACCCGTTTGCCGACTTGCTGTTCGAGCAACTGACGCATAACCTCGGGACTGTTGAGCTCGATCGTTGGCTCTTCTGCGGGCACAGCAGAGACGGGCACAAGAGTCCCGCCGAGCAAACAGAGGAGCAGCACAACCAAGCCCGACCCGATTCGTTCCTCACGACGCGGCATACACACCTCCCATGAATCGATCGCTGTCCGATGACGACATTGAGGGCCATTCTCCGAAGCAGTTCACGTCGCGGGGAGAATATCCTGGGCAGCACAGAAAGTCACGCACGGCCACGTCACTCCACAGCCCCCACTCGGATCCTAGTCGGCCTCGAATCAAGGAAACCGCATCGGCTTTACAGATTTCCGGAGGCAGGCTATCATCCCTGGAGCTGCGTACGTACCTTCACCCACCTCAGCAAGGAGACACCGATGGGCTGGATCGCCGTCGTCGCGCTGGTGCTGCTCGTGATGATCGTCATCGGCATGTATAACTCGCTCGTCCGTCTCCGCGCCGCCTGCGACAGCGCCTGGGCCGATATCGACGTCCAGCTCAAGCGCCGCTACGATCTGATTCCCAACCTCGTAGAGACCGTCAAGGCCTATGCCGCGCATGAAAAGGGAGCACTGGAAGCCGTGGTCAATGCCCGGTCGAAAGCCATGTCGGCTCAAGGGCCGGAGGCGAAGGGCACTGCGGAAACGCAACTGACTCAATCGCTGAAATCGCTCTTCGCGCTTGCCGAATCCTATCCCCAACTGCGGGCGGTCGAAGCCTTCAACCAACTCCAGGGCAGCCTCAATCAGATCGAAGACGCCCTGCAGAACGCCAGGCGCTACTACAACGCCGTGGTCCGCGACTACAATGCGAAGACCCAGGAGATCCCCACCAACCTCATTGCCGGCTGGTTCAATTTCGTCGGTCGCCAGTTCTTCGAGCTGACGGACACCCTTCAGCGCGAACCACCGAAGGTGCAGTTCTAGCGTGGGCCGACCCGCCCGTCCACATGGGAGCGCCGGGCGAAGTCCAAGACTTGCCCCGCATCTGCTCATCGCACCCCTGCTCTGCTTCCTCATCTTCAGCCAATTCCTCCCTGCGGCAGCCCGTTCGTTCTTGCTCAGCCGGTTCGACGTCGAACTCCAGGTCCTATCCGGCGGCGACCTGCTGGTCAAGGAAACCGTCAGTCCCCGCTTCGAAGGGACATGGAACGGCATCGAGCGCCTGATTCCCGTCGAATATCGGACCCCGCAAGGCTTCAATTACAGCCTCCTGCTGGATCGAGTCACCGTCACGGACGAACAGGGCACTCCTCTCACATTCGAAAGCAGCCGGGAACGGCATTACCGGAGTTTTAAGATCTGGATTCCCGACGCGACCGATGCCACCCGCACCTTCGTGCTGAAGTATCGCGTGAGAAACGGGCTGAAATTTTTCGAGGATCACGACGAACTCTATTGGAACGTCACCGGCGACGAATGGGATGTGCCCATCGAACAGGCTTCGGTGCGGATCGTGCTCCCGCCACAGACGACAGGCCTCCGCGCGCAGGCCTTCACGGGAGCTTACGGTGCACGCGAAACCGCAGCAACGGTTGAGATCGTCGGAGCCGGCGTTCAGATGAACATGACACGCGCCCTGGGCTTTCGCGAAGGACTCACTGCCGTCGTCGGATGGGACAAAGGCATCGTGGCGGCTCCCACCGCGGTGGATCAGACGCACAGATTTTTCGTGAGCAACTGGGCGCTGGGGATTCCCTTGTTTGTCTTCATCGTGATGTATCGGCTGTGGGCCACGCGAGGCAGGGATCCCCGGCTTCGGCCGATTACCGTCGCCTATGAACCGCCGGATCGACTGACCCCGGCCGAAGCGGGCACACTCATGGACGATAGTCCCGACACTCGCGATCTCACCGCCACCGTCGTCGATCTCGCCGTGCGAGGATACATTCGGATTGTCGAACAGAAGGCCGAGCACCTGTTCGGCCTCTGGTCGAGTACCGACTATCGCTTTCATCGCACCAAGCCTTCCCTGGACTGGGCGGCCTTACCGGCCTACGAGCGGCTTCTGCTGGAAGCGTTGTTCAAAGACAGCACCACCGATCACGTTTCGCTGAGTTCGCTCGAAAACCGCTTTTACCGATCCCTCCCTCTCATTCAGGAGGCAATCTTCGAGTCGCTCCTAGGACGGAAGTACTACACGCAGCGGCCCGATCGGGTGAAGCAGGGATATCTGGTCGGCGGAATCGTGCTGGGAATGCTGCTGACCGTCGCCCTTTCCGCGCTGGGCGCTCGATGGGGAATGGCTCCCATGACACTTCTCTGGGCCGGTTTGCTGTCAGGCCTGATCGTGATCGCGTTCGGCCGCATCATGCCGGCCCGCACCCTGCAAGGCAGCAGAGCCCTGGAAGGCGTTTTGGGATTCGAGGAGTTTCTCACCCGCGTGGAAGCCGACCGTTTTGATCGAGTCATCAAGACCCCGGAGCTGTTCGAAAAATTTCTTCCCTATGCGATGGCGCTCGGGGTGGAGAAAAATTGGGCACGGGCTTTCGAATCCATCGTGACGACCTCGCCCGCCTGGTACCAGGGGGCCGAGATGGCGCAGTTCAACACCAGCGGCTTCACCAGCCGCATGGGCGACATGGCCGCGCGCACCGGCAGCACCATGACCTCGGCGCCCCGCAGTTCAGGCGGGTCCGGATTCAGCAGGGGCGGATCGTCGGGCGGCGGGTTCGGCGGCGGCGGTGGACGGGGATTCTGAACATAGAAGACACACCTGAGTGGCAGACGACCGAATCACGGGCGCAGCGGCTTCTGCGCGACGGTGAGTTCGGTGCCGGGCGGAAAGGCCGAACCCAACTGAATCTTCCGCGAGAGTCCCCGCAGCGTCACCCGCATCTTCTGGCCGTCCCATTGCCACGTGATGGAACCGCCGGGAAGGGCAAGGTTAGACACCGCCATCGGTTGTGAAAGCCAGGCCGGAGTAATACCGGCGCCGATCACCACCGTGGGCTCCGCCGCCGTCTCATCGAGATAGGCCAACATATCCTGTTGCAGTAACAGCAGCAACGCCGCCGTTTCATAGTCCGGCGAGACGGCGGTTTCATTGTGCCAGCCCCGCGCATATTGCCAGCCATCCGCCACTTCATCCTGCGTGGGCCGCGACGCATCCCAGGTATACAGGCCCGGCGAGGCCTGATGACTCCAGAGTTGATGCAGCGTCGCCCAGACCGCTTCCGGTCGTCCGAGCCGCAATGCCCGGTGTGCCTGAGTCAGCTGGGTAGCCGCTGTCGGGGATTTCGCAGGGGCGCGATAGGTCGTCATAGGCTGTCCCAACTGGGTGCGGCGGCCGGCAGACCCGGCCAATGCACGCAAACTGACGGGGTACGTGACACTGTCCTGCGAGCCATGTGGAAACTGGCGCTGCCAACTCTCCTCGATCCCGCTGGCGTGCTGTCGCCAACGAGCCGCTTGTTGACGTTTTCCCAGCCGTTCGGCGAAGTCAGCGGCAGCGAGCAGCCCGCGATAACTGACGGCATTCACATAGAATAACGGCCAGTCCTCTCCGACGCGGCCGACGATCAGGCCGTCACGCGCCGGTTGGGCCAGCAACGCCGTCCTGGTCTCCCGTCCATGGTTGAAATCATGGGGCGAGGGAATCCAATAGGGCTCCAGGAGCGGCGCACGGGCCGTCAACATGCTTTCGATCAGCTGGGCTTTCCGGAGAATGTGCGGCCAGAGCCATTGATTGTGCCTCGGGTCGGCGATATACGCAGCCGACTCGGTCAGCGCCCAGATGGCCAGGCCGGGGGCATCCGCTTCGGGACCGGAGCCACCGGCAAAATCGTGAGAGGCCAGAAATTGCGAGAGGACCCGGCTGACATGAGGATCGCCGGCCCGCGCCAGCGCCGCCGTAATGTATGAACCCTGTCGATGCCAGGCACGGTAGTAAAACGTGGGATCGCCGGGGCGGGTTTCATCGTCGACGAGACTCATCATGAGATGCGTGATTTGTGCATCCATGGAGGCCTGGAGGCGCGGCTCGGGGAGCGCGAGACGAGCCCGCTTCGACAGATGTGTGTAGCGATTCTGAATGTCGACGGGCGGCTGCAAATCGGCAAGCACGACACGAATTTCGTCGTCCTCCCCCGTCGAGGCCGACGCAAACTTCATTCGCGCATATCCCCAGCCGGATTCGCCGGTCCACGACTTGGCCGATGACTGCGCGGTCATCCAATCGGACGAATTCTCATCTCCGAAGGCGATCGAGCGGGGAGCAGGCGCCGCGCTCACCGCCCAACGATGGTTGACCCCGATCTGGGTCCCGTCCCAGTCCAAAGCGGTCACCGGCCCGCCTGCCGGTCCCACGCTGCGAATGAGAATCGCGGGAACATGGTTCGTATAATTTTTGAAACGCAGTTCCCAATGGGTGGCGTCCAGCCGCGACCAGGTCGCCTGATAGTAGGGTGTCTGCGTGACAATGGCCGGAATGTGCGGATGCGTGGAGGGTGCGAACCGCTGCTGGATATCGCTGAGCGGCATGGTCTGGCTGGTGACGACCGGAAGTCCGTCCGCATCGCAGAGCCAGATGGAGACGCCGAAGCTCGGAACATGCGGACTGAAATCCCCGCCCGGCTCGTGATAGGCCGTACCGCCTTCCGGAGTGCCGGGCTGCGCCAGCGGGATATGCCCCACCGAGCGGGGCCAGGGCCGATCCGGATCTTTCTGCATCATAGTGGTCATGATCTCACGCTGCGGTGTGAACTGCGTCGCCGTGCGCGTAGCCTCCTGCAACTGGTCCCAGTTGTTGACGCCCGTACAGAGCGCGAGCGAGGCGGCCAAGGCCAGGACTATCCGACGGCCCGGACTGATGGCCCCCAAAGCGGCAACGGCGAGGAGCAGCGGAAGAAAGTTCAAACTATAGACGAAGGTTTCCTCTCCGTAGAGAATATGGAGCAGGCCCTCAAACCCCAGCAGGCCCACCAGGACAAGGCGGAACCGAAGATGGTGATCGAGCGTGAACAGCCGCCACAAGCCGTTCAACAACAATGCCGACCAGAGTCCGGCGGCCAGCAGCCCCAATGGCCCGGCCGATCCCGGGCGGGAAAATTGAAACGTCAGACGTTCGGACAGACGAAACGAATCGGTCTTGGCCTGGGTGTACGCATCGTCTTTCATGAACCGGATATCCGGAGCAACCATGGTGTGGAAAACCAGGGATGACAGGACGTTGGCGACCCCCCCGGATTGTGGATGATTGATAAATTCCGCCTCTTCGCGATGGCCGATAAAAAATTCGGCCGTGGGAAAAATGAACTTCTGCACGCCCCAGAGTAAAACCACCAGGCACAATGCATTGACGGACAGTTGTACCGCCCGCCTCCACGGCCATCGAACCAGCGTCACCAGCAGACCCGCCATCCAGTTCGTCACCGTAAAGCTGAGCGTCAGCGCACTTGCGATCACATAGGCCGTCGCTCCGAACGGCCGCTCCTCGGCGAGCAAGAGCAGCACGAGGGCCAGCATGATCGAGAGCGATCCCCAGGAATAGGAATTGGGCATCGGAAGCCAGAACAGAGCCGAGGCGCTGCAAAGCCCGAGCAACGTAAAGACTGAGGCATCCGGTCTGCGACAACCAAGCAAGCGGAACAGCAGGTACAACGTTCCGGCCCACAGACCGCCCACCACGCCGGTGATGACCAACACCGCGCGAAGCGGGCTGGTGGTCAACACATGCTTGGCGATATAGACCGGGATGAAGGTGATCAACGAAAACAGCGGATGCACGGACGTGCGATAGTGATCGTCGTGAACCCGGGTCATGTTCGAGATCTCGCGCAGCGTGTCGGCCTCGAACCAGAAATCCATCGACTGGAAGAGGAACGAGGGCATGGATCGCGCGATCAACAGGCACAGGATCGCCACGGACAGTGCGAGCAATCCGGCACATGCCCAATCCGCGCGGTCCAGTCTGGACTGGTAAGGCGGTGGCTTAAAGGACGGCGCCGGAAACCTCAGGATCTCCGCCTGATGGTCAGGCTCGGAACGAGGAAGCAATTCAAGAGCGCGGCTGGTTTTGACTAAGCCCATATTGCGGAGCACCTTGCAAAAAAATAATCTGCGACGCGGCTCGGTGACGCGCCAGGTTCGGGCGATTTCAAGGGAACGGATCGAACCCGATGGTGGGTCCGAAGCGAGAGGAGGAAGCACGGTTGAGGAAAAACGACGAGCTTCCCGTCAGGTACGCACAAGAATATTCGTAGCAGAGCGAGCGAGTGAGATCAACCTTCTCCGGGCGATTATCGGAGATCCTGCATGAATTCCGATCCCCTCCGGCTACAAACTGTTCCTTCCATGCGACAGTGCTTCACAATCAGACAGGCATATCGGCGGATCGCTGCGCGAGTGATCGAAAAAGCAATCACTGTCTTTCTTTGGCGACGATGTGAGTGGGAATGCCGTCCAGGCTCAGTTGATTCTTGTCTTCCCGATACTGCCTTAGCCCTTCGTCGCCTTTCTTCTCGGCCCAGACGCTGAGCAACTCCCGGTCCCCGAGGTACGACAAATAAGGAACTGCCATGCCGCAGGAGGTTTGCACGAGGTCTATGGTCACGTCGAAAATCTGACGGGCACCGGGCAGCGGGGGGAACAGACCAAGAAGCTCCTGCCACTCCGGGTCACCCCTGTGCACCACCTTCGCCCGGCCGTAGAGCCTCAGGATCAGAGGCTGCCCCTCAAAGGCGCAGAACATGATCGTCATACGCGGGTCATGTTGTACATGGGCCGAAGATTCATTCCCGCTCCCGGTGACATTGAGCCATGCCGCGCGAACGGGGCCGAGCACCCGCAACGAATCCATGCCTTTCGGCGACACGTTCACCCGACTTTCCGCCGTGGCCGTCCCGACAAAGAACAACCTCTGCTTGGTGATGAATTCGATATGGGCCTTTGAAAGTTCCTTGTATCGTTGAGCCACCGCTGCCCACCTCCCTCATCCGTCCATGGCACGGACTATTCATGAACAATGGGACGTATCACTCAGAAGCATCTTTTCTCACCACCTGCAGAGCTACCCGGTGAGGGAACCGCAAGCCGGCCTTCGTCCATATCGATGAGGTCGAGCAGGCTCACGAGGGCACAGTCGATTTTCGCGGCCAGGGCAGGAACGGTCGATTGCAGATAGAGCAGGATCCGACCAGCGGGCCGATAACCCTCAACGTCGGCAGCCCACCGCTGTTTCTCTTCGTCGGAATGTCGTGTCGCATGTTGCGCAACCCATTGCGCCACCGGCTCATCCGTCTCGCAGGAGAGAATGACCGCCCGCAAGGCCTCCCCTTCCAACCCGGTAAAGGCAAGGAAGCGCCCGTCGAGCGTGCCCCCGCGATGCAGCAGATTCCTCTGGTACGCCGCCGGAAGCTCGCCTCGTGCCTGCGCGCGCACCTTGTCGATCAAGCGCGGGAGGATGATGTACCCATCCAACGTATCCCGCGGAGAGCGTAGCGCAGTGCGTGGATTGAACACCGCCATGATCATCTGCCCCTCCTCGTTGCGAACTGTGGATATTCCGGAAGCAAGATCAAAGCACTTCTCTGGCCGGTTTCGACGAGCAGGATTCTGGCGGGGATGAAGAAACACTGTCAATGGACGGCCTTCGAGGACGTGCATCAAGGTCGATGCCGGCCTCGGCAGTTGTTTTAGGCTGGATACTGTGCTGTGATCACCGTGATGGATGCCTGTCCGACCCTTCGTACTGCACGGCTGCTGCTCCGGCCATTCAAGGCCTCCGATGCCGATACCCTGTGCCGACTGGCGGGGGTGAAGGAAGTCGCCGCGGGCACATTGCTTCCCCACCCCTATGACATCGAAGCGGCCGCACAATGGATTGTGCGGCAACAGGAGAGTTTCACCACGGGCAACGCCATCACATTTGCCATCGCCCTCGCGGAAGAGGAACCACTCATCGGTTCAATCGGGATGGAAATCGCCCCCGAGCACGAGCTTGCACGCCTGAGTTACTGGCTCGGTACCGGCTACTGGAACCATGGCTACTGCACCGAAGCCGTACGAGCCGTCCTCGACTACGGCTTCACCCGCCTCCCACTCCACCGCATATACGCCCCACACTTTCACAATAACCCGGCCTCCGGACGTGTCTTACGAAAAGTCGGAATGACCTACGAAGGCCGCATGCGCGAGCATTACATCCGCTTCGGCCAATTTGTGGATGTGGAGATCTACGGAATATTGAGAGAGGAGTTCCTGAATGACAGCGTTCATTGACGGGAAACAGTCGCAAAGACTCGCGAGTCGATATCCCCACGGCAGGAACAGACGCTCTGGCGATCGGGCATCGATCGTCCTTCTATTCTGTGTCATGGCCATTCTATTCAGCGCTCTGTCCTCCCTGGCAGACGCCGCGCCTCCTGAGCTGCCCTTCTCCCTGGAATTCGAAACCGGGGCGGTCTGGCAATCGCGAAACCAGATTCAGATTCCCGACAGCAGCGCCGGGACCAGGTTCGGGCTCACCGACATCCAAGGCAATGGTCCGGAAGTGCAGCGCCGCGTGGAGCTGACCTGGAACATGGCGCATCGGCACTCACTCCGCTTCGTGTACGCCCCGCTCGGGTTTTCCGGGACCGGGGCGTTCGGACAGCCGGTGCGCTTCGCCGGCGGCACCTTCACCCCTGGCACACCGATAGATTCCGAGTACAAGTTCGATTCCTACCGCCTGACCTATCGATACCTGGTCCACGAAACGGAACGCTGGCGGTGGCGTATCGGTGCCACCGCCTTCATTCGCGATGCGCGGGTTGAACTCCGCCAGCAGGGCGTGCTCGCCTCCGACAGCAATGTGGGATTCGTGCCCCTGCTCAGTAGCAGCCTGGAATACGACATCGCCCCGCGCTGGACGGCGCTCCTGGACTTCGATGGCCTCCTCAGCACTCAAGGTCGTGCCATCGACGCGGCAGTGAAAATTCGGTATGACATCACCGATCACTGGTTCATGTCCGCAGGGTACCGTGTGTTCGAAGGCGGAGT